>CAYTBO010000007.1:16127-72140 GCA_964436055.1 uncultured Ohtaekwangia sp.
TGCGGTCTTTTCGGCCATTGCTATTTTTATTTCTTGTCTTGGAATATTTGGTATGACATTGTTTGAAGCTAATGCCAAGTTAAGAGAGATCAGTATAAGAAAGGTCTTAGGTGCCTCTGTAACCGGTTTGGTTGCTCTTTTGACTAAAAAATATTTCAATCTCGTTGGCGTGTCAACTTTGATTGCTTTACCTATAATCTATTTAACAGCCACAGAATGGCTTGACACTTATCTGATTAATAATGGTATTTCATGGACAGCTTTCTTTGTTCCTTTTGTGACTATCATTTTTTTAATAGCTATCACATCTAGTTTTCAAACCATTAAGGCTGCTCAAACAAACCCTGTTGACAATTTAAAACATGAGTGATGGGAAAGAACATAAAGGTATCCGAAAACCACACCAATGCCAGCGCCACACATGCCGACACATAACCAAAGCACTGGTATCCGTGTGGTTAGAGCACAGTGAATGCGGCATGTGCATAACACTGCATATTTCATAGCGGGGGTTCAGTGTTGCGTTATAGTTTTTTTGTTTCATAATTTCGTTCACCCACGTGGGACAGGTCATAGCTTCAAAAATCCAGCCAAGTTTCATACAGAAACGTTGCCGCAAATGCCCCGGGACGACAACGTTTCCTAATATTTCGTAAATTTGGCACATGAGACAATCTGTTGACATAGAAACCAAGCTTCATAATTTAAAGCCTGTACTGTCGGACAAATTTCATGTAAGCAAAATAGGCTATTTCGGTTCATATGCAATTGGTGAACAGACAGTCAAAAGTGATTTAGACTTGTTAGTTGAATTTTCTCAACCCATTGGATGGGAATTTTTTGCGCTTGAGAAATTCCTTGAAAAAGAATTCGGACTTAACATCGACTTGGTAACTGAAGATGCTTTAAAAGAAAGAATTAAACAACCAATTCTAAACCAAGTCATATACATTTGAAACCGAGTGAGAGAGACAACATTCTTTATCTTGAAGACATCGTTTTAGCGATGGATCGAATTCAAGAGTACATTACAGGATTAGACTTCATTTCATTTATAAAGGATTATAAGACGGTTGACGCAGTAATCCGAAACTTTGAAGTAATTGGGGAAGCCAGTAAAAACTTGTCCAATGAAATTAAGAACAACCATCCCAATGTTCCATGGGAAGAAATGTATCGACTAAGAAATAGAATATCCCACGAGTACTTTGGAGTTGATTATGAAATAATTTGGGACATCATTTCAAGGCATTTGCCGACCAACCACAAGGACATCAAAGTAATTCTCGACAACGAACGAAAAAGGGAATAGGGCACAGGCAGCAATCGAGTAGCCCGACCCACTAGCAAAAGCTAGCAGGGTGAGGCTCTCACATTTTATCTGCCGAAGCCTTGCGTAGGATGACCACTGTGCATCCCGCGATTGAGACTTGACACACTCTCCCACATCACCATTCTCCCCCGGTTCTAGTTCTTTTTCTTTTTCAATAAACTATTAAGCTTGTTTTGCAGCAGTTGTTCAGGTGTTGCCTTGGTGGTATCCTTAGGTACCGTTACCTGTTGCTGTACTGTATCGCGTTTGTTTCCCTTCAATAAGTCACTAACAACGTCTTTAGGATCCGTTCCCTTAATCACTTCCTGCAATGCTTCCTTGCTTTTTTCCTCCACTACATTGACAACAGCTTCTTTCACCTGTTGCTTTTGCTCTTGCGCCATCAATACTACTTTTGGATCATTATAGGTGCCCCCTACTGATAGTGGCAGGGTAATTTCAGAAGAGGTGCTTGTGCCTCCTGTGATCTGATTGGCGTAGCCCTGCAGCTGGCTTCCCAATTGTCCGGCAGGCACTTTCATATTCAGTTTGTAAGCAATGGTGCCATCCAGGCTTGTGCTTCCGGAAATGTTGGTTGTGTAGTTTCCAAATTTCACATCGAATGGCTGAACGCTGAGTTTTCCATCGCTGATAGCCGCTGACATCAATACGTCACTTAACGTAACTTTGTCTGTATCGTTGAGTTTGGTCAACGAAGTAATTCCTGACACAAGTTTGGACTGTGTAAGTGCGGCTTGTGCAATCCTGATTAGACCATCTCCGTTCACTGTTGCCAGATTGGGCATCATGGATGGAAGTAATTCTCCGCTTAATTTAAAGTCTGTATTGAAATTTCCATTCATCAGTCCTGCTATAGGAGCATAAGTTTTTACAATTGAAAATGAATTAGCCGCCTGCTGTATGGCCAAATCTTCAATTTTGAGGTTCATGTCGTACTTGGGATGATTGATGTCCTTCGTATTGTAAGTTCCTGTGAGCAGGAATGAACCCCCCAACATGTTGAATTTTAATCCGCTCAGATTTGCAATACCATTTCTTACAATCACATCTCCCGTCGCGTTAGTAATCGTGTAATCCATCATTTTCACCGTTTTAATGGAAGAACGAAGTGTGAAGTCAATATTTTCCGGCACCGGTATTACACCGTAAGACTCCTCTTCTCCGGCAGCAGGAGTTTCTTCTGTCTCGGTCATGAACTCATTGAGATCAAGCAGGTTGGATTGGAAGGTTACATCTCCATTTATAGTCTCATTATTGCCAAACAAGTAAGCAATGTAATTGCTGATGCTTCCATTGATGGAAAAATCGCTTTTCCCTATTGTTCCGGAAGTTGTTTTAAGCTCAATTTTCCGGGGATCAAAAACTGCCTGAGAGCGGATGATGGTTACCGCATAGGGCAAATCCTTAGCTGAATAGGAGAAATTCTCTAATGAAGCTGTACCGCTTGTTGGAAGCCGCTCATAGCGCTTGGCATCCAAATCCGACATTTTGCCTTTGGTTTGAATGTCTGCATTTACTTTGCCGGTAAGGGTCATGCCTTCAAGTGGAAATATCTTAGTCATTTTCTCTAAATCAATTCCTCCGTTCACCTTTACATCCCAGTTGTAATCATCCAGGTTTTGGATATTCATATTGGCTGTGAATTTTTCTCCATCCAGCAATAAAGAAAGATCTTTAACATCAATGGAGGTTTCCGCTATTTTCCCTGAAGTGTTGTTTACGGTGGACGTAAAATGTAAATCTTCAATAGGCAGAGGAAATTCCGATGATTTGACAAAACCATCATTTAAAGACATGGCTACATTTAATGCTGGAATTATTTTTCTGATGCTGTCATAGGTGCCTTTAGCTGAGGCATCAATGGCAAACGTTCCGCGCATTTCCAGGCCTTCCATGGGAAACATCTGATTGAGTTCTGCTAGGTTTAAACTGGCTTTTACATTCCCATCCATTTTATAATTCTTCAGATTTTCAATGAGCATCCGGGCATCAACCGGATTCTTTCCAAAATCAAGATGAAGCTTTTTCAAATTAATCACTGTATTTTCGACGATACCATCTTTGTTGTCCACCATTAAGTCCATATTAATATTCTGAATCGCTGATGGTAATTCCGGATACTTAAACATGGCCTCGTCAACTTTGACAGCCAGGTTAAACGCGGGCATCTGATTCTCGTTGTAACTTCCTTTGACTATTCCGGTAAAAGTTATGTTTCCATTGGTCTCTATATTGCCAAAGTCCTTTGTGTAAATTCCGGGAACAAGCGACAATAAATTTTTAAAAGTGCTCTTGTCCGTTTGATAACTTATATCCATGTCATAACTGGCATCATTCATTTTAAACCACCCATTAAACGCCAACCCAAAATCATTTAGCCTGGCTACGTTATCCTTAAATGTATATTTGGAATATTCTTCACTTATTTCCAATACCATGTCAGCTGTCAAACGCTTGTTGGAAATATACTCTACCCCATCAAAAATCAACGTAAGTGTATCGGCAGATGTTTTCGTGTCCAGATCAAAAAGCTTTTCATTGAAATCTCCATTGCCGGAGTGATTTAATCCTTTCAATGCCAAACCAAACGGAATGGACTGATCATCATAGCTCACATCACCATCTATAATCTGCCAGTGATCTATCCCGAATGAAAAAGTGCCGGGCTCATCCGTGTCAACCGTTACCGTATCGGTAGATGGATAGGCAATGTCCCAGTTGGCGCGTCCATCCTGCAATACTTTTATAGTTACTTGGGGTTTCACCAGGGTGATTCCCTTTAATCTTAGCTCTTCTCCAAAAAGAAGTTCCTTTAAATTCACCTCAATATCCAGTCTCTCGACCACAAACAAAGGCACAGCATCAAATGGCGTTCTGTTAAATACTCCCAAATCCCTGATCTCTGCCGTAGCGTTGGGGAAATTCCTGAACAGGGTAAGTCCAAAATTATCCACATCGAAGATCACATCCGCATTCACGGATTTGGCTATTTCCTTGTCAATGGCAGCCTTGATATCGTCTTTGAAAACAATTGGGACAATCAAAGCAGTTGCTAACACCAGAACCACCAAACTGCCTAAGACAATCAGAACCCATTTTACTATTTTCATCTGTTATAATTTTTTATTTTAGGTCAGATGCCTGCCTGTAGGCAGACAGGGAATCTCGCAAATGATATTCATGCCTTTAGGTGTCATTTTTATCATGCTCGATTTCATCCTTTTATAAAATTTTTGTTTGGCACAGAGCGCTAAAACTCCCTTACCATGACGAATACAAAATTAGCAAATCTCTAACGCCGGAATGCACATCAATTAGCGTGCTTAATTATTTAACGATAGGTTAATCGAAAACGTGCTAAAACCACCGAATAATTGGCTCCAAAAGGCTGCCCATTTTTTTATTGAATGGGGGATGAAAGAAGTAGGCTAAAGCAAAACCCCGCTTTTGTTTTAACACGGGTTTTTCATTGGAAAAGGCCAAAAATCCATGGTGTCCATGGGACTTGCCAATGCCACTGTTATTTACGCCACCAAAGGGCAAATTGGGATGGGAAAACTGCGTCACACAGTCGTTGATGCAAACTGTTCCGGAGGAGGTCTCGGAAAGTATCTCCTCCCTGAAATGTTTGTTGGTTGAAAAAACATACAAAGCCAGCGGTTTTGGCTTACTGTTGATCATTTCTATCACTTCTCCGGAATCTTTATAAGTCAACACGGGTAGAATTGGGCCAAAAATCTCATCTTCCATTAGTTTCGCTTCCGGTGCGACATCGGTAATAATAGCCGGGTGAAAAAAATTTTCATCAGGGCTGATCTCTCCTGACATTTCAATTTTTGCCCCCCTTTCGATAGCATCCTCCCACAATTCATTTAGCCTTTTGAAGTGGTTAGCATTTACAACCCTGCCGTATGATGCGGATTGTGGGTTAATTGACTTCCCCTCCCCAAACAGTTTGATGGTTTGGGTTTTCAATTCTCTTATAAAATCATTCTTTACCTCTTCAGCTATCAGGATGTAATCGGGAGCAATGCAGGTTTGTCCGTTGTTGAGAAATTTGCCAAAAGCAATTCGTTTAGCCGCATCTTTTATGGAGGCTGAAGAGTGAATAATTGCCGGTGATTTGCCACCCAACTCGAGTGTTACCGATGTCAGATTGGCAGCCGCTGCACGCATTACAATTTTGCCCACGCCAGGACTTCCTGTAAAAAAAATATGATCAAAGGGAAGACTAAGCAAACTGGTTACTATCTCTTTATCGCCTTGCACTACCTTCACTTCATTATCAAAGAGTTCACGTACCATTTCAGCAATCAATTGCGATGTATGAGGAGTGATCTCTGATGGTTTTAGTATGGCCGCATTTCCGGCTGCGAGACAAGAAATCAACGGGCCTAAACAAAGGTTAAATGGAAAATTCCAGGGAGATATTATCAGACAAACCCCTTTTGGCTCATAGCGTATTTCTGACCATGTGCCTAGGTAAGTAATTGAGGCATCAATTTTTGTCGGCTTTCTCCATTTATCGAGGTTGGATATTGCATGTCTGACCTCTGTAATTGCCGGGTAAATTTCTGAAAAATCTACCTCTGCTGCCGGTTTACGAAAATCATTAAACAAAGCCTCCTTTACTCTGTCTCTGTTGCACAATAGCCAGTTTAGCAATTTCTTTAATCTTGCCTTTCGCTCGGCCACAGGTTCTGATCTCAATTCAAAACTTCGATCCTTAAGAGTTTTGAACGTGTCTGGAATTTCTTTCGTTTTTGCACTTACAACGGCTTCATCCATAGTCATAATTAAAGCTATCCAAAATTTTGACGTAGCTAATGTTAAGTTTATGTTAATAAACTTGATTATATGTTACCTGTATGTTATCTTAGTGTTATCAGGAGATAATATTGGGAGTTGGAAATGCGAATTTGGGTCAAAATAACGGTTTTTGCTTTATCAATAGGGCTTGCTCTGGGTCAGGATTTAACCCAATTGAACCGTTACATTCTTACTAGTGGTGAAGAAAACCTGCAAAATGCGGAGGCTAAAATCAGGCAGCTGCATGAAAAAATTGGATCAAAATCCAGGAAATCTGACCACCATTTTCTTCGCAACGTATTCAGCATAACACACCGGCAATTACTCAAACAATATGAGCAGTATTCTGGTTTTGGCGACCTGTTTCAAACCGGTCAATACGATTGTCTTACCGCCACTGCACTTTATAGTTTAGTGCTTTCTCATTTTGGCTACGACCACAAAATTATTGAGACTAATTATCACATCTTCCTTTTGGTTCAAACTAATGAAGGAGAGATCCTCATCGAATCAACCGATCCAATTAATGGACTTGAATATCAGCCTAACAGGATACAGGCCAGAATTCAAACCTATCTTTATGATCAGGAACAAATAGCGGCTAACGAATCGCTTCATATATTCAGCTACAGCCTTTTTGAACAAGTTTCTTTAACTCAAATGGAAGGGCTTTTGTATTACAATCAATGCGTAAAAGCGTTCAATAACCAGCAATGGGTTGCGGCCAGAACGTATTTAACTAAAGCCAAACAGCATTATGATTCTCCTCGCACCCAGGAAATGGAGAGTTTATTGCTTAGCGTTATCGCATCCAATGAGTTGGAAAAATCTAATCTTAAGGAACTGAGAGCAACCTACGGAGCAGGCCAGATTGCGCAGTGCGATTAGTAAAATGGTCTCCGGTTAATTCTTCAATATCCTTAGTTCCACTCTTCTATTCATTCGGTGAGCCTCTTCCGTGTTTTCGCGTGATATCGGCAGGGTACCACCAAAGGCTTTTGTTTTCACCTTGTGTTTGGGTATCTTCTTAGAAAGCAGGTAGTCTTTTACAGCTTCTACCCGGGTTTGTGAAAGGCGCATGTTGGCTTTGGGGTCCCCTCTGGTATCCGTGTGTCCCTCCAACTGTATGATCATATTGGGGTTTTGATTAATCATGGTCACTACCTTGTCGAGTTCGGAGAAGGAGCTTTCACTGATCTTTGCACGACCCTGTTGAAAAATCAATTCCTTCAGAACCAATACCTTGCCCTCTGTATGGGTGTCGTGGGCTACATCTATTGCACCGTTAGGAAGCCCCAGAGCAATGTCTTTCAGAATCACTCGCTCCTCATTAGCTTCAGCCGGATCAAGCATATACTTGGACGGAGCATAACCAGGTGCCTCTACGGTGATGGAGTATCTTGCCTTTTCGAATAGAGGAAAACGGTAATTGCTTCCATTCAATGTGCCCACCACACTACCATAGGGTAAACTTTGATAGGATATTCTGGCTACGATTGGTTCATTCGTTTCTGCGCTGGTGATATTTCCCGAAGCATACGTGAGCGTGTCAGCCACCTGGGCAAACCCACAAATGCTTATCGCGGTGATCGTCAAAAGAAATGTAAATGACTTCTTCATGTAATGCTTGATACTCTAAAGTTTCAAAATTTTGAACTCCACCCTTCTGTTCTTTCTTCTCCCTTCTATTGTGTTGTTTGATTCAAGTGGCTTCGATTCTCCAAAGAAAGTTACTTTAATCCGATCCTGACCGATGCCCTTCTCAGTCAAATAACGCACCACAGACTTTGCTCTTCTTTCGGACAATCCCAAATTGTATTGTTCAGGGCCGGTTGAATCTGTATGTCCTGAAATTTCTACTTCCAGTGTACCTCGTTCTCCCATCAATTGTACGATGCGGTTTAGCTCAGGGAACGATTCAGGTTTCAACACGGCCCTATCAAAATCAAAGAAGATGTTGTTTAGTTGAATCATGGCATCAGGTTCAATCTTTGCTACTTCAATTGGTTCAAGCTGCATGTTCTGACTCCTCACCTCTCCATCTTTAGTTACATTTCGTAAATCCAGGTTTTGGTTTTCTGAGATATGACCGGCCGATTCAGCACGTACGCCATATAATTTTCCTCCCGGTAGGTGAATTTCGTACTCGCCGGTCTCAGGATTAGAATAGACAATGCCTACTTCTTTGCCCTCTGGCAATTCTTCATAAATAATTTTTGCAGCGATGGGTTCTCCGGTCTTGGCATCTACGAGCTTTCCTTTTACAATAACGATGGGTTCAGGGCTCATAAAGACAGGAAGTTTCACACGGTATACGTCTGCATTGTCAACGGCCACTTCACGTGAATAGTAAGCAAATTCGCTGGTGGAGGGGATATTAAAGAACAAATCGTTTAGCTTGGTGTTGATATCCGGTCCCATATTTTCCGGTTCCGACCAATTGGTCCATGTATCATCCAGTCGCTTCGACATGTATACATCCGCACCCCCAAACCCACTAAAACCATCTGAAGAAAAGTACAGCGTCACGTTATCCGAAGCGAGAAATGGCGCTGACTCCTCACCTGCTGTATTAATGACATCTCCCAGATTCAGTGGGGCTGCCCACAGGCTGTCATTTTTTTGAAAGCTTACATACAAATCTCTTCCTCCCTGAGAATCCTCACGCTCAACCGACATCAGCAAAGCCTTTCGTGTATTTGCCATAAAGTAATTGGCCTTTTCATTGAAATTGTAATCGTTCTCTATGTTTAGTGGAGCTGGAGCAGACCATTGTCCGCTAAAATTATCGCTCACGGATACACCTGCCACCATCTTTCCATCCTCAAGGTATTTATTGCCTAAAAGTATGATTACCGATTTGCCATCGGGCGTGGCTGACACGGCATTGATAAAGTTTGGGTTTTCGTTATTGAATTTCGGCCCCATGTTTTTTGCAAGACTCCACTTCCCGTCAGCGCCCAGTTCAGAGTACCAGATGTCTTCTTTATCCGTAACCCCTCCTATATTTTCGGGATGATTTTTTCTGCTGAAGTACAAGGTTTTACCATCGGGTGAAAGTAACGGATTCAACTCACTGTACTCACTGTTCACATTTTCATCCAGTCGCTCCACGATTAGCCCTTTGCTCAATAATTCCGGGATGGAGATATTGGCTATGATGGGATAGTGAGAGTCGGAAATGGCTACTGCATCAATAGAGAAGTAGTCTGGCAGTGCAGCTCCGTCAAATTCAAGTTTTACAGCCGTCACTTTATAAGCCGTTTTTTCTACAAAAACGTTTAGCATTCTTCCCTGGAGGGGAATAGACATGGGGTTGAACGTATGAACAAGGTATTCGGTGTTGCTTTCATCATAGAGGTACACGTTGGCCAATCCACTCGGATTATGTGATTCCGCAATGGCAATTTGCTGCACATGAATGGGGTTCTCGTATCCTATTTTGATGAATTCCTTTCGTTTTGGCTTGTCCGGAGTCCATGCGTTAGGGTTCTGACCTCCGGCGGGTAACACATTGGGCTTACCAAGAATTTGTTTGGCTGCATATTGAACGGGTGTCAATTCTGAGGAAAATTCAATGACTTTTGAACCCCATTGAACAACTTGTGCATTACTTATTCCCTGTGCTAAAAGCGCAAAAAGTACACTTAATAGATATTTCTTCATGTATGTATATCGGACAATCCCGATTTAAGGATTAAACATACTTAAAAAATTAAAAACAGAGAAAAATAATACATCAATGAGGGGAATATTAATCGATCAAATTTGAATCAAATCAGGCCTTTGGCGAGCTTTACTCCATAGAAGTCTTATTAAACAGCAGAAAACCTACATGCAATAATACACCTAACTGGCTCTCAGCATCATCATAATAGTTTACACTAAGGCTGATCGGTCCTACGGTGCTATGATAGACCATTCCGGCTGTACCCGCTAAGAACGCATTGGTGATCTCACTGTCCAGTACCCCCTCCTGATTTTGACCTTGAACAATAGCTTCCAATGGTTTGAAAATGTAGGCTTCTAACCTGAAATCAAGCTTATTGCGAAGGGAAAAGACGTTGCGCCAGCCTCCGGCCAAATAATTAAATGCTCTGAAGTTTTCAAGAAATAATGTTCTGCTGTCTTGTAAGGGGTTAAAGGAAGGAGCGTTAACAAGGGAGCCCTGAAAGTTGGTAAACAACGGCTGATTTGAAATAACTCCATCCAGGTAGTATCCTGAGCTATAGAACCCTGATTTAAAATATTGCTCTAATGTAACCCTTGCACGAAGCCATGACCTCTTTTCAGTTAGTTCCTGAGATATAACCGAAGTACTTCCCGGTGAAAACTTCTCTGTCATGGAAAACCAATCAGCGGTAAGGCTAAATAATTTCCCGGTTGAAGGGTACTGTTTTCTGTTCAATGATCCGGTTGATAAGGATATTCCAGTTCGAAAACCATTTAGTCGGAGGTTATCCAGGGTATCCAGCGAGGTAACCACATTGGTGTTGATGTATCGATCCCGATTATTCACATAAAAGCCATTAACGGTGGCTTTATATTGCCTTCCTAAAGGCAACCCTATGCTCCCCCCTACTTTCCGGTCGATCCGATCCAAAACGGTTGGGGTAAATCGTTCGATAATCAAGTCCTTTCCTTCCAAATAATCCCATGAATTGTATGATGCCTGCGGTTCAATATAAAACTGGCCAAAGTTGGGCAAATCCACTTTATACTTTACTTCAGCGGCTTTGTAAAAACTACCTGAGTGAAAATTCATGCTGGTGTGAATGAGCGCACGGTTGAAATAGTAGTAGTTTAGCCCTAGGAAAATCATGCTGAAACTTCGGGTTGCGATAACTCCTCCAAAATCCAACTGAAAATTATTTTGTGGTCTTCGGGATAGTTTAAAATGAAAAGCGTTGGTCAGTGTGTCGTAGTCTAAATTGGGATATACATTTTTGAAATAATCATCAGAAGCCAATTTGAAATACCCCTTTTTCACATCACTGAAATACAAAGGGCGTTTCCCGTTTAGGAAAAACCTGTTCAAATAACGCTGTTGTTTGGTGTTGAATTTATTGAATTTGACATCTTGAATAATCAAGGGTTTTGCTTTGCTGTTAAAAATATTTCTGGCCATCGCTACCGATTCGCAGGTGCGTCTCGATTCAATTTTTTCCCTAATGGTTGCAATCTGGCGCATGGTTTGTTGGTAGCCACTGTCAATCATGCTTTTGGCATACTTGAAATCGAAAGCATTGTATGATTTCAGGTTGGGTTGAATGTAAACTCCATTTTCAGGCAGATCGGAAGGATTTGATTTATCCAATAGCATGTAGAGCAGGGATTGTGAAATTAATTTATCATCGTTATCATAAGGATATTCATCAAAAACCTTAACGGAAACATTAGATCCGATGATTACATCCGGATTGAAGTCGCGTTGCATTATGTCAATTGGAAAATTATTGTATACGCCACCATCAAATAAATATTTGTTATCCACCTTAATGGGATGATAGAAAAAAGGAACAGTTTGCGTTGCCCGTAATGCATCACTCAAAATTCCTTCTTTCAATATCGCTTCGCTTTGAGTGAATATATCAGCCGCTACAACCCGAAGGGGAACAAAAAGGCTATCAAAATTATTGTTAGAAATGGCCGATGCCTGAGCAAACTTTTCGGCTAGTGCGAAATTGAGAGACAGATCACTGGCAATACTGCTATTAAGGAGGAAGCCATGGGAAGAATCCATAGAGACATTAAATCTGACGAAGGAAGGATAAACTTCTTTTTTACCATATTCATAGTTATATCCAGGTTCCAGTTCTCCATTGATCCATCCCTGAAATTCTTTCGATAATACGATGTCTTCAATTTGATACGGACTCATTCCGGCAGCATAAGCACCGGCAATAATTCCGCCCATGGAGGTGCCCGTAACGTAGTCTATTGGAATCTCATTCTCCTCCAAAGCCTTCAAAACGCCTACGTGGGCCAGTCCTTTGGCCCCTCCACCACTCAATACCAAACCGACTTTTTGAGAATTTGCCCGGAATGCAATGAGGGTAATAACTATGAGGACTACTATGAACTTATTCATCCACTGCACAATTCGTAATGATTACATCGCAAAAGGCGATTAAAAGTTACAACATTCGCCAGCAAAAAGAAAAGCTATTTTCCGGAAGCAATTGATTCTTCCTCCGGAGCCAATGGAAATGATATAGTGTCCAGCTGTTGGGTAGTTTCATTCACACCCTGCAAAAAGGCTTCTTTATGCTCTGTCAGGATGGGTTCTGACGGAGGTAATTCCACTTTCAGCGCATCAACCTGCACCCCATTTTTCCAAAACCGGTAGCACAAATGGGAGCCATTTGCCAACCCGGTGCTTCCCACAAAGCCAATGGTTTGCCCTTGGTGCACCTTTGTGCCGGATTTCATTCCCGACGCAATCCTGGACATGTGCAAATACTGTGTTGTGTAAGTCGCGTTGTGTCTTATTTTGACATAATTACCATTATTGCGATCATAACGCGCTTCCATCACGATACCATCACCTACTGATCGTATCGGAGTGCCCGTATCTGCGGCAAAGTCTGTGCCCAGGTGAGGGCGAAATACTTTAGCCACCGGATGAAATCGATTTCTGGAATAGCGTGAGCTAATTCTGGTAAATTCAATTGGATATTTAAGCAATGCTTTTCTCAAGCTGTTGCCTGATTCATCAAAATAATCCAAGCCATTACCCTGATCAAACGGAAAAGCATAGTATCCGCTATTGAAATGTTCAAAATAAACTCCTTTGATTTTCCCTATTCCTATGGGTACGTTCGCTACCCGGTTTTCTTCGTAGATGAGTTTGAATTTATCTCCTTTTTGAAGCCTTTGAAAATCAACTTGCCAGGCAAATATATCTACAAAACGATTGGTCAGTTCATGGGCGACACCCAGTTCTTCAATGGTCTGCGATAAGGTAGACTGAATTACTCCGGTAATGGTTTTTTCTACCGTAACGACTTCTCTTTGGCAAATCTCCACCAGGAGGGTATCCTCCAAATGAAAAATATAATAATCAATCGGATTTGGCTCATAAATTACAGCCTTCACAGTCTTTAATGAATCGCGGTGTGATACAATAGTATATTTTTTGTTTAATGCGATTTTTCTAAAATCAAAGATTTGTCGTGGAACAAAATGAAGTTGTTGATAGATTGATGGAGAAACAGTATATCCGCTAATCAGATCCGTAAATCTTTGGTTTCGTTTTACTACATCTTCGGTGATGTGTAAACTGTCTACCACCATCCCATACAGGATGGTTGGGACTATGATATTTCTCTCTGACCGCTCACTATTACTTTCTGCCTCTTCATAACCTGCTTCTGCCAAAGGTTCTCCCAAATTCACAAAAAAAAGTATCGCTGCAATGCTAACGATTACCAGCACGGATAGAAGTATAATTACTTTTACGGACTTGAAATATTGCATTAGTTCAAAAAATGGTAAAAACCAAGGCGCAAAGTTTAAAAAATATGGCTCAACAAGCCAATTATGGCAACTAATATACGAATAATGATTTCAAATCTGCTTTTCAAGGTTGATTTGCATATAATGCCCGGTACTTTTCTGTGCCTGCATCAAGAAATTTTATAAAATTCTCTACATTCTTATCGTACCCATAAGGCCATACCAAAACCCGCTCATCGCTGCCTACCAAAACATAAAAGGGTTGTGCATTATTCTCCAGATTGGCAATTTGCAGATCAGCATTTTGCTTCCCCAATGTTTTTTTTACTTTACCATCGTAGGTGGATGTAAACCAGGCTGACTCAGGTAGTTCCTTTTTATCGTCAACATAAAGAGCAACTACCACATAATCATTATTCAATCTTTGTAAAACCTGAGGATCGCTCCATACCACAGCTTCCATTTCACGACAGTTGGTACATCCATGACCCGTGAAGTCAATAAAAAGTGGCTTATCCAGTTTGCGCGCGCAGGCAATAGCCTGGTCATAATCGAAATATCCGCTAAGGCCATGCGGCAAGTGAAGAAAGTCTGCGTATTTGGCTTCTTCGCAATTTTCATTTCTTTCAGCCGTCCGATCACTAACCAGGTCAAAATCAAGTGTATACTGAGGAGGAATATATCCAGCCAGTGCTTTCAGCGGAGCACCCCACAAGCCGGGAACCAGATACACTACAAACGAAAAAGTAAAAATGGCAAGAAATAGCCGACCTACGGATACTTTCTCAACCGGGCTATCGTGGGGCAATCTAAGCTTACCCAAGAAGTAAAACCCTAATAAACCAAAAATTACAATCCAAAGGATTAGGTTAGTATCTCTGTCCAACAGCCCCCAATGATATGCCTGATCGGCTATGCTAAAGAACTTAAGGCACAATGCAAGCTCCAGAAATCCCAAAGTCACTTTTACCGAATTGAGCCATCCCCCCGACTTTGGTAAGCCTTTAATCCATTCGGGGAAAAAAGCAAACAACGTGAATGGAATGGCAAATGCCAGCGAATACGAAAACATGGCGAGAATGGGCTTCATGACATGGCCACCTGCCGCCAATACAACCACATTGCCTACAATGGGTATTGTGCAGGAGAACGAAACAAGCACCAACGTTGCAGCCATAAAAAAAACACCAATCAAGCCGCCCCGCTCAGCTTGCTGATCTACTTTGTTGACAAGCCGGTGTGGCGCATTAATTTCGAACAAGCCAAGAAAGGAAAGAGCAAAGACAACGAAGATGGCAAACACAAACAAGTTTGGAGCCCAGTGTGTAGCCAAGGCATTCAACCCTTCAGCCCCTAGGGCAAAAGCGAATACGGTTCCCGCCAGGGTGTAAATGAGTATGATGGAAAAACCAAATAGCAGCGCATTCCGAATCCCGATGCTTCTGGATTGTGCTTCCTTTAAAAAGAAAGTGACCGTCATGGGAATCATAGGAAAAACACATGGCGTAATCAAGGAAGTAAGGCCAAGCAGGAAAGCGAATATCAGATATCCAAGAAAGGAGCCGTTGTTGAGTGTGTTCTCTCCGTCTAAAATCGTTTCGTCAATATAAGGGCCCCTGTTCTCATCTCTATTTTCTTCACTCCCTGGCTGCGGATTATTATCCGAATTATTATCGGTCGGATTATTCTGAGGAATTACCTGGCCTCCTTCTACACTAAACTTATCAAAGACAAACTCCCCATCTCCCGGCACACACCTTCCGTCTACTTCCGTGCAGACCTGATATTCGTATACTCCTTTTATGACAACACCGGAACCCAATAATTTTACCTGCTGCCGAAACTGGGCTTTCTTTTTAAATACCTTGACATCGCATTCAAATATCTCGTCGTATTTATCGATGGGATTAATTGGAATGATTCCTCCTATCAATTCATAGCCTGCATTGGGTTCAAAAATAAAGGTGGTTTCAATAGGGCCGTCCTCACAAGGAAATTCACTGGAATATAAATACCAACCCTGATCGATGGTGGCATCAAAAATTAAATCTACTGTATCTCCTGCCTTTACCCTGCCGGATGAGACATCGGTAGACCATTTTACAGGCTGCAGTATCTGGGCCTGAGACGTAAAAAAAACGAACAATAGGAGTGAAAAAAGCGAGATTCTTCTCATGAAATAGAAATAATCCTAGAATAACGAAACAAAGATCAAAAAAGTTGATTTAAGAAGGAGTTACTAAATTTAAGCGTTGAATTTATGCAATCTGTTTCATATCAAAGGGTGAAGAATGAATTTTTAAAGAAAGCCGCTCTTGCTGCGCCCGCGTGAGCACTGAATAAAGAGAAACGGGCACTTCTTTTCCTCTCAGGTCAATGACTCCTACCGGATTGAAAACAAACTGATTTTGGGTTGGAATCTTGTCTACCACTTCCTGTGAAATGAGCAGTTCAACACGCAACTCATTGCAAAGATCCTGAATACGTGAGGTTGTATTGAGCACATCGCCTGTGAACACAATATCTTTTTTAATCTTTCCTATCTCTCCAATTGTCACATCACCGCAATGAATGGCAGCTTTGAATTCTGGAACCAACCCATATTCATCAATGTAAAATTGAGAATTCTCCTCAATCTTATTTTTAATATCAAAAAACGTATTGACACAATATACATGATCCAACCCCTCCGGAATACTCCAACTGATGATGATTTCATCTCCTACATATTGATAAATCTCACCCCGGTTGTTGATAATCGGTTCGGTAATATCATTAAAGAATTGGCTGATCAGCTCAAACCATTTTACGTGTCCAAGCCGCTCGGCGATAGTGGTTGATCCCCGGATATCGAGAAACATAAAAATTCTCATTTCCACTTGTGGCCTGTAATATTTGCCTTTCAGCAGCTTCCAGAAAACTCCTTGCCCATACTTTTCATTGACTTGCAACACAATCATTGTTAAGGCGCTGACAATAGACCAAAAAAGAATGGTATGCAAAAGACCGAAACTAAACATGAAATCAAGGGCGTGTACTACGATGAAAGGATCCCAGGGTGGTTTGGAAAAATAAATACTATTGTAAACGAGCGTTGCCGGGATGGAAACAATTACGATTACCACCACAATGATGAGCGTGTCCGCCAGAATGGCAACCCAAAGCGGATATTTCCTGATTTGCTCTTTAAAGAAATAAACAATCGTTCCTCCACCGAGAAAGCCGGCAATGGGCACAATCAGTAACGTAGCGATCAGGTTTACACTAAAATCGTAATGCTCGAATCCCGATTGTTGGGTAGCCAGGAGAAATAAATGGTTGTGGATAGCAAAGACAACAGCCGCAATTGCCCAAAAAACCGTAATCCGACCAATGGTCATTAATTTCAGTTTTTGAGAGCGGGAAAAATTTTTCGGCATATTCTATTTCAGGATATCCAACCACCGAAGCTAACAAAACAACGATCCTTAAAATTCATTGCTTCTGTAGACGAAGCAAGGCTTCCTTTATTTTTTCGCGAAACGTTGGTAGAACGACACGATGGTTTCTATTCCCAATAGGAAATTTTTTATTCCATAGTGTTCATTGGGTGAATGAATGGCATCGCTGTCCAATCCAAATCCCATCAGCACAGTATCCAAACCAAGTTCTTTTTTAAATAAGGCAACGATGGGAATGCTGCCGCCATCGCGCGTGGGAATTGGAGCCTTACCCCAAACCTCTTTAAAGGCATCACTGGCCGCAAGATATGCGTTGGAGTCCGTTGGCGTCACTGCGGGCTCGCCTCCATGGTGAGCTTTCACGTTCACTTTTACATAGGACGGAGCAATTGCCTTAATATGCTTTGTAAATAATTCCGTAACTTCTTTGCTTTCCTGATTGGGAACCAGTCTCATAGAGATTTTAGCATAAGCCTTTGACGGCAAAACCGTTTTTGCTCCTTCGCCTGTATACCCTCCCCAGATTCCGTTGACATCAAGTGTTGGCCGCACACCGGTTCTCTCTAGGGTCGTGTAGCCTTTTTCTCCTTTTACTTCGGCAATGCCAAGATCATTTTTGTATTCCTCCTGATTAAAGGGTGCTTTATTCAATACTTCTCTTTCCGCTTTGCTTAGTTCTGCCACTTTATCATAGAACCCGGGAATTGTAATTCTTCCGTTTTCATCAATGAGTGAATGGATCATATCACATAATGTGTTGATGGGATTTGCCACCGCCCCACCATAAACGCCTGAGTGAAGGTCTCTGTTGGGCCCGATTACTTCTACTTCCATATAGCTAAGCCCACGCAGCCCAACTGTAATCGATGGGTGGTCGAGGGAAATTATAGCTGTGTCCGAAATCAGAATTACGTCAGCTTTTAGAAGCTGTTTGTTTGCCGATACAAACTTGCCAAGGTTGTCAGATCCCACTTCCTCTTCGCCTTCAATCATAAATTTGATATTACACGGAAGTGACCCTTTTTTGTTCATGATCTCCAGTGCCTTGATGTGCATGTACAATTGTCCTTTGTCATCACAGGAGCCACGAGCATAAATTTTTTCGTCTTTAATGACAGGTTCGAATGGTGGCGATGTCCAAAGATCGAGTGGGTCCGGTGGTTGTACATCGTAGTGACCATACACCAAAACGGTAGGAAGCGATTGGTTCACAATTTTTTCACCATATACGATCGGATGTCCGGCTGTTTCTTTAATTTCTGAAACATCCGCACCGGCATCTTTTAATTTCTTTTGTACATATTCAGCGGCCTTCCTCACATCAGCCTTGAGACGACTATCCGCACTCACAGAAGGTATCCTGAGCAGGTCAAATAGTTCTGACAGAAAGCGCTCTTTATTCTCGTTGATATACTGTTTTACCATGATTGAAAAATTGTGATCGCAAATTACTTTTAGAATTCAGCCATTACAATCGTTTCCGCTAATAAATGTTAGGTAGGATTTACTTTATTCTTGGCCAATTCCCTTTCAATGACTGTTGATACTAATTACATTTAACCACGGTCATCTTCTAAAGTCGAGGTTTTATCTCAGAAGAAATTAATCAGCAATCAAAATTGGAGAATAACGAAAGTACAGGATTATACAGAAGTGAGTATGAACATGACTCCTGCGGTGTTGGATTTATTGCCAACATTAAAGGAAGAAAGTCTCATCAGATTATTCAGGATGGACTTACGATGTTATCGCGCATGGCACATCGGGGTGCCTGTGGTTGTGAGCCCAACACGGGTGATGGAGCCGGTATTCTATTGCAAGTACCTCATGAGTTTTTCCTTCACGAGTGCACTCAAATTGGAATACGCCTTCCACGCGTTGGTGAATATGGAGTGGGTTTGATTTTTTTACCAGCCGAGCATCGGGTGCGTGAGGAGTGCCGGAAAGTATTGGAAAGGCAGATCAAAAAAATGAATCTGATATTGCTAGGCTACCGAAAGGTTCCTACCGAAAACGAAGACCTTGGTGAAACTTCCCGCTCTGCTGAACCAGTGCTGGAACACATCTTCATCAAAAGACCAGAAAGCATCAGTAATCCGGATGACTTCGAAAGAAAACTTTTTGTTCTAAGAAAATATATTACGCACCTCATCACCGATTCGGTAAAGGGTGTGAACAATCAATTTTATTTTTCTTCATTATCTTATAAAACCATTTCCTATAAGGGAATGCTTACTTCAGATCAGGTGAGGTATTACTTCCCCGATCTTGAAAATGAGTTGGTGGTTTCAGCCTTTGCCGTTATCCATTCACGCTTCTCTACCAACACGTTTCCTTCGTGGAGATTGGCCCAGCCTTTTCGATTCATTGCACACAATGGAGAGATCAATACAATTCAGGGAAATATCAACTGGTTAAAATCCAAAGAGGTATTTTTTGCCAGTGATAAATTCACACAGCAGGAACTGGATATGATCCTGCCTATCTGCAATCCAAAACAATCCGATTCTTCCAACCTCGACAACGTGATTGAGTTACTTGTGCACGCAGGTCGTTCATTGCCACAGGTGATGATGATGCTCATTCCTGAAGCCTGGGACGGAAATGAATCCATGAGTCGCGAAAAAAGGGCATTCTACGAATATTATGCAAACCTGATGGAACCCTGGGATGGGCCTGCTTCCATTACATTTACTGATGGAAAAATCGTAGGGGCTATGCTCGATCGAAATGGCTTGAGGCCCTCCCGCTTTTTGGTTACCAACGATGATAGGGTAATCATGGCTTCTGAAGCCGGTGTGCTGGATGTTGACCCATCTACCGTAATTAAGAAAGGAAGGCTCCAGCCAGGGAAAATGTTTATCGTGGACCTGGAGCAGGAAAAACTATTAGATGACGATGAGTTAAAAAAATCAATTTGCAGCGCTCAACCCTACGCTCAATGGCTGGAAGAAAATAAAGTCAAACTGGAAGATTTGCCAGAGCCGGGAGGCAGCTTTCATAAATACGATCCACGCACATTCCTCAAACGACAAATCTCGTTTGGTTACACATCAGAAGATTTGCGAATGATCGTTTCACAAATGTGTACGACAGGCAAAGAAGCTATCGGTTCGATGGGCAGCGATATCCCATTGGCTTTTCTTTCAAATCATGCTCAGCATTTCTCCAGCTATTTTAAGCAACGATTCGCTCAGGTCACTAATCCTCCCATCGATCCGATACGCGAGCGACTGGTAATGTCTTTGGCAACACATGTAGGAGGCTCTCTAAATTTATTGGAAGAAACCGCTGAACATTGCATCACCCTTGAATTAAAGAGTCCTATTCTCTCCAATGCACAGATTGAAAAAATCCGATACATCGATCACCGCCATCTTCAAACCAAAACTATTTTTACCTACTTCCGGGCTACCGGCAAGCCAGAAGCGTTGGAAGATGGCCTTCAGCGTGTTTGTGATTATGTGACCGATGCCATAGAAGACGGTTACACGATCATCATTCTTTCTGACAGAAGTTTTGACAGTGGACACGCACAAATTCCCTCTTTGCTGGCCGTATCGGCTGTCCATCATCATCTTATTCGGCACGGAGTTCGGGGAAAAGTAGGTCTGCTGGTTGAAGCTGGGGATGTTTGGGAAACACATCATTATGCAACCTTGCTTGGTTATGGCGCCTCAGGTGTCAATCCTTACCTGATGTACCAAACCATCCATGACCTGGGCAGGAAAAACCTTCTACCGGAAGACTTGACAGAAGAAAAGGCTATTGCCAATTATACAAAAGCAGTTGAAGGCGAGCTTCTGAAAATCATGTCCAAAATGGGAATCAGCACGCTGCAATCATATCATGGAGCTCAAATTTTTGAGGCCCTGGGTATTCATAGTGCCGTGATCAATACACATTTCACTGGAACCATTTCAAGGCTTGAGGGAATGGCATTGGATGATATTGCCCAAGAAGCGTTGATTAAACATCGGTTTGCTTTTCCGGAAACACAAAACATCAAACCACGACTGGCCAGTGGCGGATATTATCAATGGAGATTACGCGGGGAAAAACATCTTTTTAATCCCCAGACAATTCACCTGCTTCAACAGGCTACAAAAACGAACGATTACAAACTCTTTAAAAAGTATTCCAGCACAATTAATGATCAGGCTGAGAAGGCCATCACCTTACGAAGTCTGTTGAAATTCAAAAAGACTAAACCCGTTCCATTAAGTGAAGTAGAACCTAAAGAATTAATATTTAAAAGATTTGCGACAGGCGCCATGTCTTTCGGTTCAATTTCTTATGAAGCTCATCATACCCTGGCCATTGCCATGAATCGCATTGGCGGTAAAAGCAATAGCGGAGAAGGCGGAGAAGATGAAATTCGATTTATCCGAAAAGAAAATGGGGACTGGGAAAATTCTGCCATCAAACAGGTTGCCTCCGGCCGGTTTGGGGTTACCAGTCATTATCTCAGCAATGCACAGGAATTGCAAATAAAAATGGCACAAGGCGCCAAGCCTGGAGAAGGTGGACAGCTACCCGGTCATAAAGTAGACGAGTGGATTGCGCGTGTCCGCCATTCCACACCAGGCGTTGGTTTAATCAGCCCACCTCCACATCATGATATTTATAGTATTGAAGATCTTGCCCAATTAATCTATGATCTGAAAAATGCAAATCGGGATGCTCGAATCAGCGTGAAACTTGTGTCTGAGGCCGGAGTAGGTACAATCGCCAGCGGTGTGGCCAAGGCCCATGCCGATGTTATCCTGATTGCCGGCCACGATGGTGGCACAGGCGCATCACCATTAAGCTCTATCCGACATACCGGGCTACCTTGGGAATTGGGAATTGCCGAGACACACCAGACGCTTGTTAAAAATAAACTGAGAGGCAGAGTTGTATTACAAGTAGATGGCCAAATCCGTACAGGTAGAGATTTAGCCATAGCTGCTCTGTTGGGAGCAGAAGAATGGGGTGTCGCTACAGCCGCACTCGTAACAACAGGATGCATCATGATGCGCAAATGCCATCTCAATACTTGTCCGGTTGGCATTGCAACGCAAAACGCAGAATTAAGAACGCTATTCACAGGAAAACCCGATTATGTTGTGAATCTCTTCAGCTTTCTCGCAGAAGAACTTCGGGAGATTATGGCCGAACTTGGGTTTCGAACGGTAAATGAAATGGTCGGTCAATCGAACTACCTGGAACCGGCACGGGCCCTTGCCAAACGAAAATTCAATAGCATTGACTTAACTCCGCTGTTGTACATGGAAAAAACTAATTTAGAAACGGCACTGTATAATCAGCAGACTCAGGATCATGATATTGACCACGTAGTAGATCGGGAACTTATCTACAGAGCCCAATCAGCTTTACAATCAGGTGAACCTGTGCAGGCTCACTTCACCATCAACAATCAGAACCGCGCTGTAGGTACTATGCTTTCCCATGAGATTTCAAAAAAATGTGGTGCTCCAGGGCTACCTGAAAATACTATTCATTTTAAATTCACAGGAACTGCCGGCCAAAGTTTTGGTGCCTTTGCTGCCCATGGACTTACCCTTGAATTGGAAGGAGACGCCAACGATTATGTGGGAAAGGGACTATCGGGTGGCCGACTGATCATTTATCCTCATTCATCAGCCACGTTCACAGCGAATGAAAATATAATTATTGGGAATGTCGCCTTTTATGGGGCTACCAATGGTGAAGCCTATCTGAACGGTTTGGCGGGCGAGCGCTTTTGTGTAAGAAATTCCGGAGCCCGTGTGGTTGTAGAAGGAGTGGGTGATCACGGATGTGAATACATGACCGGTGGCATTGCGCTTATCCTTGGTCCAACCGGCAGAAATTTTGCTGCCGGCATGAGTGGTGGAGTCGCTTATGTATATGACCAGGATTTTTCATTTACCTCCAATTGTAATATGGAAATGATATTACTTGATACCCTGGACCAGGAAGATCAGGATGTTATTAAAAACATGATTTCAAATCATCTGCAATATACCGGTAGTCCTGTTGCCAAAAACCTGATTTCAAATTGGGAAGAGGTTCAAAATCGATTTATTAAAGTAATACCGATCGATTATAAAAAAGTGTTGGAAAAAAGAAAGGAAGTATTAGCAATAAAAAAGACCAATGGCTAAACCAACAGGTTTTTTAGAGGAGGACAGAATCTTACCTTCAAAGAGGGAAGTTTCCGAACGCATCAATGACTATAAGGAAATTGAAGTATTCAAAGATGAAAAAATTTGCCATCAGCAAGCGACAAGATGTATGGACTGTGGTATTCCGTTTTGTCATCAGGGGTGCCCGTTGGGCAACATCATTCCGGAATTCAACGATGCCGTGTATCAACACAACTGGCAACTGGCGTACGAAATTCTTATTTCCACCAATAACTTCCCTGAGTTTACCGGACGCATTTGTCCTGCACCTTGTGAGGCTTCCTGTGTATTGGGTATCAACAAACCGGCTGTAGCCATCGAATTTATTGAGAAGAACATTATTGAAAAGGCATTCGAATCCGGTTTCGTGGTGCCCCGATTGCCATTGGAACGCACCAACAAAAAAATTGCCATCGTAGGATCAGGGCCCGCAGGCCTTGCATCAGCCGCTCAACTCAACTATGCCGGCCATTGGGTTACTGTTTTTGAAAAAGCGGATGAGCTAGGTGGGCTTTTACGTTATGGAATTCCTGATTTTAAATTGGAAAAAGATGTGGTGATCCGCAGGATAAATCTAATGAAAGAGGAAGGTGTCGTTTTCAAAACGGGAGTAGATGTGGGCACAGATGTGTCAGCGAGAGAATTGCAAACTGAATTTGATGCCATCGTCTTGTGCGGAGGCTCAACGGTTCCACGCAACCTACCAATACCAGGGAATGAATTAGATGGCGTTCATTTTGCTATGGATTTTTTAACACAACAAAACAAAAGAGTAAGCGGGAAAGAAGTTACCGGAAAGGAAATTCTCGCGTCTGGAAAAAATGTAATTGTCATAGGGGGTGGTGATACCGGATCAGACTGTGTTGGTACATCCAATAGGCACAAAGCCAGGTCGATCACACAAATAGAGATACTGCCACAACCTCCTCAGCAACGAGACCAATCTGCCCCATGGCCCGAGTGGCCAATGATACTGCGAACCAGTAGCTCTCATGAGGAGGGATGTAGTCGGTCGTGGTCGATCCTAACCAAAGAATTCGTAGGTGATGAACATGGCAAATTAAAATCTCTAAAAATCATCGACATTGAATGGCACAAGGATGATCATGGCAAGCAAGGTTTTCGTGAGATAGCAGGAACAGAGCGAGTCTTACCTTGTGAACTGGCTCTGCTGGCCCTGGGGTTTCTCCATCCGCAACGTCATGGACTACTGGAAGAACTTCACGTTGAACGGGACGAACGTGGAAATGTGAAATGCTCAAATTATCAAACCTCTGTAGCTGGAGTTTTTGCCGCCGGAGATATGAGAAGAGGTCAATCCCTGGTTGTGTGGGCTATAAGCGAAGGAAGAGAAGCCGCACGTGCGGTAGATGAATTTCTGATGGGTGCTTCCCAATTGGAGTCGAAAGAAGTGGGAAAACTAAGTCTGACCGTTTAACCCAAATCAACCGATTATAAACAGATTCATCTTGTGAGCCACCGCTTGTAACTGAAATTAAGCAGCGCGAATTTTCGGGTAAATCGATCCGGCTTTTCTATTTTTACAAGCAAACCAATCAACAACCTATGAGCTTCCGCATCGAAAAAGATACTATGGGTGACGTAAATGTACCTGCAGACAAATACTGGGGCGCCCAAACTGAACGCTCAAGAAATAATTTTAAAATTGGTCCTGAGGCCAGCATGCCAAAAGAAATCATTTATGCTTTTGCCTATCTCAAAAAAGCAGCTGCCCTTGCCAATCGGGAATTGGGCGTATTGCCAAAAGAAAAATCAGATCTTATTGGAAAGGCTTGCGATGAGATTCTTGCCGGCAAACTCGATGACCAGTTTCCGCTGGTGATTTGGCAAACAGGGTCTGGTACACAAAGTAACATGAATGCAAATGAAGTGATCGCTTACAGAGCCCATGTTATTCAGGGTGGCAAGCTTACCGATGATAAAAAAGTTTTGCATCCCAATGATGATGTAAACAAATCACAATCTTCTAATGATACCTTTCCTACGGCTATGCACATTGCCGCCTTTAAAATGGTGACAGAAATAACGTTGCCTGGCATACAAAAGCTAAGGGATACGTTGGCAAAAAAAGCTGAAGCCTTTAATCCGATAGTAAAAACAGGCCGAACTCATTTTATGGATGCCACCCCACTTACCCTTGGGCAAGAGTTCTCCGGGTATGTGCAGCAATTGGATAATAGCATGCGGGCTATCATGAATACCTTGCCGATGATCGCTGAATTGGCGTTGGGTGGAACGGCCGTAGGTACGGGACTTAATACCCCAAAGGGATACGATGTGCTTGTAGCTAAAAAAATTGCGGAATTAACGAAATGCCCGTTTGTAACTGCTCCAAATAAATTTGAGGCCCTAGCCGCTCATGATGCCATGGTTGAACTCTCTGGCGCTTTGAAACGTGCAGCGGTTAGCTTGATGAAAATTGCCAATGACATTCGCATGCTGAGTTCAGGCCCACGCTGCGGAATTGGCGAGATTATCATTCCAGACAATGAGCCGGGTTCTTCCATCATGCCGGGAAAGGTAAACCCTACACAGCCGGAAGCCCTGACGATGGTTTGCGCCCAGGTAATGGGGAATGATGTGGCTGTTTCTATCGGCGGGTCAAACGGCCATTTTGAACTTAATGTCTTTAAACCCGTCATTGCATCCAATGTGCTGCAGTCTGCCCGGCTGATCGGAGATGCCTGCGTATCCTTTACTGAAAAATGTGCCGTTGGCATTGAACCCAATTTGCCGGTTGTGAAGCAACACCTGGAAAACTCGTTGATGCTGGTTACCGCATTGAACACCCACATCGGGTATGAAAACGCTGCGAAGATTGCCAAGAAGGCGCATAAGGAAAATAAAACCCTGCGGGAGGCTGCCATTGAACTGGGATTGCTCACTTCAGCGCAATTTGATGAATGGGTAAGGCCCGAAAAGATGGTTGGCTCAGGAGTGTAAAGGGACAAAAACTACGATTATCTTACCGAAAATACGATGGGTAACAGCGGCCAAAGGTCTGAAATCAAGTTTTTTTACTACTTTTAATCCATTATTAACCCAGAATCAACCATTTGAACGCCATTATACAATCTTCCAGGTGGTTGACTTGAACATGGCAAAACCAAAAAAATAAATCAACCCAATAGCAACTATGAAAACTAGAGTATTGTTCCTCTGCCTGGCTTTGATTTTTTCCGGCACCCAAGTTTTCTCACAACTTTCAAAAGCGGAGAAGAAAGAGTGGAAAAAGAAAGCCAAAGAGTATTCAAAAAATCCGACCAACTTCAAAACGTTTGTTGAAGCCAAACAAGAAGCTGACAACCAGGTAAACTCCCTTGGCACGCAAGTCAATCAGCTAAAATCTTCCATCAGCGATAAAGATGCAAAAATCGCGGAGCTGGAAGATCAGATCTCACGCATGAGAGGCGATCTCACTTCAGCCCGTGCCGAGTTAGCAAGATTACAGGCAGAGCCCCCCAAAAATTCAATGGATTTTTCCAAAGGTGTTGTCTTCAAAGTTCAAATTGGCGCTTTCAAAAACAAAGACCTCTCTAAATATTTTGAGAACAATCCAAATTTCGGAGGAGAGGTAGCTGAAAGCGGAGAACAAAAAATTTCAATTGGAATTTTCCGTGATTACTGGGAAGCGGATACATTCAAGAAATATATGCGTGAAATGGGTGTAACCGATGCCTGGATCGTTCCGTACAAAGATGGTCAGCGGGTAGAAATCAAAGATGTGCTGGAAGGTGTAGTCGATGGAAATCCTCCCCAGAAAAAAGCGGAATAAATTATTTTATTACACATACTCAAAGAGCAGTGCATTTTTGCGCTGCTCTTTGTTTTTATGGAGTTCCACAGATAGCTTACTTTTGTATGATGAAGATTGGTGTTTCCCTGTGGTTCTTCCTTATTATCGCTTTTATGTCTTTCTCTCAGGTGAGGATGGAGAAACTGACTATTAAAGCAAACGAAAAATTTGAACTTTCAGGTTCTGATATTTTGGTTGTCGATACGTTGGTCATGCAGGATTCATCTGCCATTCATCTTAACCGCCTTAAGACAGATAATTTTATTCATGCAAAAGTTGCAATGATTGGAATAGGATGCAGCATCATAGGCGATGGTTTCAATGGAGAACATGGTGATCCCGGATTGCAAGGTTATACCGTTGAAGGTCCTTGCAAAAATGGAATAGCAGGAAGAAATGGTTCACCAGGCACTTCGGCTACCCATGGGGTCAATCTTTTTTTATACTTTGACCAATTGTCCATCAAAGAAAAACTGCTTATAGAATTAAATGGAGGGCACGGAGGCGATGGCGGGCGTGGTGGTGTTGGCGGAGGCGGAAGCCCGGGCACACGGTTGTGTCAGGGTGGGAATGGTGGAAATGGGGGGAACGGTGCGAAAGGTGGAAATGGTGGAAATGGTGGAAATCTCACCATCTCTTGCAATCAATGTCCCGATTTGCGGGCATGGTTAGGCAATAAGTTAATGGTGAGAAATTTTGGTGGTAATGCAGGATTGGCAGGCGAAGGAGGATTAGGCGGTCTGGCAGGATTGATAAACTCTGGAAATTCGAAAGACGGTGAAATAGGTTCCAGAGGTCAGTTGGGCGAAAGGGGTGAACCCGGAAAAAATGGAGCCATTAACTTTGAACAAAATTAAAACATGATAAATCGCTGGGTTAGAAAACCAATTCCTTCCCAATCCGACATTGAAGCGCTCAGTCAAAGCATCAATGTAAATCCCTATTTATCTGCTGTGCTTGTGCAGCGCAGCATCAACAGCTACGATAAGGCAAAGGAATTTTTCAGACCATCACTGGATCAGTTGCATGATCCATTCCTCATGCAGGACATGGACAAAGCTGTTGATCGCATCCAGCAAGCTATTCAAAATCAGGAAAAGATTCTCATTTACGGAGACTACGATGTTGATGGTACCACAGCCGTAGCGCTGGTCTACAGTTATCTCAACAGCTTCTACGCATCCTGCCATTATTATATTCCAGATCGGTCAAAGGAAGGTTATGGTGTATCGAGGGAAGGAATTTTGTGGGCTGAGGAAAATGGTTATTCCCTCATCATCGCACTTGATCTGGGGATCAAAGCCTCCGACATGGTGCTTTTGGCTGAACATAAAGGCATCGATTTTATTATTTGTGATCATCATTTACCAGGTGAGACAATTCCACAAGCTGTTGCTGTACTCGATCCCAAACGCACCGATTGTATT
This sequence comes from uncultured Ohtaekwangia sp., assembly GCA_964436055.1. Taxonomy (GTDB): domain Bacteria; phylum Bacteroidota; class Bacteroidia; order Cytophagales; family Cyclobacteriaceae; genus ELB16-189. The sequence continues at coordinate 44,582 of CAYTBO010000007.1, forward strand.
TATCCTTTTCAGGAGCTGAGCGGATGCGGAATTGGTTACAAATTATTGCAGGCTTATGCCAGAAAGTATAAAGATGAAAGCCAGTTAACAAAATATATTGATCTGGTAGCCGTAAGCATTGCCTCAGATATTGTGCCTGTAAATGGTGAAAACAGAGTGTTGGCTTATTTTGGTCTACAAAAACTAAATACTAACCCGCTACCCGGTTTAAAAGCGTTGATTGAGCTTTCAGCCATCAAGAATGAATTGGATATTTCCACTGTTGTATTTACACTAGGCCCACGCATCAATGCGGCTGGGCGCGTCAGCCATGCACATGCAGCCGTAGAGTTGCTCATTTCCAAATCAGAAGAGCAAGCCATGGCCCTGGCTGAAAAAATAAATCTTAAAAATGACTTAAGGCGTGAGTTTGATCTGTCAATCACAGAAGAAGCTATAGCCATGATTGAGTCAAACGAACGTTTTAGCAAAACCAAATCAACGGTGCTGTTTAAGGAAACATGGCACAAAGGGGTGATCGGTATCGTGGCTGCGCGTTGTGTGGAGAAATACTATCGTCCTACGGTGATATTAACAGCTTCCAACGGCATGATTACCGGGTCGGCAAGGAGCGTAAGGGATTTTGATTTGCACGAGGCTATCGCCAGTTGCAGCGACCTATTGGAAAAATTCGGTGGTCATAAGTACGCTGCCGGCCTTACCATGGCCAAAGATAACCTGACCGCATTTCAACAACGGTTTGAACAAGTGGTGTCTGCGACCATTACCGATGAGATGCTCATTCCGATGATCGAAATTGATCTGGAAATCCCATTTGACGCTATTACTGCCAAGTTCAGATCTATTTTAAAACAGATGGGCCCATTTGGTCCTGAGAATCATAAGCCTGTCTTTGAATCGGGCGAGGTTTTTGTATTGAATTCTCTATCGAGTTTTAAAGACAGGCATATCCGTTTTCTGGCAGGGCAAAAAGGGAATGAGGCAATCATGAACGTGGTGGGTTTTGATATGATGAAGCATTATGAAAATCTGGCCAACAGCTCTGCATTCCGGATTGCTTATACACTAGAAGAAAATACGTTCAATGGCGTGACCTCTTTGCAATTGAGGCTGAAAGACATCAAATTTGATTAGTATGATTTTAAGGGCACAAAACCTGGTAAAGAAGTATAAGAACCGTATCGTAGTAAATGACGTATCGGTACAAGTGGAGCAGGGGGAAATTGTAGGATTGCTTGGCCCTAATGGTGCAGGTAAAACCACCAGTTTCTACATGATCGTTGGGTTGATCAAGCCTAATGGCGGAGAAATATTTCTTGAACAGCGGGACATTACCGGATTACCCATGTACCAAAGGGCTAAATTGGGAATTGGCTATCTGGCACAGGAAGCATCTGTATTTCGCAAACTTACCGTGGAGGAAAATTTAATGGCTCCTTTGGAAATGCGCCACATCAGCAAAAAAGACCGCAAAGAAAAAGTTGAGTCGCTGCTGGAAGAATTTAGTCTTACCCACGTACGCAAAAACCTGGGTATGGTTTTATCCGGGGGGGAACGCAGAAGAACAGAAATTGCCAGGGCGCTTGCCGTTGACCCTCTTTTTGTATTGCTAGACGAACCTTTCGCCGGTGTGGATCCAATTGCGGTTGAAGAAATTCAATCCATTGTATCCAGGCTCAAGAAAAAAAATATTGGTATTCTTATCACCGACCACAATGTGGATGAGACTTTATCGATCACTGATCGCGCTTACCTGATGGTGGAAGGTAAACTGTTCAGGGCAGGCTCTGCCGAAGAGTTGGCTAATGATCCGATGGTGAGAAAGGTTTATCTTGGCCAAAATTTTCGTCTGAAACGGGCTAACGTCCAGCCATCCACTTAACCCAGGTGCCCGTTTGTTTAATAGGCATTAACGGCTTTAATTTAAGGTTTACTAAATCATGCAATTTCTAAATTCCATACTGACCTGGGTCATGAAAAAGCGAATGCACCAGATTGAGCTATTCATGAAGTATCCCCACGAGGTACAGGATGAGGTACTAAAAAAATTACTTCACATGGGAAGGGGTACCACATTTGGAAAAAAGTATTCCTTCGATGATTTGATCCGGCATGAAGAATACAAACAGCGGGTTCCGGTAAGCACATACGAACAACTTTTTCCTTACATCGATCGCACGATGCGGGGTGAGCAAAATGTATTGTGGCCATCAGAAATAAAATGGTTTGCCAAATCCTCCGGTACAACCAATGCACGGAGCAAATTCATTCCGGTTTCTGTAGAAGCCCTGGAAGATTGTCATTTCAAGGGAGGAAAGGATTTGTTATCCATTTATGTAAACAACTTTCCAGATACTCAAATTTTTTCGGGGAAGGGAGTAGCCGTTGGTGGCAGCCACAAGGTAAATGAATTCGATCCATCCTCCAGTTCTTACTATGGTGATGTATCAGCCGTAATCATGCAAAACCTGCCCCCCTGGGCACAGTTTATCCGAACGCCAAGTCTGGATGTTGCGCTCATGGATAATTGGGAAGAGAAGATCGTTTTACTTGCTTCAGAAACCGCGAAAGAAGATGTGACCAACATAGCTGGCGTGCCCACCTGGACCGTGTTGTTGATTCAACGTATTCTTGAGATGGAAAAAAAGAGTAACATCCTGGAAGTATGGCCTAATCTCGAAGTCTTTTTCCATGGTGCCGTTGCCTTTCAGCCATACAAAAATTTGTTCAAATCACTCATCCCCTCTGACCAAATGAGGTACTGGGATACCTACAATGCCAGCGAAGGGTTTTTTGGAATTCAGGACACAAAGGATTCGGATGACATGTTATTGATGCTTGATTATGGTGTGTTTTATGAATTCATTCCAACCGATGAGTCGGAAAAAGAAAATCCTGAAACCGTAGGGCTGGCGGATGTAGAAATAGGAAAAAACTATGCTATGGTTATTACCACCAATGCCGGCTTGTGGCGCTACAACATAGGCGACACCGTAAAATTTACCAGTACTTCTCCTTACCGGATAAAAATTTCCGGACGAACAAAACACTTTATCAACGTTTTTGGTGAAGAAGTAATTATTGAAAATGCAGAAACTGCGATAACCCAGGCCTGCGAGCAAACAGGCGCTGTGATCGACAATTTTACTGTTGGCCCCATCTTTTTAGAAAAAGCGTTACGGGGCGGTCATGAATGGATTGTTGAATTTAAAGTAAAGCCTGAAAGCCTAGAAAAATTTACTTGCCTGCTGGATGAAGCGCTAAGAAAGGTTAACTCCGATTACGATGCGAAACGTGCCTTTGATTTGGCCTTGATGATGCCGAAAGTTCATAGCGTAGATGAGGGTACATTTTACAATTGGATGAAAAGACGGGGGAAATTGGGTGGGCAAAATAAGGTCCCCCGGCTGAGCAATTCGCGTGAATACATAGATGACATCCTGGAGATGATAAAACAATAGAAAGCCGGAGGATTTTCCGGCTTTCTCAATTCATTAACTAAAAATCAACCGACTTACGAATTTTTCCATTTTATCGTACAGCCTATGGCTTTTGTCCTAGTGTTTGAAACTGATTCTCCATTCAACAACGCTTCCACAGCTTCTTCCACGTATTTTTTAGTAACCGCTGAAGCGTCACGTGAATTGTCGTCAATGGCGCCAATGTAGGCTACCCTAAGTTCACTTTGGCTTATCTTATTTAATACAAAAACGTGGGGCGTGTTGGTGGCACCATAAGCCCGTGCTACTTCCTGCGATTCGTCAAATAAATAGGGGAAGTCATATTTCCTTTTTTTCCGCCATTTTTTTCATCTCAGCAAATGAATCCCCGGGAGAAATAGAAGGATCATTTGCATTGATCGTAATCACAGGAAAACCTTTGGTCGCACATTTCTTATTTAATGCAATAATCCGATCATTATAAGCTTTTGAATAGGGACAGGTATTGCAATCAAATATTACGATGTATCCTTTGGCATTATTATAATCACTCAAAGAGACCATCTTACCATCTACGTTTTTCAATTTGAAATCCATAGCCTTATCACCCACCTCATAGCCAGTGGTTACAGGAGCGCCAGCAGATATTACTGCTACCAAAGCGATTGCAAAAAAAGATTTTACTGCATTCATAGATATTAATTAATTAATTATAAAATTGTTTTTCGTCATTACTTAACGCCGTCTACCAAAGCCTCCAGGTCCCCCTCTTTTAATTCCTTCTCAACAAATTTTCTTTTCCCATTGGAGGTATTTACTACCAGTGTTGCCGGTATCGCCCCCGACCAGTCTTTGTCCACCTTACTAATCCAACTGTTTGTATCGGCTTCGTCCAGAATATAAACACTAGATTTTAGCTTTTTGCGAGCTACAAACCGATGCACCTTTTCCGCATTGGGATCCAGGTCGATGTCTACGCTCACCAAACTAACCTGCACCTCAACCCGGGTTTGATTCAATTGTTCGAACAACGGAAGCTCTTTGATACATGGCGCACACCAGGTTGCCCAAAAGTTGATCACCTGAATTTTATCCGATTGAGAATTCATCATTTTTTGAAGCTGATTCATTTTAATGATCTCTGCGTTTTGTGCCTGCAAAGTGGACACAGAAAAGCAAATCAGGATAATCAAGAAAAACCTATTCATGGTGGTGAAAACGAATGTTTGGCGCTTAGGTTCAAATTAGGCAACGAATTTATACATTCGGAAAATAGTGCATGTAAGTTTCATGAAAGAATATGACAAAAAGTGCTAAAATACAGGCACTTATAATTACCAAAATTGGAGCAAATTAGTTTTCCACAAAAAACCCAACTTATCCACATTAAGGCCATGTTACCACTTAAGTGCCTATATATCAATAAATTAAGTGACTATAAATCAATCACTTCTTTGTGGACAACTATATTGCGCCTGATTGAGCTCTCAAATTTTCCCATCAAATCTAAGTTTCAGATTTTCAGCCTTATAGCTTCGTTTTCAACTAAGAAATTATATAAATGAGCGGTATTTCTTCACTTTCAAGTCTCTTCAATATTCAATTCCCAATCGTTCAGGCAGGTATGGTTTGGTGCAGTGGCTGGCGGCTTGCCGCTGCCGTAAGCAATGCCGGTGGCCTTGGCTTGATTGGTGCCGGATCTATGCATCCACCAACGCTCCAGGAACATATCAGAAAATGCAAAACAGCTACTTCCTTTCCCTTTGGTGTAAATGTGCCATTGCTCTATCCTGAGATCGACAAGCTGATGAAAATAATCGTGGATGAAGGTGTAAGGATTGTATTTACTTCTGCTGGCAACCCTATTACCTGGACCGGCTTTCTGAAAGAGAATGGAATCACCGTGGTCCACGTGGTCTCCAGCGTGAAATTTGCCAGGAAAAGTCAGGAAGCGGATGTAGATGCAGTAGTAGCTGAGGGTTTTGAGGCTGGAGGTCATAACGGCAGAGAAGAAACAACAACTTTTTGTCTGATTCCCATGGTTCGGGATGCTATCACGCTTCCACTCATAGCGGCAGGAGGTATCAGTTCCGGCCGCACCATGCTGGCCGCAGAAGTTTTGGGGGCCGATGGTGTACAAATAGGAACACGATTTGCCGCCAGTATTGAATCTTCTGCTCATGCCAATTTTAAAAACAGGATCACCCATTCAACGGAAGGTGAAACCATCCTCACTCTTAAGCAACTTACACCGGTAAGGCTGATAAAGAATAACTTTTACAAACAGGTATTGGAGGCAGAGCAACGATGCGCATCCAAAGAAGAACTCGCCGGCTTATTAGGCAAAGGAAGAAGTAAGAAAGGAATATTTGAAGGCGATTTGGACGAAGGAGAACTTGAAATTGGTCAAGTCTCTGCTGCCATTAACGATATTAAACCCGCGGGAGAAATTTTGACCGAAATATGGCAGGAATATACCAAACTAAAACGCTCACTTAACAATTCATGAACTTCAAAAAGATAAAAGAGACGTGCATTTATTTCAAAGACCTGAATAAAGCCAAAGAATTTTATCATGGTTTACTCGGACTTCCGGTCATTGCTGAAGTAAAGGATAAGCATATCTTCTTCAAAGCCGGCAGTTCTGTGCTTTTGTGTTTCAATCCCGAAGATTCAAAAAGCAAAGAAAGTCCTCCCGCCCATTATTCCGAAGGTAAATATCATTTTGCGTTTGAGGTTTCAGCCGAAGAATATCAAATGCACAAAGAAAAGATGGAATCCCGCGGTATTAGGATTACTGATGTGCTGGTATGGAAAAATGGTCTGGAGTCCTTTTACTTTGAAGATCCGGTTGGTAATATTCTTGAAGTAGTGCCTGAAGGTGTTTGGGATTAATCTATTGCCAGGTTAAGAGATGATGTTGTGAGCGGTATTTTAACTTCTTCGGGTACTTTGTTCTCAACTTGAGTAAACCAGGCCTCATAATGCTTGTATTGGATGCAATCAGCGAGTATCTCGTTTTCTTTGAGAATCTTGATAATTTTATCTGGTGGTAAGGTAGTTGCGATTAACTCCTTTTGCACCTTGGGAAGTTGCGAAATCCGAACGAAATTTATTCCCTTGAAATTCTCAGCCTTCACTTTCATAGATCATGCAATGTACAACTTAATTATCGTTTAGATTGAAATAGTAACCCGCGGTTTAAAAGTCACAAATGAATTTAATATCTAAAAATGTAGTTTCCTTCTTATGAAAATCATTAAATTATTAACAATCTCTTTAGCCGTCAGTTTTCTGCTGGGTGCTTGTCAACAAGTTGTTATGTCTCAAAATAACAATATGGCCGTGTACGATACCGAAGACTTTAAAACCTATTGGTACGCAGGCAAGGCAGAAGTAAACTCCTATAACCTGGATCAATCCCGCTATGGCGAAAACCGAGATGGAAAAGCCATGTTGATCTTTGTGACGGAAGGATTCTCAAGGGAAAAACAGGTAAAGCTGGATAATCCGGGCGCTTCCGGTAGCGATGGAGTTACCGTAATGAAGTTAAATTATACTAAGAATTTTATTACCGGCATCTACCCCTATTCCATGATGCTGTCTGTTTTCACGCCAGTAAGTCGTAATCAATTTCCGAATACGCTAAAAGTGACCATGAGCTCACAGGAGTGGTGTGGGCACGTTTTTTCACAAATGAATTTGGTGAAAAACAAATTTGAGACGGCTAGCTATTCCTATTTTGAACAAGAGGGCGACAAACACTTCACTGCCGATAACGTCTTGCTGGAAGATGAATTATTTAACCTTATTCGTCTTGATCCCGAAAATATTCCAACCGGGGCTGTAAAAATTCTTCCCGGACTTTTTTTTACGCGCATTAAGCACGAGAATTTAAAACCTTTGGATGCAACGATTGCGAAATCAACTTCCGCGACAGAAACATTATATGAAATTCAGTTCCCCAGACGCACACTGATAATTCATGTGGAGAAAGTGTTTCCATTTAAAATACTGGGATGGGAAGAGACCTTCACTGAACGGGGTGAAACCCATCAAACAAGTGCCACGCTCGATAAAACATTGTTCATCGACTACTGGACGAAAAATAAAAAAGAATTTGACGTACTTCGCGATTCATTAAATCTCTCGCGGAGTAATTATTAAGTCATGCTTAGCCTTCAACGTTCAAAGTTTTCCTTGCCCGCAGGCAGCACCTATCTCAATTGCGCGTACATGTCGCCCCTCCTCAGGCGTGTTGAAAAAGAGGGGGTGCAGGGTATTAAGAACAAACGAAACCCGGCTAAAGTTACCCAGCAGGATTTTTTTACAACCGGAGAAATCATACGAAAAGAATATGCCAAACTGATTGGCTGCAAAGAACCCAACCGAATCGCAATCATCCCTTCAGCCTCCTATGGCTTGGCCAATGTAGTTCACAATATCAAACTCAAATCAACGGATGAAATAATTGTATTAAGCGGCCAGTTTCCCAGCAATTATTATCCGTGGCAACGCCTTTGTAACGACAGTGGAGCAACCTTAACCGTTATTGCGCCTCCAGATACCTTAGACAACCGTGGGCGTCAATGGAATGAAAGACTCGTTGAATCCATCAACAAGAATACCCGTATCGTGGCCATGGGCCATGTACACTGGGCTGACGGTACTTTGTTTGATTTGAAATCAATCAGAAAACGATCCAATGAAGTTGGCGCTTTCCTGATCATCGATGGTACTCAATCGGTTGGCGCGTTACCCTTTAGTATTCAATCTATTCAACCTGACGCTCTTGTATGCAGTGGATACAAATGGCTTATGGGTCCCTATTCTATTGGTCTGGCGTATTACGGCCCTGCCTTTGATGGGGGTAAACCCATTGAAGAAAACTGGATTAACCGATTGCATAGTGCGGATTTTGCAGGACTGGTGAACTACGAAAACAAATATCATCCCGGCGCATTGCGATATGAAGTTGGTGAGCATAGTAATTTCATCCTCGCTCCCATGTTGCTGGAGGCGCTTCGTCAAATCAATAACTGGAAACCAACGGAAATTCAGGATTACTGTAACCGAATATCAGAAAAAGCCATTTCACTTCTCCGAGAAAATAATTTCTGGGTGGAAGATGAAAAATACCGGGCAAAACACCTCTTTGGCATCCGGATTCCCGACAATAATAGTATCGCTGCCATTAAATCCAGATTAACTAAAAAAAATATCTATGTCTCCTATCGTGGGGACGCTATTCGTGTATCTCCGCATGTCTACAATCAGGAAAAAGACCTTGTCGCGTTGGCTCAGGTGCTCATCGCTTAATCGTTTATGAGCGACAAGGCTTCAGGTTATTTCATAGGGGGTATCCTCATCACCGTACTGGGGTCAATTTGCTTTTCAGCTAAGGCGATTTTTGTAAAGCTTGCCTATTTTGAAACTACGGTAGATGCTGTTTCACTGCTGGCGTTGAGAATGATTTTTTCCATTCCCTTTTTCCTGGGCTCGGCTTTCATTACTTCATCGCAAAAAGGGAATGTAAAGTTTACAGGAAGGCAATGGGTTTATATTGCCGTTATCGGTTGTCTCGGATATTATGTCAGCAGCTTATTGGATTTCCTTGGATTACAATATATCTCCGCGGGTATGGAGCGGTTGATTTTGTTTATGTATCCCACCCTTGTTGTATTGATGTCCGCCCTGATCTTCAAGGAAAAAATCAAGGCGCGGCAATGGATCGCCCTCACACTCACCTATGCCGGCCTGCTTATAGCGTTCACTGGCGAAGTATCTATGGGGGCTTCCGATGAGAAAAACTTCTATTTGGGATGCTTTCTGGTATTTGCCTGTGCCGTCACCTTTGCTATTTATGTAGTGGGCAGTGGCAAGATGATCCCTTTGGTTGGTCCGGTGAAATTCAACAGCTATGCCATGAGTTTTGCCGCCGTGGGTGTATTACTTCATTATCTGATCACCAGCGATAAATCACTGTTTAATCTCGATAGTAAAGTATACCTGTTTAGTTTTCTCATGGCGATTATATCAACCGTGATACCGTCTTATCTTAGATCCGAAGGCATAAAAAGAATTGGTCCTGAAAATTCAGCCATTGTTACCAGCATAGGTCCCGCATCCACTATCATTCAGGCTAATATATTTCTTGGTGAACCAATTTTTGGTTTGCAAATTGTTGGTACCTGCCTGATTCTGGTCGGAGTCATGCTTATTGGATGGAAAGCAAAAAGAAACCTATCCTAATTCGGCTTATTCAGTAATGCATTCCTCCGTTTTAGCCTTTCAAGTGCCTAATTGGGAAAATATACCTCCTGACAATTCGCATCCTTGCTCAATTATTCGTTAGTTAGTTAAATCAATCATTCACAAAATGAAGTCTTCACTATTTCTTATCTTTTCACTGGCGTTGAATCTGTCGCTAGCGCAAGACCATAAGCTCACGTTTGTTTTCCTGAATACCCGAACGGACAATGCCGAAATGCCTAAAGAGGAACTGGATAAGTTGATGCAAGGCCATCTCAACAATATTCAACGATTGGCAAACGAAGGAAAACTGCTGGTAGCCGGACCTTTTGATGGGGGCGGTGGCATTTTTATTCTTAACAGCAATTCCATGGACTCGGTGCGGCAGTGGTTGAGCACCGACCCTGGTATTCAGGCCAACCGCTGGAGACTTGAACTATTTCCTTACCTGCCACGGGTCGGTTCAGCCCGCGTGGCACCGGCTGCTGCGGAAATGATTTCTTATCATTTTATACGATACCATGCCGACATCACAAAATTCAACGTGCAAAAATCCGGGGAGACATTCAAGAAGCATGATGATTACCTAAAGCAGTTGGTTAAAACGGGCAATGTAATCACCGAAGGGATTTTCCCTCCTCGGGATGGGGGCATCTTGATAATGCAAGGTGACGTGGACAAAAGTCTGATCGAAGCAGATCCCGCCATGGCTGATGCGCTATTTACGGTTGAGTACAAAAAAATCTGGGTAATGAAAGGCAGCTTCTCCGAGCAATAACTAGTCACGCCTTAAAAACCTCAAACAGATTTGCTTTCTAATAAAATCAATGCGATTGTATTGAAAAAAATCTGCAAGAAAGTAGAACTTAAAACCAAATTATGCATTAGCCATAATTTGCCCTGGTTAAATCGAAATCTTGAAGTTTTTAGAAATTCATAGAATGTATAGCATTGAACTAGATGCTATCGCTGTTGCGCAGCTGAATTCGTATTGATTGTTATAGAAAAGTTGTAGTCCGCGCAACTCATCGGCTACTAATTCATTAGAAAGAATCTATCGTTTTAATATTTTTAGAAAATAAGTTTTCAAGGGACGACTAACTATTCTTCACTAACTACAACTGCTATTTTCTTTCCATCGTGAGAAAGTGCTAATCGGGTAATCCCTTTAATTAAATCATCTTTTTGCATTTCAATCTCGCGCCATTGATTGCTTTCCTTTGGATCGCAGATGAACAACTTAACCCCATCACTCATAATAACCTTGCCATTCCGTGTCCAAACCATGTCTTCTCTGCCGGGTAGTGTTTGAACAATCGGAGTGATTTTTTTAGTGTCAATATCTAACCTGCTGATGATCCACTCGTTTTCGGAATTTTTCTGAATAAAGCTCATGCCATTCTCTTTCGGAATTTTATGAAGCGACCTTCCAATATTTTCTGCTATTATTTTATCCTTGCGGGAGACCAGGTCATACCATCTTAGTGTAAGCGGATCGCCCAAAACAAAAAGTAACAGGTTATTTTCATCAGCCCAGGCATGATAGCCTACAATCAGGTTATCAATCAGGGTAAGGGCGTCTCCACCGTCTACGGGATATTTTCCGAGATCCTGTGCGTCATTATCTCTCTGGATTATGCACGATAAGTATTTTCCATCCGGTGTTAGGGTAGGTGAGTATTCCCTCTCTCGAGTTGCCGTTATTGACTTGGTCTCCTCCGATGTATAATCATAACTAAGAATGTCTGAACGTCCATCTTCATTGAAAGAGGAATAGTACACTATGGTCTTGCCCAGATGGAAGGATGGTTGATTATCATAACCCGGATGATTGGTTATATTGACAGGATTTGAAATAACCAATTCGCCCCTTTCTAACGCTACATCAAACAAATAAATCTCTGATCCAAGCTGAGCCCTGGTTAACATGGACACCAAGCAAAACAAAATGACTAAATATCTCATGAAGCGTAATATGTGGAATTCTTTTGTGGATTTATACCTTTATTGAATGACTTTGCATCGCTATGGGAGAAAAATTTGATGTCATCATTATCGGAGCAGGACCCATTGGGCTTGCCTGTGGTATTGAAGCAAAGAAATCCGGTCTCAAATACCTTATTATTGAAAAAGGTTGTCTCGTTAATTCACTATATCATTATCCGCTCAATATGACTTTCTTTTCCACCTCGGAGAAATTGGAGATTGGCGGGGTTCCCTTTATTTCACATGGCGCTAAACCCAATCGGTTCGAAGCGCTGGAGTACTATCGAAGAGTATGCGCCAGTTGGGATTTGAATGTAAACCTCTATGAAAAGGTAGATACAGTAACCAGGAAGGATAGTTTGCATGAAATCACTACTCCCAAAGCTAGTTATGAGACAACTTCACTGATTCTGGCTTTAGGTTTTTACGATCTCCCCTATCTGTTGAATGTCCCTGGCGAAGATTTACCCAAGGTTAAACATTATTATGATGAGCCTCATCCTTATTTCAACCAAAAAATAATTGTGGTAGGGGCCGCAAACTCTGCTGTGGATGTTGCCTTGGAAACCTACCGCAAGGGCGCCTCGGTAACGATGGTAATAAGAGAATCAGAAATTCGTGAGAGCGTAAAGTATTGGGTGCGACCTGACATTGAAAATAGAATTAAGGAAGGTGTAATTAAAGTCTATTTCAATTCAGAAATTATCAAAATTGAAAATGAGTTTGCAGAGATAAAAACTCCGGAGGGAATTTTAAGATTGGAAAACGATTTTGTGCTGGCTATGACCGGCTATCAGCCGCCTTTTGCATTTATGCATGAAATGGGTATCCAATTTCACGATGATGAATATCACACCCCCGTTTATAATGCGGACACCATGGAGAGTTCGATGCCTAACTTATACTTGGCTGGCGTGGTGTGCGGTGGTTTAAAAACCAATAAGTGGTTTATCGAAAATTCAAGAGTACACGCTGAGATGATTATTAATTCTATAAAACAAAAAACCCTGCCATAGACAGGGTTTTTTTTATTTTATTTTGTCAAAAGTCTATTCTATAATGCATCTGCTGTAATGGTTACATCTATTTTTACGGTGATAACAAAGCTTACCGGGCCATCAGAAAATGTACCTGCCATAGTCACAGTCACTGTATTGTTGTCTTTTAGCTGTGCTGCAATTGCATCAATCTCGCTTTGTGAGAATACCAATTCTTGTTCTACAGTGCTTGATAAACTTATTCCTTCAATGGCAATTGTGCCAAGTGTTCCATTAGTACCAAATAGCATATCCCCATCAAATGTGGCATTAGGTGGCCCATCGTAGTTGGAAACACGGTAAGTGATGCTGTTAACCGTCAACGCATTAATTTTATCCTTAAACTTATCTACCTCGGGATCCGTAGTGGCATCGAGAATGATCTCGTCCGAGTAAGTGCCTGCTTCCGCATTGTCTACAACCAATGACTCTTCAAATTCCGAATTGAAAGAGACATCGTCCACCTTATCGAATAGGTCGCACGAGGTCATAAGTGCCACAACCAATAAGGTCAGTAACGTGTTGGGGTGAAGTGGGTTTTTCATTTCTTTTTTTTTATGATTCAAATTTACAAAACTTTTCTATCTCGTAAAGTGACTAATAATACGGCTTGCCGCAAGAAGGTAACTGTTTCCAAAGAGGTTGGCGTGGACCAACAAAGGATATAGATGGTAAAGCTCGTAGCGCTTCTCAAAGCCTGAGATAAGGGGGTAATTACTCCGATAAGCATGGTAAAAATTATCATCAAACCCGCCAAACAACCGCGTAAAGGCAATTTCTGCTTCCCGGTGTCCAAAATATACAGCCGGATCTATTGTAAACGGTTCTCCTTTTGATCCTGTAATTACATTACCTGTCCAAAGATCGCCATGCAACAATGCAGGTGGCTCATGGGGAATTAAATCATTTAATCTGCCATACAATCTGTTTATCGATTTTATAAACGCATTATCAATCCGTTTTAACGCGTTTAGTTTCTCCACCATCACTTCAAGACGATGATGAATAAAAAAATCAATCCATGTTGCCGATTTTGTATTTCGTTGCGGCAATGATCCAATATAATTATCATACTCCAATCCAAAGTAATCATTGGATTTATAGTGAAGTGCTGCCAGTTGTTCACCCAATGTTTGCCAATACTTTTTTGACCGGCGCCCTGGCTCGATAAACTCCATCAGGATAAATTGCCAGGAAGCAGATTCTCCCTGCAGCACAACACCAGGGACCTGGATCGTATTCGTAGAACGTAGAATTTCAAGACCGGCTCTTTCCGTTGAAAACATTTCAGGATACAGGTATGAAATATTCCATTTAAGGAAGTAATTACCTGAAGTGGTGAAGAGTTTGCCTCCACTATTGATACATCCTCCTGGCGTAAATGTAAATTCAATCAAATCAACATTTTTTTTAACTTGTTGAGTCAATTGTTTAATCAACGCACGTTGGATTGGTTCAGGAACATTCTTCATTTTATGTATTCACGAAATGTGGAAACGGTAAAAGTCCCAATTCTAAAATTGAGTATATTCCAGTCATTTACCATGTTCTGGCTTAAGGATGCAGATTATTGCCATTGTGGACAGGTTTATTAAAAAAGTAAGATTCGTTTTCGAGCCCATAGATTAAACTAGCTCTTTCAGACACACCATTCCCTTCAATCATATTTTTTCCAGAACATCCAATTCCATATGATGTTACCTGCTAAAGCTGTTTCCGTACGCTTGGCAAAAACTTTATTGGACTAATTGGATAAATGATTCATTTTTGTTTACATCTTGATTTGTTTAGCGAAAGACCAACAATCAAATTAACTACAATTATGAAGTTTCCTCTATTCACAATCCTTTTTGCCATTTGTTTTATTCATGGCGGTGATGCCCATAGTCAATCTGGCGCTACCAATGATTCCGTTTTTTTCAAGTCACTTAATTTCCGCAACGTTGGTCCGACACGCGGTGGACGTTCAACCGCTGTTCAAGGTGTAGCAACCCAACCAGCTACATTTTATATGGGAACTACCGGGGGTGGGGTCTGGAAAACGGAAGACTATGGAATCAACTGGACTAATATTTCGGATGGGTATTTCAAGTCGCCTTCCATAGGAGCCATCAATGTATATCAAGCCGATCCAAAAATTATTTATGTAGGCACCGGCTCTGATGGAATACGCTCCAACGTGATCATAGGAAAGGGTGTTTATAAATCTGAGGACGCCGGAAAATCCTGGACACATATTGGTTTGGAAAAAGCCGGACAAATTGGGGCTGTGGAAATTCATCCTGCTAATCCAAATATAGTTTTTGTGGCTGCGCAGGGCCAACCATTCGAAAACAATGAGGAAAGGGGTGTATACAGATCAAAAGACGGAGGGAAAAACTGGGAACGGATACTTTACCATTCTGACAGTGTAGGTGCGGTAGACATCGAATTTGCACCCAACAATCCCGACATCATCTACGCGGCCATGTGGCGCAACGAAAGAAAACCCTGGACCATCATCAGCGGGGCCAATAAAATCGGAGGAATCTACAAGTCTGTGGATGGAGGCAATTCCTGGAAAAAAATTACACAGGGATTACCACAAGGACTGATTGGAAAAATTGACTTTGCCGTTTCAGCAGCTGATCCGAACAGGCTATATGCATTGATTGAGGCGCCAAAGGAAGAGCGTGGTGTCTACCGCTCCGATGACCAGGGTGAATCATTCAAATTAGTAAACAATAAAAAGGAATTGACTGATCGACCTTTTTATTATTGCAACATCGAAGCGAATCCCTTAAATGCAGATGTCATTTTTGTTTTAGCTACAAACTTCTACAAATCTGTGAATGCCGGGAAAACCTGGAAGGAAATCGAACCTCCGCATGGCGACAACCATGATATGTGGATTAACCCTACTGACACGTCCTTATTCATTCAGGCCAACGATGGAGGAGTAAACGTGACTACCAACGGTGGAAAGTCGTGGTCTACTCAGGAAAATCAAGCGACAGCCGAACTCTATCAGGTGGAGGTAGATGATCAGTATCCTTATTGGTTATATGCGGGTCAACAAGATAATACCACCATCGCCTTACCTTCACTGCCACCATACGATGCGCCAGGAGGAGCCAGTGCTTTTTGGATGGCCGTAGGTGGTTGCGAGACTGGGCCTGCAGTACCAAAGCCCGGCAATCCAAACATTGTCTATTCAAATTGTAAAGGAAGGTTTGGCGTATATGACAAACAATCAGGCCAGGAACGGCAGTATTATGTAGGCGCTACCAATATCTACGGCCATAACCCCAAAGATTTAAAGTATCGTTTTCAGAGGGTTTCTCCTATTTACGTTTCCTCACACAATCCTGACGTGGTTTATCATGCATCCCAATTTGTGCATAAAACTACGGATGATGGCATCACCTGGGAGACAATTTCTCCGGATCTTACGGCCAATGACCCCGGCAAACAAGTGATATCCGGTTCGCCCATTACCAGGGACATCACCGGCGAGGAATATTACAGCACCATTTATGAAATTAATGAATCTAAATTGAAAGAAGGGTTGATTTGGGTTGGCGCTAATGACGGACCCATTCACTTGACCAAAAATGGCGGCAAAAATTGGGAAAATGTAACCCCAAAAAATATACCTGCTGGAGGAAGAGTAGATTGCATCGAGCCCTCCCCGCATAAGGAAGGCAAAGCCTATGCGGCTGTTTTATTATATCAGGTCGGCGATTGGAAACCATACCTAATTAGAACAACCGATTACGGACAAACCTGGTCGCTGCTCACTACAGGATCTAACGGAATTCCCGCGGATTACCCTACGCGAACCATAAGGGAAGATCCCGATCAGGAGGGGCTGTTGTACGCAGGTACAGAGTATGGACTGTTTATATCCTTTGACGATGGGGCCACCTGGAAATCCTTCCAGCAGAATCTTCCCATCACCCCTATTACAGATTTAAAGATTCATAGGAAAGATCTGATCGTTTCCACAATGGGCAGATCCTTTTGGGTAATGGATAATGTCTCAGCACTACATCAGTTGGTAAAAGCCAAAGAGGCTAAAACAGCCTATTTGTTTCAGCCTGAAGATGCATACCGGTTAAGGCACAGGGGAACAGGGAAAAATGCAGTTCCTAACTACCCGGGCCCGGGTGTGACGATAGATTATTACCTAAAGTCCGTCCCCAATGAGGATATCAAGTTGGAAATACTGAATCCGGACAACCACGTAATCCGAACATTTACAAGTCAGGCCCCACCAAAAGACACCACCAAAGTGGGAACCGATATGGCAACCGGCTTTGTAACCACAAAAACAAAATCTGACCTTAATAAGGCCGCAGGAACTCATCGCTTCCGCTGGGATATAAGCCATGAAGGACCCTGGGATAAAGATCCGGCAAAAAGTTTGCGCGGTGGCCCTTTGGCAAGACCAGGTGTATATCAGGCGAGGCTTACAGTAAACGGAGAATCATTTGTGCAGCCTTTCGAAGTACTTATGGATCCGAAGGTTGACATGACCAAAACTGGATTGGAAGATATTAAAGCTCAGGAAAATCTTTCTATACAAATCGTGGCTCTTGAAAACTCAGCCAAGCGCGCAGCCGATGGAATTAAAAGCAGAAGGGCCAAATTGGAAAAACTAATCAAGGAAGGAAAGAAAACAAAGCAATATATTCAGGAGGACAAACAGCTTGCGCAGATTCAAAGTCAACTGGTGACAGCAGAGGGAATCTATATGACGCCCATGCTAATTGATCAATTGCGTTACCTGCGCTCCATGCTCAACCAGGCTGATCAGCGCCCTGGTAAGGATGCCTACGATAGATATGAAGAGCTTAAAGCCAGGCTGAATACGGTGTTAAATTCCTATACCAAACTAGGACCAAAGATGTAACTCATGAGAGCATTGTTCTTGTCAGCTTCAGTTTTTTTATTTGGTTTCGAGGCGGTCGCACAAAAATTGAAACTTTCCACAGATTCCGATTCCGCTTTATACTACTATTATGAAGGATGGCGACAAGTGATGGACGAAGGAGATTATACGGCCTCTGAAAAAATCTATAGAAAAATGATGGCTAGCGATCCCAGCTTCCTGGTGGGATTAAGTTTGGTAGGAAGAATTACGAGAAACCTTCAGGAACGGTTGGCAATAGCAGAGCAATTGGAAAAGCGCAAGAAAGGAATACAAGGTGACGAAAGATTATTGTTGGACAATTATATTGAATTGGTAAAACTGACCAACCTGAGAGAAACGGATCCCTCAGGGGTCAGCTCCTTTATAGAGACTTCCTTTAGAAACATCGAAAGAAATCTTACCGTAATCGTTCACCGGTATCCTGATGAAATATATTACAAAGCGGAATATATCGAAGTGCTCCATCGCAATCATGGACCTCATGTTGCTTTGGATTCTCTAAACGCTCTGGCGACACCTTCACAGCAAGCCAAACCTTTCTTGCTTGGGTATGCTGCTCATCTACTGGCTGAAATCGGTGAATTCGAAAGTGCGTTGGCAAAAGCCCGACTATTAGAGAGAATGTTTAACCATCCATCGCCCAAACCCCATGCTGTACTTGCCGATGTTTATTTCAAGATGGGCAAATTGTATCTTGCTGCAGAGGAGACGAAGCAGGCTTTGCAGCTTGATCCCGGCAATATTGATAGCCAGCGACTAATGAAACAAATCAACAAAGCTGGGATTGAGAAGTAATACAATTTCTTATTCAAGCTCTTTTATCAGACTCCTTATTTTCCTTTCCTTCTGTCCGTAAGTGAAATGAATAATGACAAAACAGGCGGAGATAGAAACGGCATAAATTCCCAATACTTTAATAAGAACCCGGGGATTTCCCAACCTCTCCAGAATAGAAGTATCCTTCGAACCTAAGTAGAGCCCTAACCCAAAGGCTAGCGTAAATAATATGGTTAGCGAAATCTGATACTTTCTGATAAAGTCCTTCAATTCTCTATGCACCTCAAGCAGATAAATATGAACATCTGCAGTAGGTTGTATGGCATACAGTTTATTATATAACCGCTTATAATAGGCAATGATGAATATAAGGAACACAAGAAGTACCGCACTAAAGGTATAGTCTCTCTGATAAACAAAATACGCGATCATCAGCGCCCCAACAATGATGTTGGCTATGTGTTCAATCCTGGCAAAATTTTTCAACTTGTCAACAATCGATTGTGACCGATTCCTCAGCATCTCTTCTAGTTCAAGTGCTTCGAGATCAGGCGCTGACAGTTTTTGCGTTTGCCAAATCTCTTTGATGTCCAATTCTTCCATCCATGTATTTTTTTAATTGAAATTTGATTCTGTTGATTCTTACACCTACGTTGGTTCTGGTCATTCCCAATATTTCTCCGATTTCGTTGTACTGTTTGTCTTCCAGGTACAATAAAATAATAGCGCGCTCAATATCTTTTAATTGCTTTATGCCTTCATACAATAAGTCAACCTGTTCATGAATTGGGTCCACTCCTTCCTGCGCGGGTTCACGAATTATTTGCTCCAGTGAGGCGGTAGGCAGATTCTTCTTTCTTTTTTTAAACTGGGTGAGACAAACATTTAAGGCTACACGATAAACCCATGTAGAAACTTTTGATTCATGCCGAAATGACTCATAACCGCGCCATAGTTGAAGGGCAACCTCCTGAAACAAATCCTGGAATTCGTCCTCATTATCAGAATAGGATCTGCAAATTTTAGTAATGATTGCCCTTTGATCCCTGACAAATGTGTTGAAAAATTCTTTTGAGCTCATTGATCACTCGGATTCGTTCAGGTTAGATGTTCCTTGGGCGCTATTATTACAAGTACAACAAATCTTTTGTTATTTGAAATAGCGGGAAGGAGTGTCAATCGTTATTTTATTTGGTGCGAAATGGTAATTTTAAACATTGATTCCCTCTCAAGCTAATAGCGAATAATTAAACTAACTTATATCATGCGTATACTATTGTTTACCATCACTTTTTATTCTGCACTTTCAATTGGCTTCAGTCAAAAATTAATCAAGGCAAGTGCTTCCAGAATAGAGGAGAGAATCAAAACACTTTCACAGTATGGAGCCAATCCGGAAGGGGGTGTAAGCCGCGTAGCCTACAGCGATGCGGATATTGAGGGTAGAAAGTATATAATGGAAGTAATGAAAAATGCCGGACTAGAAGTAAGGGTGGATGTTGCCGGAAATATTATTGGAAAGCGTGCAGGTAAAAACAACAATCTCCCCTCCATTGCATTCGGATCTCATATTGATAGTGTGCCTGGTGGAGGAAACTACGATGGCGATGTGGGTTCTTTAGGCGCGATTGAATGTGTTGAATTGATGAATGAAAACAACATCGTCACCAATCATCCTCTTGAAATTTTTATTTTTCAAAATGAGGAAGGCGGCCTGGTGGGAAGCGAAGCCATCAGTGGCATATTAACTGATGAAGAACTTGATATAGTGAGCAGTAGTGGCAAAACTCTACGACAGGGAATGATTGATATTGGAGGTGATCCTACGCGTTTCCGTGAAGCTGCCCGCAAGCCCGGAGATTTCAAGGCATTTCTAGAATTGCACATTGAGCAAGGTGGATTTCTCCATCGGGAGGGAATAAATATTGGGGTAGTGGAAGGCATTGTAGGAATAAAACAATGGATTGTAATTTTTCAAGGAAAAGCAAATCATGCAGGTACCACGCCCATGGATCAGCGACAGGATGCGATGCTGGCTGCCGCCAAATTTGTAGTGGAGACAAATCTGATCGCTCGATCCATTGCAGGAAGACACGTAGCCACAAACGGAAAAATCAAAGCAGAGCCAGGAGCTCCGAATGTGATTCCTGGAAGAGTTGAGATGACCCTGGAAATCAGGGATCTTGATTTTGACAAGGTCCTTTTAATTTATGATCAGATAAAAACCGCAGGCTTGAATATAGAAAAGGAAACAGGCGTTTCAATTAGTTATAAACCACTCAATGAAGACTTCCCGGCCGTAACGGATAAGCGCATTCAGGAAATCATTGCGCAGTCGGCAAAAGATCTGGGATTGACCTATAAATTCATGCCTAGCGGTGCCGGACACGATGCACAAGATATGGCGAGGATAGCGCCAATAGGAATGATATTCGTTCCCAGCAAGGATGGTATCAGCCACTCACCGAAAGAGTTTACCACTGCGGAAGACATGGCTAATGGGGCAAGTGTGCTGTTTCAGGCCATTTTAAAAGTAGACAAAGCGAAATTTTAACTTCTTTTTGCCATTACCTTATTCTGTTTGACCCCTTCAATGATCCTCTCTTTCTTTTAGCAAAACCTTGCCGATAAAAAGGAAAGGAGTTCTCCGTTTACAAAATTTTTGTTTTTCCCCTGTGATTATTCAGTTAGTTTGGAAGACCTCACCCTATTCTGCGAAAATGCAAATCAGACCCCATCACCCCCAATACCTGATCGTAGTTATTTTCTTTGTGGCCTTGGCCTGCACCCCGGCGGCAGATAAAACTACGCATTGCGATTGTGTACAATGGGAGAATTGGGAAGAAGTAGAAGGCGGTGTCCGGTGTGGTTTTTTGACTGTGCCGGAAGACCACAGCAAGCCGATGGGTAAAACCATACAAGTTGCTTTTGCCATTTTTCCATCTAAAAATAAAGCGGAAGATACTTATCCTGTAATGATGCTAACCGGTGGACCCGGTGGCCGATCTCTTGCTTCCCCTGACCGATGGATCAACCATGAATCCCGCCAGGTAGGAGACTTGATCGTTGTAGAACAGCGCGGTATTGGTCGTTCAAGCCCGCTACCAGATATCAGCGAAACCTTTATTGACATTATTGCTGCAGATGCCTCGTCAGAAGAAGAAAAGCAAATCACCTTTAAAGCCATGCAGGAAAAAGTGGTAGAAATAAAATCCAAAGGAATTGACCTCTCAAAATACAATTCAACACAAAACGCAAAAGATATTGGCGCACTGATGGACGCCCTGGATTACAGCAAGTACAATCTGTATGGAACTTCCTATGGTACAAAATTAGGAATCATGACGATGAAATATTTCTATCCAAAAATAAATGCAGCCATATTGGATGGTCCGGCAATCCTTAACAACACTGCCCTTGAATCAAGATTTCCTGATTTGATTCGCGCTTTTAATAAATTATATGAACTATGTGCCAATGATTCTGTTTGCCATGCGGCTCATCCAGATCTAAAAGCAGAAACGATTCAGGCTATTCAGTCATTAAAGGAAAATCCGATAACTGTGAATTTGCTGAATAGGGATTTTACGTTCAATCCGCAGGATGCTGTTTTCTTCATCCGCTATCTATTTTATAGAGCCGATGCTTTCGAAACAGCTCCACGATTTGTTCAGGCAATCAACGAAAGAGATGTAGAAGTGATTCAGGAGTTGAGTGCTTTCCCTGCGCGAATGCTGCAGGGAGCAAATACATCCGCCTTCTTTAGTTTCAACACGTACGAAGAGTACTCGGAAAGTACGCCAGCCAATGTTGAGGCTTTCATGAGTTCAAACCCTGAATTAGCGGAAGGCCTTGCCTGGTTTCAGGCTTTTATTCCAGCGCTGGTGCAATGGCACGATGGTCGTGTGTCACAAGAAGAGAGTAAGTTGGAAAATATCCCTGTTCCAACTTTGATCATCACCAACGATGCAGATCCTGTAACGCCACCTCACAACACTCAGTTGTTTGAAAATGCATTAACAAATGAGCAGGTCTTAAGGCTCAATCGATTTGGGCATGGGGCTGGTGGCAAATGTATTTCTCAGATCAGAACAGCATTCTTACTTAATCCTGGAAAACCACTGGATACAAGCTGCCTGGAAAAGGATAACAGGAAATAATTGCTAGTAATCAGCCAAAATCTCATCGACTGATTTGGGCGATTCAAAGAAGTCAAGCAGCCTGAGCATCACACGATCTACCAGCGTATCAGGACACGATGCCCCGCTGGTAAGCACAATCTTCACCGGACGTGCTTCGGTAAGGTAGTTTTGAGTAACTACTGCTCGTTTGTTGCGGTAGTTGAAATGCCTGATTTCTCGTTTGGAAGTAATTTCAGTTTCTGAGTTGATGAAGTAGGCGGGAAACTTTCGCTCGCAAAGTTCCACAATATGAGACGTGTTGGAACTGTTGTAACCGCCCACTATGATTGCCAGGTCGGCATCGGTCTCCAGTAGTTTATAAGTTGCATCCTGATTGTCATTGGTTGCGTAGCACAGTGTGTCGCGCGTATCAGCAACGTGTTCTTTTATATTCGCTTCGCCATATTTCTCAATCATGAGCTGACGAAAATAATCGGCAATGGCCTGTGTCTCTGTTGCCAGCATGGTTGTTTGATTCACTACGCCTACTTTTTGCAAATGAATAGCAGGATCAAACTCATCTGAATATTTTCCCTTAAAATCGGAATGAAATTTTTGACTCTCTCTTTCTCCTGAAATGTATTGGCCCAATCGCTGTGCATCCTCCATATCCCGCACAATCACCGAAGCCCCCGACTGCGCACTGTGAGAAAAAGTTGCCCTTGTCTCCTCATGCTTTGGCTTGCCATGTATGATTACCGTATAGTCATCCTTTCCCAATTTACCTGCTCTATTCCACACTTTCTCTACGAACGGACAGGTTGTATTGTATTTCTGCACTTCAATACCCAGGTCTATCAACTTATGTTCAATCTCAATCGTTGTACCAAAAGCAGGAATGATTACCACATCATCTTGCTTCAATGATGCCCACGGTATCAGCAGGGTACCATCTGTATCCATAATAAATTGAATGCCCCTGCTTTGCAAATCATTGTTTACCTCCTGATTGTGAATCATCTGGCTAAGTAAGTACACTTTCTTATCAGGATTTTCTTCCAATGCCTTGTAGCTAATTTCAATAGCATTCTCCACCCCATAGCAAAATCCGAAATGACGGGCTATGTAAAATACCACAGGGCCAAAATCCAACCTTGCTGGAGAAAAATCCTGCTTTCGCAGATCCTTTTGTCTTCTGGATTCCTTTATTCTCCCCGTGATCGAAGAGCGGTAATAGGCTGGAATGTCAAACTTTTTGATGGTCGTTGATCTTTAACCGATTAAACAAAAAACGGGGGCGCATGGTTTATCTTTTTTGAAGCCATCGCATCAATACGATATCATAAATCTCATAAAATGCCTTGCCTACCCTAGAAATGGGTAACAAAATGTAACTTACAAAATGCATATCAAGTTTCCACCTCAGCTTAATACAGAAGCTCAATGGTGGCCGAACAAATATAATTACCGCTTGTGGAGTCGCATAATCTGACACGAAGAAACCCCGTCAAATCGCTGAGAGTAGATTAGTTATTCGTGCCGCAGCGAGTTGATCGGATTCACCATAGATGCTTTTAACGTCTCGTAACCTACGGTAATAAGGGTAATAAGCGATATCGCTCCGATAGAACCAATAAATACCCACGGTGAAAGTGGTGTTTGATAAACAAAATTCTCAAGCCATCGGTCGGCCAGGAAATAGGTGAGGGGTATTGCTATGACGCAAGCAATCAAAAGTAGTATACCAAATACCTTGAGCAACATAACCACAATTTGAATATTTGAACTGCCCATCGCTTTTCGAATGCCAATCTCCTTGGTACGCTGTTGAGACATAAATGAGGCCAGTCCATACAATCCGATGCAGGCGATTAGAATGGCCAACACCGAAAATTTTTCAGTAAGCTCTGCGACTTTCACTTCATTCTCATACATCCTTTTGAATTCATCATCCAAAAACCAATAATCAAATCCTAATTCAGGAAACTGTTGCTTCCATACCTGCTCAAGTGACGAGATCTTTGCCCCAATATCCTTTGCCGGTAGCCTTACGTGAATAATCCTGTCGTCAAAATGCGGTTTGCTGCTAATTCCAAGCGGATCAATGCTGTTGTGCATCGAGCGATAGGGAAAATCTTCAACTACCCCAATCACATATCCGTTGATGGGCACCGCTGTACTGTCCGGCTGACCATAGTAACTGCTTGCCGGACGGGTTACTGCCTTTCCAATTGCCTCTTGCGGTGTTATTCCAAGGGAGTTTACAGCAGACTCATTGAGAATGATATTTGCTGAATCCGCTACGTTAGCAGGATCAAAATCCCTACCTGCTATGAATTTCAGGTCAAAAGTTTTTGGAAAGTCATAATCTCCGTTGAGTTGAAACCATTCCATCTCTTCCTCTTTGATTTCAGGAAACTGAAACCTCATAGATAATGGCCCAAAATAATCTAATCTGGGCAGGTGGTTTGCCAGTGTCACACTTTCAATTTCAGGATCTGACAGAGCCTGTGACTTAAAAGTCTGATATTTCATATTATCAGCCACTGCACCAAACCCACCATACCGAATCGATAATATCTGATCCCCTGCTTCATTGAGTTTTGAATCGCGCATCAAGCTCATTTGCCTTAATATGACGACTGTTCCTACCAAAAGGGATACTGCTACTACAAATTGCAATGTTGTCAAAACTTGTCTTAATCGATTGGATCCTTTCCCAAATGCAAATTTTCCCTTCAATACACTGGCCGGCTGAAATCCGGAAATAAAAAAGGAAGGATATCCGCCTGCCAACAGTGTAACAAAAAATATAACGCCAACTAGTATCAGCAGCATATCCATTTCAAACAAATGCCCTATGCCGATTGTCTTTTGGGTAAGCGTGTTGAACTGAGGAATGAGTAAAGCAACCAGCAACAATGCGATAATCACAGAAATCAAAACCAACAAAAAAGACTCGATCATGAACTGAAGAAAAATTTGTGATCGTACTCCACCAAAAGTTTTACGCAAGCCGATCTCTTTCGCTCGGGTAGCCGCCTGTGCTGTAGAAAGATTAACATAGTTAACACATGCTACCACTAAAATCAGTACAGCTATCGATATGAATAGGTAGATGTACTGCATGTCTGCTGAACGATGTGTGATGGACCAATTAATTTCTTTGTCGAAATGAACATCTGTTATCTTCCTGATTAAAGGTTTAAACTTGATGTCCAGGTTAAATCGTTGAATCATCTCATCCGCTCGTTTTGTAAAATCCTCCATAATGGCAGGAATCATCTTTTCATTGGTGCACACAAAGATGGATTGCGTCCATTGGCCATTAGGGCCATCGCCCATGTAAGTATCAAGCACGTCTTCCAGGTTCTCATTAAATGGCTTAAGCGCCAATATATTGGCCACATATTTGGGTTCGAGATGAGAATTGGATGGAAAGTCCTGATAAACTGCCGTCACCATCATCTCCACCTTTTGCCCATTGGTAGACCAAACATGAGAAACACTAATAGTTTTATTAATGGGATCCTCATCGCCAAATAATTTCTTCGCTGCACTTTCAGAAATCATGAAGCTATTAACTTCCTTGAGCGGATTATTTGAATTCCCCTTAATGATAGGCATTGACAAAACCTCATTCAAACTGTTTTCAGCCCATATGATGTCTTCCGTGAGTATGATTTTGTCTTGGGGTTCGTAATAAATACTGGTAGGCATCCCGGTATGGGTGTAGCTCGTAATGTGGGTAATCCCCTCATAGTTTTCCTTAATGTAATTATCCCATCCTGAAGGTGAGTAGGGCCAAGCCTCAACCTCTCCATTTGGCGATTGAACCCAGTACCCCATGCGGTAGGTATTTTCCGCATAGGGGTGCATGGTGTCAAACGTGAGTTCGTCCCGGACGTACAATAAGATGAATATGGCCGCAGCAAGGCCTATGGAAAGTCCCGCTGTGTTGATGATGGTGTATCCTCGTTGCTTAAAGATATTGCGCAACGACAGGAGTAGGTAATTGAAAAACATCCCTTTTGGATTTGGTGACTAAATTATCGCAATGAAATATACTATTTCATCCGACCTAAAGTTTCCGTGAAGGGAAAATTAAATGTAATAAATTGTAACAGCCGGCTGAGAGCCAAGCCCAAGCGTGCCAAACGCAACTTTTAGAATTGAAGAAAGGCTGCGTTTAACGGGCAGCCTTTAATTTTATGCAGCTTTTGATAATTTGTTCTCCGGAAGTTTATTGGTTCGGATTTCCTTCTTTTCCAAATCAAACCACCTTACCTCTACCAGATTTTTCTTAAGGTACTTAAATACCTCCATCACTTTGCCATCAATTTTACTTCTTACTCGTTCTCCTCTTTTAAACAATCTTCTCATGACGAAAACATTTTTAAATCTTACATTCTTATAGCATAAATATACTCACGGGGAAAGTCCTCATATATACCCGAAAATGTCACCAGGTCACCTTCCCCTTTTTTCTTCAAAATATCCGTGATTTCCTTTACACTTTTCACTTCCTTATCATCTACGCGCGTAATGATAAAACCTTCTCTCATTTCCGTATACCTTGAAAGTTTTCCGTTATCAAGTTTGCTTACCCTTACACCATTTTTAAGTTCCAGTCTGTTCAAAATCTTTTGATCAACTTCCTCCAGATTTAGTCCCAATGCTGAAATTGAGCTTTTCTCCTCTCGCGTTACTGTACCCGCCTCACCGTTCCTGTTTTTCAAAGTCACAGGCATAACCATCAGTTTGCCTTTTCTGTCAACTTTTACGTTAATCTTATCTCCTGGTCGCTTGCGTCCAATATACTCAATCAATGCAGCGCTGGACTTTATCTCTGCATCATCTAACTGAATGACGATATCTCCCTTCTGAAGTCCCGCTTCCTTTCCGGAACTATTTTCGGCAAAGTCAACGATATAGGCTCCTTCGTTGCGATCAAGCTTTTCCTGTCTTGCCAAATCGCTTGTCATATTTTGCACGGTTACGCCCAACCATCCACGCTGTACTGTTCCATAA
>CAYTBO010000008.1:0-63250 GCA_964436055.1 uncultured Ohtaekwangia sp.
ATGAAAAGCCAGAAAAGATTTTTAAATACTGACAAGTGTTTGGTAGGTTTGAATTCGCTAATTTTCAAGATTAACTTTTAATTTCATGTTTATGGTTAGCCAAGATTGATTATTGGGGGCGGAGACATCTGCAATAGAAGTAGATAGCAAGTTGTATGCCAGTGGTGCCTTGATGGCATGCAAACAAATGGTTGAATATCACACAAAAAGTTTTCTTGAAAATATTGATTGAATTTTTTTTAGGCTTACAGCCTTGCCCATGGGTGTTTAACACTCATGGGTTTTTTTTTGGACTGTAGAATAAAAAAATTAAACCTTAAGGATCCTTCTCACGGCTACACCAAATACTCGAACAGGTTCTCATTTTGGTTGACCAGGGTGTAATTGATCTCACCTGCATCCATTCTTTCTATCAGCGTATTAAAATCTTGTTGCGATTTTACTTCGATACCAATGAGTGCGGGTCCAGTCTCTTTGTTGTGTTTTTGGATAAATTCAAATCTCACAATATCATCATCTGGCCCCAGTATATTATTCACAAATTCTTTCAATGCACCTGGTCTTTGCGCGAAACGAATGATGAAGTAATGTTTAAGTCCTTCATGCAAAAGAGACCGCTCTTTTATTTCCTGCATCCTGTCGATGTCATTGTTGCCACCACTGATAATACAAACTACTGTCTTACCGCTAAGCTCATTTGAATACAAATCCAGCGCAGCAATTGATAAAGCGCCTGCGGGTTCAGCTACGATCGCATCTTCATTATACAATTGCAATATGGTAGAGCTTACTTTTCCTTCCGGCACCAATATCATTTCTTCGATGGCATCTTTGCAATATTTAAAAGTGATGTCACCCACTTTTTTTACGGATGCACCATCTACAAAATTCTGAATACGTTCAAGGACAACTGGTTTTCCAGCCTCCAGGGCTGCTTTCATAGAAGGCGCACCCTGAGGTTCTACTCCGATGATTTTGGTTTTGGGCGAAAATGTTTTCAAATAGCGGGACACACCTGCACAAAGCCCGCCACCGCCAATGGGAACAAACATCAAATCTACGGTGGCTTGCTCCTGAAGAATTTCTTTTGCCACAGTTCCCTGCCCTTCGATTACTTTGTGGTGATCGAAAGGCGGTATAAATTCCATTTGATGAGATTGCGCATGACGAAGCGCCTGCTGCTGACATTCATCAAACGTATCTCCAACCAACACAATTTCGATGTTATTTCCGCCAAACATTTTCACCTGCGTAATCTTCTGCTTGGGTGTAATCGCCGGCATATAGATCACGCCTTTTAGTTGCAGTTCTTTGCAGGCAAATGCGACACCTTGTGCGTGATTTCCTGCACTTGCACATACGATACCATTTGCCCGCTGATCTGTCGTAAGGCTTTGAATCAGGTTATAAGCACCTCTGATTTTGTAAGAACGCACCACCTGTAAGTCTTCCCGTTTCAGGTAGAGATTGCATCCAAATTTTTCAGACAGCTTTCGGTGGTATTGCAATGGAGTCTTGATAACTACTTTTTGCAGTCCTTCATAAGCTGAATCGATGTCTATGTTTTGGAGAGTGGTTTCTATCATGAATTCTGAGGTTAATTGACATTTGATAATTTTATTTGACAAGGTTTAACGTTGTCATCTGCCTATTGTCAACTGTCAATTGAATTTAATCTATCATACTCTCTTCCACGCTCGCTTTTTCCGGCCTTAGTTGACGGACAGCCTTCCCAGCCTGCCATAGCTCACTTTCTCGCAACTCTTTCAACTCTTCCGCAAGTTTTTCGCGATAGTCTGGTTTGCTACAGGTATCAATAGTACGTTTTGCTTCCTGTCCGCTGGCTACACTTTCATACAACTCTTTAAATACAGGAAGGGTAGCTGCTTTGAATTTTTTCTTCCAGTCCAGTGCGCCTCGTTGTGCGGTGGTTGAACAGTTTGCATACATCCAATCCATTCCATTTTCAGCAACCAATGGCATCAGGCTCTGCGTCAATTCCTCCACCGTTTCGTTGAAAGCTTCGGAAGGAGTGTGTCCTTTTGAACGAAGGACTTCGTATTGAGCTTCAAAGATGCCCGCAATGGCGCCCATCAAGGTTCCGCGTTCGCCTGTCAAATCAGAATAAACTTCTTTTTTAAAATCCGTCTGAAAGAGATAGCCAGATCCAACGCCAATGCCCAATGCAATGGCTTTCTCTTTTGCTTTTCCCGTGGCATCTTGAAATACGGCATAGCTTGAGTTGATGCCTTTTCCCTGTAGGAATAACCTGCGAACACTGGTTCCCGATCCTTTTGGTGCGGCCAGCACCACATCGATATCGGGAGGAGGAATGATTCCTGTTTGCTCTTTGAAAGTAATGCCAAATCCATGAGAGAAGTATAACGTTTTCCCTTTAGTCATATGCGGCTTAATAGAAGGCCACAGCGCTATCTGACCGGCATCGGAAAGCAGGAATTCGATAATGGTTCCTTGTTTTGCCGCCTCTTCAATATCGAAAAGCGTTTCGCCAGGAACCCAGCCGTGAGAAACAGCTTTGTCCCAGGTTTTGGATCCTTTCCGTTGACCAACGATTACGTTAAAACCATTATCCCGAAGATTCAATGCCTGGGCTGGTCCTTGAACACCATAACCGATGATGGCAATTGTTTCATCACGCAATACATCCAACGCCTTATCCATTGGAAATTCTTCCCGCGTTACCACTTCTTCTGTAACGCCTCCGAAATTAATCTGTGCCATAATATTATATTTTTGGTTTATTCTGTTTGATAACTAGTTTAATACAATTTCTTTGTTGTTGCGATCACTCAATTCATAATAGAGCTCACATCCTGTTGCATAGTTGGCATACTCCACTTCAATCAACTTCTCCATTTGATGTTTTATTTTTTCCATCATCTCCGGTGTGGTGTAAAGTAAAAGTGTGGCGCCTCCTTTATAAAAATCGTCCGGATTTTCGTGTGCAATTAATTTTTTTATGCGCACACGCCTGCGATTGAGCACGTTTACAATGCGGTTGAGAATTGAAAAATTATTCTCCGCCGCGATCTCTAATGAAAAATCCTGCTTCATATAGTTTATTTCTTAGGTTCTAATAAAATTTCAGACACACCGGCTCCGGCCGGAACCATGGGAAACACATTGTCTTCTTTCCCCACTTTAACCTCCAGGAAGAAAGCTGTTTTGGATTCAAGCATTCGACTTAAGGCCGGTGCTAATTCGCTTCTTTCTGTTACGCGTGTTCCGGTAATGTTGTATGCTTCGGCCAGTTTTACAAAATCAGGATTTGCCATTTCGGTAGATGAATAGCGTTTTTCATGAAAGAGTTCCTGCCATTGCCTTACCATTCCCAGAAAACTGTTGTTGAGTACAATGATTTTTACGGGAATGTTGTATTGCATGATGGTGCCCAATTCCTGGGCCGTCATTTGAAAACCGCCATCGCCAATGATAGCGATTACCTGTTTTGAAGGCTTAGCCAACTTAGCGCCCATGGCCGCCGGTAAGGCAAATCCCATGGTGCCTGCACCGCCTGAAGTAATACTGGTGCGGGGGTGTTTGTATTTATAATACCGGGAGGTGACCATCTGGTGCTGCCCAACATCGGTTACGATCACCGCATTTCCGGCTGTACGTTCAGATAGGGCATGAACTACTTCCGCCATTTTAAGTTCACCGGAAGGATGAAATTCCCGCTGTTCGATTTGTACTTTTTCAATCTGATTGAGCAGGCGAAAGCTTTGCAGCCATTCTGTATGCTGATTGGGCTTACACATTCCGGTAAGAACATGTAGCGCTTCCCGCGCATCGGCATGAACTGCAACATCGGCTTTTATGATTTTGTTAATTTCAGCTTTATCCAGTTCGATATGAATAACCTTGGCTTGCCGGGCATACTTGGCTACATTGCCAGTCACCCGGTCATCAAAGCGCATGCCTACAGCAATCAGCACATCACATTCGTTGGTGTTGACGTTGGAGCCATAGTTGCCATGCATACCCAGGTAGCCCACATAGTTTGGATGATCTGTTGGGAAACTTCCAAGCCCAAGTAAGGTACAGGCAACAGGAATTCCTGTTTTTTCAGAGAATGTTTTCAATTCTTGCGTAGCGCCTGCAAGCAACACACCTTGCCCTGCAAGCACATAGGGTTTTTTTGCCTGATTAATTAGTTCTGCTGCCTCTTCAACCAGTTGCAGCTCAAGCACCGGTTTTGGTTTATAGGTTCTTATTGCTTCGCATTTTTTGTATTCAAAATTTTCCATCAACTCATTTTGAGCGTTCTTGGTGATGTCGATAAGAACGGGTCCTGGCCTGCCGGAACGCGCAATGTAAAATGCTTTTGATACAGCGGCAGCAATGTCTTTTGCTTCGGTAATCTGCACATTCCACTTGGTAACCGGATTGGTGGTATTGACAACGTCAATTTCCTGAAAGGCATCGGTACCCAACAAGTGCGCGAATACCTGCCCGGTGATGCAAACGATAGGGGTTGAATCAATCAGCGCATCCGCAAGACCCGTAACCAGATTGGTAGCGCCTGGTCCTGAAGTAGCGATGGCTACACCTACTTCTCCTGAAACTCTTGCATAGCCCTGGGCAGCATGCACTGCACCTTGCTCATGCCTTACTAAAATATGTTGGAGTTTGTCCTGGTAACCATACAACGCATCGTACACGGGCATGATTGCGCCTCCCGGATAACCAAACAGGGTAGTAACTCCCTCTGCAACCAAACATTGAAGCAAGGCTTCTGATCCAGAGATCTTTTGCTGAGTTTTGTTTTGAGCTTTCTTTTCAGTCTTCGTCAGTAACGCATCCATCGGCAGCCGTTTTTACCTGTTTTGCATATTTATAGAGTACACCATTTTTCACCCTTAACCCGGGTGATTTGTATTTCGACTTTCTAATCACCAACGTCTTCTCATCAATCAGCAGATTGAGCTGATGTTTTTTCACGTCGATTTCAATCCAGTCCCCATCTTCCACCAGGGAAAGCAAGCCACCATCATAAGCCTCTGGCGTAATATGACCTACTACAAATCCATGTGTTCCACCGGAAAAACGTCCATCCGTAATTAATGCTACGTTTTTTCCGAGGCCGGCACCCATAATGGCGCTGGTGGGTTTTAGCATTTCTGGCATACCGGGAGCACCTTTTGGGCCCACATACCGGATGACGACCACGTCACCTTCTTTTACTTTTCCGGATTGGATACCGGCAATGAGCTCAAATTCACCGTTGAAGACGCAAGCCGTTCCTTTGAATTTTTCCCCTTCCTTTCCTGTGATTTTTGCCACTGAACCTTTTTCTGCCAGGTTGCCATAAAGAATCTGGATGTGACCGGTTTTCTTTATTGGCTTTTCCAATGGATGAATGAGATCCTGTTTTTCAAAATCGATTTCAGGAATGTTTTTCAGATTCTCTGTAAGTGTTTTACCCGTTACCGTTTGACAATCTCCATGAATCAGTCCTTTGTCTAAAAGGTATTTCATCACAAGGGGTGTTCCTCCGATCTTGTGGAGATCCTCCATCAGGTACTTACCGCTTGGCTTTAGGTCCGCGATCAATGGTGTTGAATCGGATATCCTTTGAAAATCTTCCTGCGTCACTTTTAGCCCAACCGATTTTGCCATGGCAATGAGGTGAAGCACCGCATTGGTTGAACCGCCCAGGGCCATTACCATCGTGATGGCATTTTCAAATGCCTTCATGGTCATAATGTCACGAGGCTTGATATCTTTTTCCAGTAAGTGCCTTATGGCTTCGCTTGCCTGTTTACATTCCTTAGATTTTTCTTTGCTCAGGGCAGGATTGGAAGATGAGTAAGGAAGTGACATGCCCAGTGCTTCGATAGCAGAAGCCATGGTGTTGGCTGTATACATTCCTCCACAGGCTCCCGCTCCCGGACAGGAGTTTTGAATTATGCCTTTGTAGTCTTCATCCGAAAGTTTGTTGGCCATCTTTTCACCCAGCGCTTCAAAGGCCGAAACGATGTTTAAGGACTTTCCCTTCCAGTGTCCTCCGGCAATGGTGCCGCCATATACCATGATGGCCGGGCGATTGAGCCGACCCATGGCAATCAAAGATCCGGGCATATTTTTATCACAACCTACTACGGCAATCAATCCATCATAATATTGTGCGTTACATACGGTTTCAATGGAGTCGGCTATCACTTCACGACTGACGAGCGAGTAGCGCATGCCCTCTGTTCCGTTGGAAATACCATCGCTTACCCCGATGGTATGAAAAACCAAACCCACTAACTCCTGATCCCATACAGCTTGTTTCACTTCCTGGGCTAGCGCATTGAGGTGCATGTTGCAGGTGTTGCCATCAAATCCTGTACTTACAATGCCTACTTGCGCTTTTTTTAAATCATGTTCGGTAAGGCCAATACCATAGAGCATGGCTTGCGATGCAGGCAAGGTTGGATCCTGGGTAATGGTTTTACTGTATTTATTTAATTCCATTTTTTTAATGATTCAAAATTTAAGATTCAAGATTTCTGCTGCGATGGAGCACTCAATATTGAATATTGAATTTTAAACTATTACATAACTGTAACTCTTGTCCATAACCAGGCAGCGATAGGCTTCCTGAACAATCGCACCTAATGAATCTTTCCATGGCTTGCTAAATTTTTGTCCTTCAACCGATTCGATCCCGATTACTTCAGCAGCGGTTCCACAGAAGAAAGCGCTGTCTGCTTCAAAAAGGTCTTCCGGTTTAAACAGTTTTTCCTCCACCTTAAGATCCAGTTCATCGCAAATGTCCAACACGGTCTGTCTGGTGATGCCGGGAAGTATGCTTCCACGAGGAGGTGTGTATAGCACGCCATCTTTCTCATAGAAGAAATTAGCACCCGGGCCTTCTGCAACAAATCCGTTCATGTCCAGCATAAGTCCTTCATCAAAGCCACGCTCTTTCGCTTCGGTAGTTGCTAATATAGAATTCACATAATGACCGCATGCTTTTGCTTCCACCTTTACCGATTTGGGATTAGGTCTTTGATAAGAGGAGACACAAACTTTCAAAAGTTGATCTCCCAGATATTTACCCCATTCCCAGGTTGCTATCATCAACGAGACCTCTTTCGGAGTTGTGAGTGACATATTAGGACTGCAAAACACAAGCGGTCGGATGTATGCATTGGTTTGATTGTTTTTGGCCAGTATCTGATAAGTAGCTTGAGTCAGCTCTTCCGCTGAATAGCCTAAGGGTATGCCAATGAGCGATGCACTATTTTTTAAGCGATCGTAGTGTTCGTGGGCTTTAAATATTTTTATGCCATTCACCGTTTGATAGGCACGTATTCCTTCGAATACGCCATACCCATAGTGAAGTGTTTGACTAAATAAGTCTGTTTTTGCTTCTGAAGCTTTTACAAAATTTCCATTCAGAAAAATTATCGTGTCGCTGTTGTAGTACATAAATTTTAAAACAATCGTTAGTTTGTTAAACCCCTATAAAAACAAAACCGCCCCAATTTCTCGGGGCGGCTTATTATTTCATTTAAAATAATAGTATCACCACCCCGGTTTTCGCAGAATAATGACGCTAATAATGACAAGCAAACCCGTGATCGGATTGATCAGGGAGTTGGTTATTTCAAATCGGTTCACTGTATTCTTCATTACTTTACCTGTGCTTGCAATACAAGGTTGTAAATTTTTTTGTTGGGATTCAACAAATACCCGTTAAAAATTTTAAACGGATGGTTAACGAATGTTAGGTAAGATCAGGGTCATCGGCCTGCGCATAGATAAAAATTGAGGATAGGATCAGCAATCCGGTCAATCTATATCTCATGGTTCCTTAAAGAATATAGTTATAAAATCTTGAGACGTTAATACCGGCAATTTAGAAAGTGCAGATTTAAAACCCTTTACATCATTTGTTATAAAATAATCCATGCCCGATTCATTCAAGGCAGTAAAGTATTGAAATGCATCCTCCATATCATTAAATCCAGAGGAATAACCATAGTCAAGATTATTCTGAGTAGTTGGGATGGTAGTAACGAATTCGTTTATTTTTTGAAGAATAGGCTGGGATTTTAACTTTAAGCGATCTTCAATGATGTAAGCAAGTGTAAAAAATGAAGCCGAAGAAGCAAAGCCAATTAATTGACCTGATTCGATTAAATTAATAATCGTTGACGAATCGGAATTTTTATCTAGCAAGTGATCGGCAAGGATGTTGGTATCCAAAAAAATTCTATAGGCCATACCTGTCCTTCACTGCTTCTGCTCTCAATTTATCAAACGATTTATTTTCCGCAGCTTTTTTGAGGACTCCTCGTAAAGAATCAGAAATTGGAGTAGCCGTGGAAAGTTGATTTTTCTCTACATACTCTTCAAATAATCTGGAAATACTTTTTCTCTTTCGAATAGATAATTTTTTAGCCTTTAAAAGGGTCGTTTTTTCAATGGATAGGGTCAATTTTGTCTTCATACGTACAAGTTTAATTAAATACGTATGAATAGTCAAATTAGTTCATGGAAACACTCAAGAAGTTTAAATTTAGCCATTCAGGCGTTTTTTTGCTTTTAGAGATTCCAGATGTTTTTTTGGATCAAATTCGTTGGCAATTCCGCTGTCAATACCTTCTTGAATAGCATTTTTTAAGGCAATAGCTCTGTTTTCCACTTCTTCTAAAAGTCTTAACCCCGCCCGGATCACTTCGCTGACATTTTTGAACCGACCTTCATTAATCCGACTCTGAACAAATTGGTCGAAATAATCTCCGAGTGATATAGATGTGTTTTTGCCCATGGTAATGCAAGATTTCCTTAAAAGTACCAAAAATTGGTAACTGGACAAACTTATCAAATACTAAAAGATTTAGTATAATTGCTAAATGAATTCGCGAAACATTATCCACATGGATCTGGATGCTTTCTTTGTAGCTGTGGAGCGCAAACTTCACAAAGAGTTGCATGGCAAACCTTTAATAATAGGAGGTAGCAACAGGCGGGGTGTAGTAGCAGCCTGCAGTTATGAGGCGCGCAGGTTTGGAGTTCATTCAGCCATGCCCATGTACCTGGCACTGCAACTTTGTCCCGATGCGAAAGTGATCTCGGGCGACATGGAGGCCTACAGTAAGCACTCGCACCAGATCACCGAAATCATTGCAGAAGCGGCTCCTGCTTTTGAGAAATCTTCCATCGATGAGTTTTATGTAGATGCCACGGGTATGGACCGCTACTTCGGTGCTTTCAAGTGGGCAGTAGAATTGAGAAAAAAAATCAAAAAAGATAGTGGTCTCACTATTTCTATGGGCATGTCAGTGAACAAGCTGGTGTCGAAAGTGGCTACCGGTGAGTTTAAGCCCGATGCGGAAAAATATATTCCGGCAGGGGAGGAAAAGGATTTTCTGGCGCCTTTGTCTATTGAAAAAATTCCCATGATCGGCAAGCAAACGGCCTCTTTCCTTTATGACATGGGCGTACGCAAAGTAGCGACACTGCGTGAGATGCCGTTGAAGTTTTTAGTAAGTGCGTTTGGAAAGAATGGGATCAGCCTGTGGAATAAAGCACAAGGTATCGATGATTCTCCGGTGGTTCCTTACAGCGAACAAAAATCAATTTCTACAGAAAGCACTTTTGATCAGGATACCATTGATGTGAAGGGGATTAAATCCATTTTGATTGCCATGGTGGAGAAAGTGGCTTTCACGCTTCGTGAGCAGAAA
The DNA here is from genome assembly GCA_964436055.1 of uncultured Ohtaekwangia sp. Lineage (GTDB taxonomy): Bacteria > Bacteroidota > Bacteroidia > Cytophagales > Cyclobacteriaceae > ELB16-189. The sequence goes on from CAYTBO010000008.1 coordinate 9,705, forward strand.
AAACTTACTTCTTGTGTTACGGTAAAAATCCGATATGCCAATTTCGATACAGAAACAAAACAAGTTCATATTCCTTACGCTTCCTCTGATCACGTACTGTTGCGTACCGTACTGGAGTTATTTGATCGGCTTTACAGCCGGAGGATGTTGATTCGTTTGGTGGGCGTGCGGCTCAGCGGATTGGTACACGGCAATCACCAGATCAGCCTGTTTGATGACACCGAAGAAAGCATCAACCTCTACGAGGCGATTGACCGGATGAAACACAAACACGGGGTGGATAAATTGATCAGGGCTACTACCATGGAAGTGAACAAGAGGGTGAGAATGGAAATGAATGCGTTTAAGGGGTGAGAGTTAATGTGGTGATGTGATAATTTGTTAATGTGATAATGTGTTAAATCCTCACATCATCACATTAACTCATCCTCACATCCTCACACATCAACTAATTAATTAACGAATGTTTCTCAACTGTCACACGGCTTTTAGTTTTAAATATGGCACCATGCCAGTGGAACAGCTTTTTGAAGAAGCCAAACGCTATGGTGTGCGTAAACTAATACTTACAGAAATCAATAACACGGCTTCGTACATTGAGATGCTACGGCTATGTAAAGAAAAATTGCCTGTCAACGGATCCGCCCTTACTGCTTTTGGCAAGCACACCTATGAACTGGAAATTGCAGTAGGTATAGAGTTCAGAAAAGACAATGAATTGCTGTATATCGCCATCGCGCAAAATAATGATGGCTTTGAGAGCATCAATCGCTTTCTATCTTTTCACAACACAAAAGAAATTCCGCTACCGGTACGGGCACCCGAGCTGGAACATGCTTTTGTCATTTATCCTTTTGAGAAAATTGAACCGGAGGAACTGAGAGTCAACGAGTTTATCGGGGTGCGCAAGCATGAGCTTAACCGGTATAGCCTGAATGCAGGGTACAAATCACATCGAAACAAATTTATCGTTCATCATCCGGTGACCTTTGCCCGAAAAATCGATTTCAATGTGCACCGCTTACTCAGGTCAATTGACAACAACATGTTGCTCAGTAAGCTGCCCAAACATTTTCAGGCACGGGAAGAAGAACTAATGATGCCGGAAAAAGAACTGGAAAAGTATTTCAGTGAATTCCCTGAATTGATAGCCAATACAAAAAGGATAATAGCTGAATGCAGCATCCAATTTGATCTGCATACGGATAAAAACAAACAAACGCTCACCGGCACTGCCGAAGATGATTGGAAATTATTGGTAACGGATGCATGGGAGGGATTTCAGAAAAGATATGACGTGAGTAATCCCGTGCTGCGGGAAAGGTTTCAACGGGAGCTAAACATCATCAGGCAACGCGGGTTTTGTGCTTATTACCTTATCGCCTACGATCTCATCCAGTTTGCCAAGTTACAGGACTTTGACTATGTAGGGCGCGGTAGCGGGGCAAACAGTGTAGTGGCTTATTGCCTGGGTATCACCAATGTCGATCCCATTGAGCTTGACTTATATTTTGAACGCTTTCTTAACCCTGAACGAACATCCCCACCGGACTTTGACATTGATTTTTCATGGGACAACCGGGATGCAATCTATGATTATATCTTTTCAAAATACGGACGTGATCATGTCTGCCTGCTGGGCACGCATGTCACTTACCAAAAACGATCCGTACTCCGTGAGTTGGGAAAAGTATTTGGTTTGCCCAAAGAAGAAATCGATGCGATCGTAGAAGAACCTGAGCGTCATAAAAACCGGGATCATATCACGGAGTTGATTTTTAAGTATGCGGAATACATTAAAGATCTGCCCGCCAACATTTCCATACATGCGGGTGGCGTGCTGATTACCGAAAAACCCATTTATGCTTATACGGCTACTCAGTTTCCACCGAAAGGTTATCCGGTTTCTCATTTCGAGATGCACAATGCGGAGGACATGGGTATTTTTAAGTTTGACATTTTAAGTCAGCGGGGACTGGGACATTTAAAGGAAACGGTGAAGCATGTAAAACGCAACCGGGGAGAGGATGTGGATATTCACCGGTTTCCTGAATTTAAAAAGGACGAAAAGATCAAAGAACTTCTTCGCAACAGCAAAGCGATGGGGTGCTTTTATGTAGAGTCTCCTGCCATGCGCATGCTGTTGAGCAAGCTTCGCTGCGAAGATTACCTCACGCTGGTGGCGGCAAGCTCTATCATCCGGCCCGGTGTAGCCCGGTCGGGTATGATGCGTGCCTATATTGAACGTTTTCATACGGTTCGCAACGGAGGCAGTTATGAGGCCATTCATGAAAAAATTGATGCACTGATGAAGGAAACCTATGGTGTGATGGTGTATCAGGAAGACGTGATCAAAGTAGCGCATCATTTTGCGGAGATGTCGTTGGCGGAAGCAGATGTATTGCGAAGGGGCATGTCTGGTAAGTTCCGGTCGAGAGAAGAATTCAAACGGGTAGAGGATCGCTTTTTTGAAAATTGTCAACGAATAGGCTATCCACAACATGTGATTGATCGTGTGTGGTATGAAATAGAAAGTTTTTCGGGGTATTCTTTTTCGAAGGGTCATTCGGCCAGCTATGCCGTAGAGAGCTACCAGAGTCTTTACCTCAAAGCGCATTATCCGTTGGAATTTATGGTGGGGGTAATAAATAATTTTGGCGGATTTTACCGTACGGAATTTTATTTTCATGAGGCGCGCATGAACGGGGCGAAGATAGAGGCTCCTTGTGTAAGCAGGAGTGAATACCTTACCACAATTTATGGTAATGAAATTTTTATCGGATTCATTCATCTGAAAAGTCTGGAGACGAAAATCGCAAAACGTATTGCTGAGGAAAGATTACAAAACGGTTGCTTTACCAGTCTTAATAATTTTTTAAGGAGGATACCCGCGGGATTGGAGCAAATACGTATCCTCATCCGGTTGGGTGCTTTTCGGTTTACGTATAAAACCAAGCAGCGATTGTTGTGGGAAGCCATGCTATACCTGAGTAGCCAAAATTCCAATAAGAAAAAAGCACAGTCTACCGTTTTGTTTGACACCGAACCAAAGGATTATCCGCTTCCTCCGTTACAGCGCCAGCCTCTGGAAGATGCTTTTGATGAGATTGAATTGTTGGGATTTCCCCTGTGCGATCCTTTTTTGTTGTTGGACACGCCTGAACGAGGTGACACCGTAGCTTTGGAGATGCCAAATAAAATCAACAAAAAGGTAAAAATGGTGGGCTATGTGGTCACTACCAAAAATACCAGTACGCTGAAAGGAGAATCTATGCACTTTGGTACGTTTTATGACTTCCGCGGTGAGGTGTTTGACACAGTTCACTTTCCCAATGTGACAAAGAAGTACCCCTTTCGGGGAAGAGGATTTTATGAATTGCATGGAAAGGTAGTAGATGATTTTGGAGTGGCTTCCGTGGAGGTGTATTATATGGCCAAGCTGCCCATGATCAGCAAACGAATTGAACAGACTAAGGAATTTGTGGAGATGAGAGATAACAGGATCGTATCAATATAGGGTTGAATGTATTAGCAAAATCAAAGGCTAGCAAAACTACTTTCCTATATTCTCCAGGGCTTTATTTTACCCAATTCTCTATTTGTAGTCCATTAACCCTGCTTAGTTCTCTTTCGTTGTTTGTCACCAAAGTAAGGTCCATGCTTTTGGCATGAGCTGCTATCAGCATATCCAAAGGGCCAATGGGAATTCCATTTTTCTCCAATTCACTGCGGATATTTCCGTATTCAATGGTAGCATTACGATCGAAATTGACCATGGAAAATGGATTCAAAAACTCATTCAGCGCTGACTGATTTTTGTCAGGAAAAGAACTCTTTCGAACGCCATATTCCAGTTCAGCTACAGTGATCGCAGAGATGAATAATTGATTGAATGGAATTTGCCTTAGCCTCTCGATAACCGACTGTGGCTTTCGTTTGATTATGTAAATACAGATATTGGTATCAAGAAGGTAACTCATGAATCAAATGACTCCCTGGTTTGATTGGCGGATTGCTCACGGCTGTCCATAAAATCAGGGCTGAATTTATTCAAACTTTGTCGCCAATCTTTCCAGTCATTTTCTTCAATACTTCCTTTTCTTTGAAGGACAATTCGTTTCAACAGGGCATAAGCCTCTTCCAGTAAGCTCTCTGGCAGCTTGTCCACTTCTTTTTTCAGTTCCTCTTTTGTAATCATGAAGCAATTTAAGCATTTTTTAGATATACAAACGTGATTGATTGGAATCAAAAATAGGATTTAGCTATTTATGATTTGTTTTAATAAAAGAATTGAATACAATTTTTTTTGCTGGTATAATTTTTTAATTCTTTCGACTTCAAGCGCCTCCGTCATTTCTTCTCACCAACTCCACCACATTTTCCACATGCATAGTGTGTGGAAACATATCTACTGGTTGAATTTCAACAATATCATATTTTTCTGAGAGAATTTTGAGATCACGGGCTTGCGTGGCGGGATTACAACTCACATAGACAATTTTTTTTGACTCAGCTTTCAAAATCATGTTGCAAACATCTTCGTGCATACCGCCACGTGGAGGATCCGTAATGATCACATCAGGTCTGCCGTGTGAATCGAAGAATGAATCATCAAGAAGATCCTTGATGTCTCCGGCAAAAAATTCCGTATTCGCAATTCCGTTGATTTGTGAATTTATTTTAGCGTCTTCGATGGCTGACGCCACATATTCCAGTCCAATTACTTTTTTTGAATTTCCGGCTACAAAATTGGCAATGGTGCCCGTTCCGGTATAGAGATCATAAACCAATTCATCACCTTTTAGCTTAGCCATTTGCCAGGCTACTTGATAGAGGTGATAGGCTTGTTCTGAATTGGTTTGATAAAAGGATTTAGGGCCAACCCGAAATTGAAGATTTCCCTTACCGTCAGCTTTGGGCATAAGTTCAGTAATGTATGGATCGCCTTTCCACGTGATTACCTCCAGGTCATGAAAAGTGTCATTCTTTTTATTGTTGACAACATAGTTAATCGAAGTGAGTTGTGGAAATTGATCGGCTAGGGATTGCAATAAGGCATCAATCCAATTTTTCTTATTTTCAGTTATTTGCAGGATTACCATTACGTCACTGGAAGACGCGGATCGAATGGTGATCGTTCTCAGGAATCCCTCCTGTGATCGCAGGTTGAAAAAGGGAATGTTCATTGCGAGCGCGACTTTTTTCAGGTGCAACCGGATTTCATTGGAAGGCATCGGCTGCAAATGACATTCCGATACATCAAATACTTTGTCGAACATCCGTGGTATATGATATCCCAAGGCAGGGCTTTTTAATGCGTCTGTTTTCAAGTCTTCCCAGGTCAACCATCCGCTATGGGTAAAAGTGAAGTCAAGTTTGTTTCTGTATTCCCGGGTATGCAGGGAACCAAGGATTGGATTGATTTCTGGCAGTGCTAAACCGCCAATCCGCTCCAGGTTATCCATCACTTGTTGTTGCTTATAGTATAGTTGTGTTTCGTAGTTGATATGCTGCCATGTACATCCTCCGCAGGTGCCGAAATGGCAGCAAATAGGAGATGTTCTATGCGGTGATTCCTTCAAAATCCGGGTAACTCTGGCTTCCAGAAAATTCTTTTTGGATTTGGTAATTATCACTTCTACGGTATCTCCGGGTGCTCCGCCCTTCAAAAAAACAACCAGTCCACCGATTCGGGCCACGCACTTTCCTTCGGCCGCCATCGTTTCAATGTACAGGTTTTCGATTTTTTCACCTTTTTTCATCGGGGGGCCAAAATACACAATAATGGGGGTTTTGACCCTTTGGGTCATTTCCTATATTTCGAATTGCATTATACCTATGAGACGACTCCTAATTGTATTGTTTTGCTTTTGTGGGATCAGCGCCGGAGCATCTCATATTGTGGGCGGAGAATTTGAATTGCTTCATGTCAGTGGCAGCACCTACCGGCTTAATCTGATCATCTACTTTGATAAGTTAAATGGAGCGCCCGGAGCGAAAGACCCAAATGCTACGGTTGCCATTTTTAGAAAGAGCAACGATACGTTTATTACAAATGTTCTTTTGTCATTGGATTCGGAAATCATTGTGGGCTATACCCAACCGGATTGCTCTAGCGGTGAGATCGTAACGGATAAACTTATCTACACAACCACCATTACATTGGATCCCGAAATTTTTAATGAACCTGAAGGATATTATGTGGTGTGGGAGCGTTGCTGCAGAAACTATTCAATCACCAATATTTTTAGTGATGACCCCGCTAATCAATTTGGAATTTCAGCGGGACAGACTTTTTATCTTGAGTTTCCTCCTGTAATTAAAAATGGTCAGCCCTTTATCAATTCTTCACCTCGGTTGTTTCCGCCACTCAATGATTTTGCCTGCCCATTTCGCCCTTACTATGTAGACTTTGCAGGAATAGATGATGATGGAGATTCATTGGTTTATAATATGTCAATACCCTTCAATACACATTCACAGGTTGCTATACCTGTCATACTACCTCGGCCATATCCTTTTGTAGAATACCGCGCTGGATTTAGTTCCGAAAATATCATCAACGGTGCGCCTGATTTAAAAATAAGTAAGGATGGATTGCTCACGACTACCCCAACTGTGCAAGGGCTTTTTGTTTTTGCTGTTCAGATTCATGAGTTTCGCAACAAGGTTTTGATCGGTGTAAGCAGGAGGGATTTTCAAATGCTTGTTTTGGATGGTTGTGGAGATGCCGTGCCGCCGCAAATCACCGGGCCAACCTCAGTCACACTCAATCATACGGATATTGGACAAGGCCGATGTATTACCGTTAATGTATCAGATGCAGATTCTCAAAAACCGGGTCATAATTTTACTGAGAACATTCGAATTAGGGCTGTTGGGTTGAATTTTAAGAACAACGATCTTACTGAAATCCTGCCGCCAGAGGTCACTGCAACTTTGGTGAACGGAAGTACGGGGGATTTTAGCATTTGTTTTCCTGTTTGCCCTTTTTTTCTGGGGGGTCCTTATGAAGTTGGGATTATAGCCATGGATGATGCCTGTAGCTTGCCACTTTTGGATACGCTGAAAGTCACCGTCAACGTGACGCCACCACCCAACGAAGATCCCTATTTTAGTACGGGACCTGAAATTATAGTTTTGGAGGAAGGAGAATCTACCCCCAACCTGTATTTTGAAGCTCGTGACGATGATGGAGACGAACTTTTAGTCTCCGTTATCACAGATGGTTTTATTTTACAGGAGGCCGGTATTAATTTCGTTATTGATAATCAGGAGCCGGGGATTGTGCAAGGCCATCTGCAATGGGATGCCTTCTGTGACATTTATGATTTCACACAGCGAACTTCTTTCAAGGTTACCATTCAAATTGATGATTTGGATGAATGCGACCTGAATGAACCGGTCAAAGTGGATTACAATTTTACGGTTATACTTCCGGGTAATAATCCTCCTTTTATAGATACCGATTTAACACCTGACCCTAATGAAAGAATTGTATCTGGAATTCAAAGGAGAGTTTTTAATAACCTTAGCTTTAACGTAACCGGTCAAGACCTAGTTGACAATGATTTTTTGGTACTTGATATGTTGGATACGGAATTTCTATCCAAAGAAGAATTAATGGATATGGGAATCTCCTTTGAAAAAAAGGAGGGTAATGGAACGGTACAGTCAAAATTTAACTGGGACATTGATTGCGAAAAATTAGATCTCGACAACATGGATACGTTTGACTTACAGTTTCTGGTGGTTGATAATAAAAATAAATGTAAAATTTACTTGGCGGACACTGTGGAGGTTGAGGTAAAGATTTTACCGCCACTAAACACCAACCCTCAGTTGACTGTAAACAGCTTAAATTCGGAAGTTGCCTTGACTAACAATCAGATTGATATCTTCCGGGGCACGCAGATTGTTTTGGGATTGCAGGGTGCTGATTCTGATAACGCTCCCCAAGACCTGTTGAAGTTGGAAATGATAGGAGCGGAGGGCACGGTCACTCCGGTGGGTTTTGTTTTTGAGCCGGCCGAAGGACAAGGCTCGGTGTCTACTACCTTTAGTTGGAATCCGGATTGCAACATTTTTGAAAATAATGTTTTTGAAAATGATTATGTCTTTACGTTTCGCGTGACCGATGGAAGATGCTACAATACGCTGGCTGATACCGTGGAGGTGCAAATGAAAATAAAGGATGTTGACGGAACTGAAAATGGTTTTGAACCCATTAATTTTTTCAGCCCCAATGGCGATGAAGTAAACGACTACTATTCAATGGAAAAATTTGATGAAGAAAAGATGCAGATAAGAAATATTTTACCTTTGGACAATTGCGTTTCTCAGTTTCAGGCCATCCGGGTGTATAACCGGTGGGGAAAGGAAGTGTACCAAAGTACCGACCGGAATTTCCGATGGTTTGGCAAGGGCGAGCCTCCGGGAGTGTATTATTATCTGATCAAGTATTCCAACAAGGAGTATAAGGGGGCGCTCTCTATCCGCTATTAACGAGGCTACTCCGCTACAATTCTATTTCCAGAATTTTATCTTCCTTGATATAAGCATCCTGGTTCCTCCATTTTACATGAATCCATACATCGTCCTTCCCGAGCAGGTCAAGCAAGTGTCCCTCTTCGATAATATCGACTACCGATGATCCGGCCGATGGGCCACTCATGAGGTAGGTTCCATTGTTATGCACAATACCCATATTTGTCTTCTGGCTGAAATTGATATGAATGAAGAAAACAGTTAATGCCAGGAGTAGCATAACGGCAATAGCCATCGGTTTTTTTTGTCTTCTTTTTTGAAAAATCAGGATACCGAACAATAAAACGAAGAAGCCTAACAATATTTTGGTGATCACATCATAGTTGGACCTTAAAAAATAATTTACCTGCCTGGCTTGGCTTACCTGATAGCCCTGGAGACGGTTTGCAGAAGCAACGTCTTCCATCTTTTTTAGTGCAGATTTGTCGTTGGAGGCGAGGTAATAAAGATTCAGGTAATACAGGGACTCACTGATTTGTCCCAGTCCTTCCTGAATATAAGCCATTTTCAGCAGGACAGATTCTGAATATGTCTTTTGATCCAATACCTGTTTATATAGCTCAAGGGATTGTGTGTATTGTTTTGATGCAAATAAGGAGTCTGCTTTTTCGACAATACGATTGACAGGCTGTGCCCTCAGATTAAAAACCAGACTAAGGCTGAGCATTAGATAGAGAATTTTTAAAACCGCCTTTTGCTTATTTTTCATAACCTGTTACCTTTGTGCCCTCAATAAAAGAAAAGCCTCAAATTTAGGCAAGATTCCGTAGCTCAGTTGGTAGAGCATAACACTTTTAATGTTAGGGTCCTGGGTTCGAATCCCAGCGGGATCACTTAATACAAGACATCCAAAACCAAAACCGCTCAGAATTAATTTTTGAGCGGTTTTTTATTTTTCACTGGGCCACTGAACCAACAACCACATTCAATGCGATAGCCAATCAGTTATGTAATTTGCTTCATAGAGCAAGTCGTATTTAAGATTTCAGAAATAAGTTTTCACGGCAAACTCAAATTGCTCAATAAAAATCTTTTTGAGGGCCGCCAGGTTGTTTTGTTCGTAGAAGAGCAGCATGGCCTTTTTAGACGCAATGGGATCAAAGGTGCGGAACGACAGCGGGCAAAATTATGACTGATTAGTAACGCATTGCTGAGGATACGCCATTAAGCTCAATAAAATGAGAATTACGGCTCATTTTTAAGCCAAATCCACGTTCCATGTGCCCTGGAGCTGAGCCGTATTTTTAGGCTTTAATGGCTCGGGAAAAAATTTTGACACAGTAAAATAGTATCTTTAGTTAAGTGCGCTTTCCTTTTTGAACAATACTTTGATGAGAAGGGGTCATCTGCATGTCTGATAAATGCCGCGGTCAGCATGGTGCGAATCCAAAGAAAGGCCGTCGGCCTGGTGAACAGTCCTGCGGCAATGAGTAGTCCGCCAAAAAACTCAGAAATTCCTGCCATCCAGGCAAAAAATACCGGTAATGGAAATCCAAGTTTTTCCGTGCCGGTGATTAGCCCGTCGGAAGGTGGTATTTTTCCTAACCCATGGCCAAATGCCATGAACAAGCCTGCTGTTACACGCAAAAATAATAACCCTAAATCGCTATAGTTTTTCATATTTTGCTAGCTCTTATCTATTTGGTCAGCTTTCCGCCCCTTACTTCCTGTGCTAATTTCACCGCTTCATAAACGTTTACCAAGCCACCGGTGCTGCTCATCTCACTAAATTTAATTTCACCTTTTCCTCCTGGCCTGGTGACGGTAAGATTATCAAACTTTCTTGTAGATTGTCTCAGTATATCCTTAATCTCCAGCGCGGTAAATTCCGGAAAGTAAGACATCAGCATTGCCGCCACACCGGCTACCACGGGGCTGGCCATACTGGTTCCGTTTAATTCCTTGTAATTGTTCTCTGGTGTAGTGGAGTAAATGGCTACGCCAGGTGCAAACAGGTCAACGGATTTCTTACCATAGTTAGAAAAATCACCCACAAAATTCATATCGGTACCCCAGGATGAAGCGCCTACTTCAATCCAATTTTTGGCTTCCGTACCATTGGCATAGTATCGAGTCGGGTAATTTTTTTCTACATCAATGTCATCCGAATCATTTCCAGCGGCATGAATCAACAATACCCCCTTTTGCTCTGCGTATTTGACCGCTTTGTCTACTACTTCTTTTTGAGGTGAGATGGATTTGCCAAAACTCATATTTATAATATGTGCACCGTTGTCTACAGCATACAAAATCGCGTTGGCTACATCTTTGTCCCGTTCATCACCATTGGGTACTGCCCGCACGGACATAATCTTAACATTATCAGCTACCCCCTTTATCCCGATATCATTTTTTCTATTGGCCGCAATGATTCCGGCCACGTGTGTTCCATGCATTGCATCGGGTCCCTTCACGTCATTGTTGCCATACCCTTTTTCATATGGGTCGTTGTAATTATCGCCAACGATTGCGCGTGGATTGAATTCTTCGTTGTAACCATAGGAAATTATTTGTTCGAAATGATCCGCGGCATCCTTCAGCTCGGTCAGAAATTCATCAAGATCGCTTGTCGGCCCAACATTTCGGAATATGTTCAAAACAAACCCTTTTGCAAAAAGCAGGGAAGGCTCTGATGAGTTAAATTGTTTTACCGCTTCCAGAGTTAGTTTCTCTGAAGCAAGGAGTGATTTCAACGTGTCTACACTAAGTTTTACGTTTTGGTATAGGTTGTTATAAAGTTCGTATTGTTCGGTATTTTTTGTCACAGCGTTTTCAAATCGAGTCTTTAGCTTCACATACCAGTCATATTCCTTTTTTTGCTTTTTGGAAACGTTCTTCTCGTCCATAGTCTCATATATTTTTTTCAGTCGGATATATTCGCGCGTCATCTCATCTGTATCCTGATTAACATTTCCTTCCTTGCCGCCAATAAAATTCCAGCCATGGACGTCATCGATGTAGCCATTTTTGTCATCATCAATGCCATTGTCCGGAATTTCGTCCTCATTCACCCATATTACATCTTTCAAATCATCGTGGTCAATGTCCACCCCGGAGTCGATTACAGCTACAACTATTGTTCGGGAGGGCTGACCTTTTAGTAGTGTTTCGTAGGCCTCCTCTGTATTGATTCCCTGTAAACTGTCTTGCTGAGGATTTCGAAGATGCCAGTCTTTTGGTATGGCACGGGTATCTTGTTGTTGAGAATTGCCTGTGAAGGTTATAAAGGCACCAAAAAGTGTAATGATCAGGTTCTTTATCACGTGTTTCTTGTTGTTAAAGTTGCATTAAATATAACGTGTAAGGGCTAAAATGATGCCAATTTCGCACAAATAGTTCTTTTTTTCACCCTATCCGTGTGATGCGTTTTTAACAAAATGAAGGAAGATATTACGTCTGTTAGCTGCAAAGGAATGTAGCGGATTGCATCTGCCGGATTTTTATCAACTTGTTATTACTAAATGACAATCGTTTATGTTCCACTTCTTCCTTCTGTCTGTTGTGCTTTTTTATGTATTGTTTTTTTCACTGGCTGCCAAATACATTCGGGAATTAGGCGGTGATCATCAAAAAGACCGGAAGCTTATCTGGACAAATGCAATACACTAAGTTTAAGTGCAAATTGATTTGTTGATCGTAAGTGCCGAAGGCGGGACTCGAACCCGCATGTCTCGCGACACACGCCTCTGAAACGTGCGTGTCTACCAGTTTCACCACTTCGGCCTATACAGTCTAATTCAAGCTCAAATCTTGAAATTTGAATTTCAAAATTATTGGTGCCCAGGACTGGATTCGAACCAGCACACCTTACGGCACTACCCCCTCAAAGTAGCGTGTCTACCAATTTCACCACCTGGGCTTAAAAATCTGATAAAGAGAATTGCCGCGTTTGGCAAGGGGGCAAAAGTATAAAGGATTTAAAACTTTAACAATTCAGGGTTCATTCACTTTTTTGGCTCCCAGTTTGCGGGTCAGGTACGAGTATATATCGGAATAATGGGTGTATTCCTTAAGGCCAAGTTTGATTCTAAAGTTGTCATCAAAACGTACTTCCAACTCCTTGAATGTCGATTTTTTACCTGTTTTAACAACTGACTCTTTCCAGTGAAGCACGTTTTTAAGTAAATAAACCCGTTCTTTTCTTCTGATCTTGTATTTGATTTTAATCTGATTGTTGCCCACTTCAATCACCTTGTAGTTAATAAAGATTTTTATTGTAACAAAAATCGAAATTGGGCCAACCACCATCAATACAAGGAAGGTGTACCAGGGAGGATTTTCGTCTGATAAAACCTGGATCAAACTCATCCCCAGAACAATGAAAGATATGATGAGGAATATGGTAAATGAAACCAGTGTGCTTTTGGAAGGCTTGGATATAATCAATGCGCTACTTGTTTGTGAGCAAATTTATCACATAAAAAGAGGCTTATGGATGACTGCATAAAGTAAATATCTTAAAGGCAGCCATAATCCCTCTAAAAAATATAAATTGACTTCGAATGCTTTCAAAAAAATGTAAATATGCCATTCATGCGCTGGTTCACTTGGCCAAGCGGTATCAACAGGGCCCTGTGCACATTCAGGAAATAGCCGATAAGGAAAAAATCCCGAAGAAATTTTTGGAGGCTATATTACTGGAGCTCAGGAAGGCAAAAATATTGCAAAGTAAAAAAGGTAAAGGAGGAGGTTATTACCTTCAAAAGAAGCCTGAAGATGTAAACCTGATAGAGATTATTCGACTCATGGATGGAGCGATCGCCATGCTCCCCTGTGTTTCCCTCAATTATTATGAACCTTGCGAAGAGTGCCATGATGAGCAGGCATGCAGCATCCGCTATGCCTTCATTGGCGTTCGTGATGAAACCCTGAGGATATTGGCTGAAAGTACATTGGCTAAAATGATAAATGATAACGGCCAGAATAGGGAATAACGTATAATTTATTATTTTTTATCCGTCTAATCTCTAATCGTATCGTACATAAGTGGTTTTTGCTTTCCTCCAAGGATGACCATCGTAACCCCACCAATAATAATGATCGAGCTAATCACTTGAATCAGTAAAATGCTTTCGTGCAATAGCAAAGCCGCCAATGCCGCGCTAAATATCGGCAGTGTATTATAGATAGTTGCAGCCTTAGTTGATCCGATAGAAAAAATTGACTTGTTCCACAGGTAATATGAAATTACAGAAGGGCCAACACCAATGTAAATCAATTGCAGGATATGTGGCTGTGTAAAAGCAAGCTCAGTTTTCAGGATGATTAGTTCTCCGGCAAAAAATGGGATAATCAACAGTTCTCCTAAAATAAACGTACCGGATACGAAAGAAAGATTTCCGATAGCAGGATTCTTTTTTTTTACAAGCACCGTATAAATGGCAAACAGGGTAGCTGCGGATGCCATTACCAGATCACCCTTATTGAAATTCAAACTAAGTAAAACGTTCCATTCGCCCTCTGTCAGTAAAGTGATCAGCCCAATTAAGAGTATTACAAAGCCTGTAGTTTGGCGCCAGGTCAAGTGTTCTTTAAAAATGATTCTATTCAGGATAACCACATAAAGCGGAGCGGTAATGGCCAACAAGGATAAATTTAATACGGAGGTACTGTGAGCTGCCAGGTAGATCATTGTATTAAAGAGCGTGACGCCCAAAAACGCCAGCACCAGCATAAGTTTCCATTGGCCAACCAACAGATGAAAATCTCTTTTAAGGGAAGACCATGCGATGGGCAGAATTACGATACAAGCTATCAGCCACCTGAAAAATGAAATGGCAACCGGTGTATACGTTTCATTCAAGTCTCTGGCCACAATAAAATTGCCGGACCAAACTAATGTTGCCAATAAGGCCATCAGGTAACCTGAATCGCGAAATCGTTTTCTCATTATCTGTAAAGGCGTAAAAATGACTATTTATTCGAGATATTTCATTTTCAGGTAGATGATGGACTGGAATTATGTTCATGGATTATAGTAACGCGAACTCGTTTATTACAGTGTCGGTCTTGTTGTTACCAAATCCGGATCATCCGCATACAATCAAAATTTTAGGCTAAATTTCAGGTGTAACCTTTTCTTCGCTTTCCGGTAACTAACCCGAATATTGACCGAATTCAAGGATTTGATGACAGACGAGCAGATAAATGGAGGCCGTAAAAAACGGTGATCTCCAGCAGGTCTCTGGCTCTATGCACGGTATTATCAGCGCATATATAATTTTCTCACGCTAATGACATTCGATAGTGAAGTAGGTGCAGACCTTACTCAGAATGTTTTCTTATGACTGCTGAAATACAGACACAGCTATGGGGTTGGCTAAAATTCCAATCGTGGATGTTTCAAACAAGAGGCTTGTCGGTTAGATTTCAGCAGAGACGAATTTGAGAAAGTCTGATTATTGACCATACCGCACAATCAACAGTAAATACTCCTTAGCGTCCTTCATCCTTTTGCCGGGAGGATATTTTTTGCATCTTGCCGCCCAAATTTTTAGGAGAGAAGAGCGCTATGGCATTATTGGAAAAACAACTATACATCAGAAAGTCAACTCTACCAGGGTCTGGAAAGGGATTGTTCACGAAGAAATTCATATCGAAGGGCACCAGAATAGTGGAATACAAAGGAGAAATATTAACCTGGAAAGAAGTTGAACAGTTGGCGGATGATAGAAACGGCTATGTTTTTTATGTCAGCAGTAAACATTGTATTGATGCATGGAACTATAAAAAGGCCCTCGGCCGGTATGCCAATGATGCAAAAGGCCTAAGCCGTATTCCTGCTATTAAGACTAACGCAGAGTATGTTGTGGAGAACAAAAAGTGCTTCATTGAGGCTATCAAAGATATTCCGGCCAAAACTGAAATCTTCGTTGAGTATGGCTCGGAATATTGGAAAGTAGTTAGAGACAACCTGAAGATTGATCAGGAATGGGAGAAGGAGAAGAAGAAAGGGAAAAAAGCAAAGTTGCCTCATCACAAGGCAACTAAGCGTATGTAATCTTATTTAGGTTCCGTTTCAGTGCTTGCTCTTTCTATAGCTGTCAGCATATCCTCTTTTACCTTTTTTACTTTTTCCATTTGTTCCTCCAGGTAGGCGCGTCCCTGCTCTTCATCAACAGAATCCGGTGGGTTGAACTGCCGCATCCATATCATCATGGCCTTATTAGCGGAATCCAATTGAAGAATCATCGTCTCCATTGACTCCTTTTTTTCTATTACAAGATCAGGTGAGTTGGCGATTTGTTCCTGAAGTTGGGATTTTAACTTATAGATATCCTCCATTTTGGGCATCACTTCATCGTGAATATCCATCACCTGATCATACAACGCCTGATTAGGATCTCCTTCAGAATTACTATCTGTTTCATCTGTAGCTTGGTTACTTCCAGGGTTACTGCAACCTGATAATAGTATAATCGAGGCAAGGAATATTAAATTAAACAGTCTCATATTGTTGTTCTTTTTATGCTTTGCAAAGATATGATTATTTTGGTTTTATCGGGCAATAAACCTTCCAAACGCCAGTTAGGTGGGTTATTTTTTTGAAAAAATCTTTGTATTGGGTGTTGCGGATAGAGAATTATTCCTTTTCTTCGTATCGAATTTTGATTACGATGAGCAAACAGCGATTTTATTTTTACTATTTTTTCTTTCAATCCCCCGCGGGACTTGATAGGGAATCGCTTTGTTCTTAACGGATAAATAAAGAGAATCTCAAAAAGTCCCGGAAGCCCGGGACTTTTTGTTTTTATGACCTTTTGGAATGAATAAAAAACAAAAAGTAAAAGTAGCGATACAGGGAATTGCCACCAGTTTTCATGAGGTGGCGGCATTTCAATATTTTGGTAAAGCCATAATAACTGTTGAATGCCTTTCATTTCATGATTTGTGTGAGGCATTGGAGAACAATGCGGCTGACTTTGCCGTAATGGCAATTGAAAACTCCATTGCGGGTAGTATTCTTCCTAATTACTTTTTACTACAACAATATCACTTTAGTATTCTGGGCGAAGTTTATCAGCCAATTCATATGCACTTGCTTGCCAATCCGGGTGTAAAACTTTCTTCAATCAGGGTTATCGAATCTCATCCCATGGCAATACGACAATGTTCTGACTATCTGCACCGGCTATCAACTGTTGAAATAAGAGAAAGTGATGATACCGCATTATCGGCCAAAAGAGTGAAAGAATTGAAATCTAAAGACACGGCAGCTATAGCCAATGAACAGGCGGCAAAAAAATTCGGATTGACAATTTTGGAAAAACGAATTGAGACACACAAAAAAAATTTCACTCGATTTCTCATCTTATCAAAAAAGGAGAAGTCGACTGAGGGATCCAATAAAGCTTCCTTGTCATTCGAAGTTGCCAATGAAGTGGGCAGCTTGGCCGAAGCGTTAATGACTTTTAAGAACGAATCCATTAATCTCTCTAAAATTCAATCGGTTCCGATTATTGGAAAGCCTTCAGAATATACTATTCATATCGATGTAGAATGGAAAAGGAGAAAAAATTATGATGAAGCAATCAAGCGAGTACTTCGGCAGGTTCGAAATCTCAATGTGATGGGTGAATACAAAAAAGCAGCCATAAAGTTTTAGATGATGATCAAAACAGCAAAACGGATTCAAAATGTTGAGGAATATTACTTCTCAAAGAAACTTCAGGAGGTAAAAAGTCTGGATTCGGCTGACTTTCCTGTTATCAACCTGGGAATAGGTAGCCCTGACAGAGCTCCGGCACCGGCGGTAGTTGAATCATTGTGCTCATCTGCATTGGACGAAAGCAATCACGGCTACCAGAGTTACAAAGGAATACCTGCCCTGAGAAATGCCATAGTGGATTTCAGCAAAAGAATTTATGATATATCGCTAAATCCGAATACGGATATTCTTCCGTTGATGGGTTCTAAAGAGGGGATTATGCACATTAGCATGGCCTTTGTAGATGAAGGAGATGTAGTCTTAATTCCTGATCCTGGTTATCCAACCTACGCTTCAGTTTCACAATTGGTAGGTGCCAAGGTTGAAACTTACACATTGAACGAAGATCAGCAATGGGGGATTGATTTTTACGCGCTTGAATCAAAGGATTTATCACGCGTTAAACTAATGTGGATTAATAGTCCTCACATGCCCACAGGAAGTGTGCTTGGCAAGGAAGATCTTACGCGAATAATAAAGCTGGCAAAGCAACATCACTTTCTGGTGGTAAATGATAATCCGTATAGCTTAATTCTCAATGACAAACCCGCCAGTATTTTCACAGTTGAAGGAGCCGAAGAAGTAGGTTTGGAATTAAATTCATTGAGCAAATCCCATAACATGGCGGGATGGAGAGTGGGATGGTTATCGGGTAAATCTGAATTCATAGAAGCTGTATTGCGCGTGAAAAGTAATATGGACTCAGGAATGTTTCTTGGCATACAACAGGCGGCAACAATGGCTTTACAACAGGATGAGACGTGGTTTATTCAATTGAATAATATTTATCAGAAAAGAAAAGAAAAGGCAATTGAAATACTGGAGGCGCTAAACTGCAAATATTCAAGTAATCAGGCAGGGCTTTTTGTTTGGGGTAAAGTGCCGGAAGATATTGATAGTGTTGAGAAATGGATTGATCACATGCTTTATAAAGCAAGAGTATTCATCGCACCCGGATTCATTTTTGGAAAGGCGGGTGAGCGATTTATTAGGATTTCTTTGTGTGCCACAGAAGAAAATCTGTCGGTCGCACTTTCACGATTGAAAAAATTGATGAAGGAAACAGATGTAATTGAGGGAAGTTTATCAGGAAAGATATGAGAACAACAATAATAGGGTTAGGGTTGATTGGTGGGTCAATAGCTCTGGAGCTAAAGAAAAATGGAATTGCCTCGCATATTGTTGGCGTAGATCAAAATGAAGATCATGCCCGCAAAGCACTTGAATTAGAGTTGGTTGATAACGTTGAAAAAATTGATGAAGGGTTAAGAGATGCAGAATTGATAATTCTGGCTATCCCTGTAAATGCTATCATCGGTGTGTTGAATAATATTTTGGATCAATTGCAACCTGGTGTCGTAGTGATTGACACGGGTTCGACAAAAGCGGCAATTTGCAAAAGTGTGGCTTCGCATAAAAACAGAAATCGGTTTGTGGCGGCACATCCGATTGCGGGAACTGAGAATTCCGGACCAGAAGCAGCGCATCTAAAATTGTTTGAGAATAAGACAATGATTGTTTGTGAACAATCAAAATCATCTGCACATGCATTGGCTTTAGCGGACAACGTCTTTAAAGTATTAAAAGTCAAAACAATTTTTATGGAGCCTGTCGAGCATGATAAGCACGTAGCTTATGTTTCTCACCTGTCGCACGTGAGTTCTTTCTTGTTGGGCCAAACGGTAATGGACATTGAAAAGGATGAGAGAAATATTTTCGCTTTGGCAGGAAGTGGTTTTGCGTCAACCGTTCGTCTTGCCAAAAGTTCACCAGACATGTGGGCTCCAATATTTGAACAGAATGTAGAATACTTAAGTCAGGCATTGTTGGAATACATTATGCACTTACAACGTTTTCATTATCATTTAATGAAAAAGGATACAAAAGAGATACATCGAATCATGAATCAGGCAAATGATATCAGGCGTGTGTTAAGTGGTATTGAATTGAAAGATGAAAAGAATAATCGAATAGAAACTTTGGTAACAGACTAAACAGCATCAAAATGAAAAAGGATTTACAATTAGTATCGATCAATAGTTGGATGAAGGCAGAGCGTCCATTAATTATCAGCGGGCCGTGCAGTGCAGAAAGTGAAAGCCAGATGGTGAATACAGCCAAACTATTAGCCGCATTAAAAAAAGTAGATATCCTTCGTGCGGGAATTTGGAAACCAAGAACGAGGCCCGGACAATATGAAGGGGCAGGAAGTGAAGGATTAAAATGGTTGATTAAAGCAAAGCAGGAAACAGGCCTTCCGGTAGCTACCGAAGTAGCAACAGCTGCGCATGTTGAAGAATGCCTGAAAGCTGGCGTGGATATTTTATGGGTGGGAGCCAGAACAACAGTGAACCCCTTTTCCGTTCAGGAAGTTGCCAACGCCTTACGCGGAGTAGATATTCCTGTGTTTGTAAAAAATCCGGTCAATCCGGATCTCGAATTGTGGATAGGTGCGCTTGAACGATTGAATCAAGCCGGAATAAAGAAATTAGCAGCCATTCACAGAGGATTTTCATCATTTGAGAAAGGTCCATTTAGAAACGCACCCATGTGGGATATTGCCATTGAACTGAAAACAAGATTTCCTGAGTTGGATATTATCTGTGATCCCAGCCATATTACCGGACAGCGTGAACTGATTCCATTTATTGCCCAAAAAGCCCTTGATCTCGACATGGCCGGCTTAATGATTGAAAGCCACATTGAACCCTCAGTGGCTTTGAGCGATGCCAAGCAACAGGTGACACCTTCTGCCTTGGGTAAAATTCTGGAAGGGCTGGTGGCAAGAAAACCTTCAACCTCCAACAAAGAGTTTAAAAATACGTTGACAATTCTTCGTGAACAAATTGACCAATTGGACGATCAGATCATGCACACAATGTCCGCACGCATGAAGATATCAGAACAAATAGGAAATTATAAACGTGATAATAATGTCACCATCCTTCAGGTAAGCCGTTGGGAAGAGATAATTGAAACTCGTATCGCCCAAGGCGAAGCTATGGGACTCAGTGATGAATTTGTCAATAACCTGTTGAAACTTGTGCACAATGAGTCAATTCAGGTTCAGCAAAGAGTAATGAACAAGGAGACTCAAAAAGTTTAGATTTTCCTTTTCGCTGTTCCGAAATTTTAAGCTAATTTCAGAACATGAAAAGGGTGGCTGTACTTGTTTGTTTATGCCTTATTTACTGGCAGACAGTTGGACAGTCACGTCTTTCTTCTGATAGCGCTTCATTGTGGAGCAGGCTTTCTTATTTGGAATTTCGCACATTGGCAGATTTCCCAAAAACTTTTGCGGAGGTACAAGAGGTGCTGAATAAAGTGCGGGCTTCAGATTGTCAGTCATGCAAGGGTAGAGCCTTACTTGTAATGGGTAAGTTTTACTGGGCAAACGGACAATATGAGGATGGGCTTCGTTGTTTCCGCCAATCAATCTCCATAGCTGAGCCTCTCAATGACTTTGAGACATTATCAAAAGCAACCGATTTGATAGCCAATACCTATTACTACCAGGCTTACTACGATTCCGCAACCTATTACTTTCAAAAAGCTTATGAAATAGCTGAAATGGCCAATGATCTTGAAGGAATGATTATGATCCTTCACAATACTTCTTTGATGTATCATCGCAAGGGAGACTTTAAACGAACGGTTGAGTATATTTTTAAGGGAGAAGCATTAAAAGATAAGCTTCCTCAAAGTCAACACCATATTGAGGCGATCACACTGGAGGTATAGAAGCATTTACTGTTGATAATAAAGTCTGGGCCTTAAGATCTGTTAAAGGTCAAACACAATTTGTAATTCTAAAAATTCAAGGCGCAATTGAACAATACGAATATGTAATCAACGGTAAGGTTGGCGAAACGAAAAGCACAAACTATGTTGTAATTGGTAATCGCACCAAATTAATCACCCGCAATATCTTGACCAATGAATTGATCGAAGGTGAACCGGATGGGGAAATCGTAAAAAAATGGATTTCTGATTCTCCTGAATCTTTGGAGGATTTGCGATTGGCTGAAGAAGAGGCTAAAGCGGTGAAGTCTTCAATGAGCACCGCAAGTAAAACACAGCCTGCTCAACCTGCCAAAAAAGGATTGATGGGTGCACTGGAAAAAGCAGCTGCAAAAGATACGGAGATAAAAAGAGAAGCAGCTTCCAACGTGGATTACAATCGCATTATCAACAATTATAATTTAGGTTATGAGCAAAGGAACCCGGGCAAAATCAAATACTATTTTGCGCCAGCAATGTCTTGGGTTCAACTACCGACAAGGCCAAAAACGATAGAAGAGAGAAAGGCAGAGAGTAAAGCAAAGTTAGATAACACTTTTGCTAATCGAAGCATGACCGTGACCCCTGAGATTGCGTCTGCAAAAAGTAATGAACCGGTAAAAAAGGAAACGTTTGCAGCCAAAATGCAGAGAATCAAATCCGATGGAAATAAGATTGGCGTGTTGATAAAAGTAGCACCTGTAAGCGTGCCCGAACCAAATACAGCCAGCATATTAAGTCAGGATGTTAAAGTTGAAGGTGAGTATATGGATGATTCTTACTACAGCCTGGGTTCAGAGTTTGTTAAAGAACTCAACGAATCTCTTGGAACAACAGATATTGAACTTATCGATATTAATAAAATTCCATATCGGGAAGCTAAAGTACTTGGTAATCAGGTACGGTTAGATGACTGGTGGGCAACTAAATATAAGATTGTATTTAGCTATAGCCTTGATCCAAGAATTCGAGTTACAATGGAAGGATCCAAATACAGTGTAGCACTAAATATGGTTAGTTCTTTACTAGTTACAGAATACATTGGAGACGCTGCATCTACAAGACAAGATATTATTACTCAAATTTTAAATTTCGGATCATTTCTTGTTCCCTCATATACACAAGATGAGGAAGTCACTGATATAAAAGAAGCTTATGAGAAAAGCATTGAAAAACTAGGAACGCCTATTCTTGAAAAAGTTAATGCTGAGCGGAGTGACGGAGTAAAAAAACTAGTTGAGAAAAGATTGTCAAAGTAGATTTTTTTTATTGAAGTGAAAATGAAGAAATCTGTGCGAAATCTTTCAAATTCATTTTGTTTCTTAGTGTTTTAATTGCTGATCTGGCGCTTAAGCTTCATGTGCTCACAATTTCAAAAAAAATCAGTGAGCAATGTAAAAATTTAGGTTTAAGGTGTAACTATAACAGTTTTAAGTAGGTCATCTTTGTTTGATTTTATGAATAGCCATGTGGATTTATTACAAAAACACAATGGCGGATTATTTCTTACAAATTGATACAACCCTAAACTAAAATGAAAAACAAATTATTGATTTTCCTACTTGGGCTGATGTTTGCTACAATGCAAGCTTGCGGTCCCAAAACCGAAATGAACGAGGAATCTGAAGCAATGGATGCGGTAGAAACGACTCCTGTTGCTTCAAACGATATTTCAGTTGCTGAAAGGCGGGCAAATATTGAAATAGCCAGAGCAGAATTGGCTGAACAGAGAAGGATTGCAAGCGAAGAACTGGCTAAAACAACGCCATTCTATATACTTGACAATGGTAAACTTGTTTATAATAAAACAGAAACCCCTCCTTCCTTTACTGGTGGTGAAAATGCTATGAATCAGTTTCTAGAGGATAACCTTCAATACCCGCAATCTGCTGCCGATGAAGGAGTTGAAGGAACAGTATTTGTAGATTTTATTGTAGGAGAAAATGGTGTGGTTCGCGAAGCAACGGTAACCAGCTTTACGTTTGATGATATAGATCCTGCCTTTAAGACAGAAGCCCTAAGAGTGGTAAACTTAATGCCACGGTGGGTTCCAGGCAGACAGCATGGGAAACCGGTAGATGTAAAATACAGTATTCCGATTACGTTTATGTTACTCTGAGTTTGATTTCTATATATATGCAAGAAAATGCGGCTAACTACCCCACTTTTCTTTTTATATAGTGGTTGTAACTCAACTTGCTTTTAGATCTTGAAGCGGCTGCTTTGCCGACTCCTCACTGCACACAAACCGCATCAATTTGGGATCTTCATTTTTGACAGACTTGGCAGCTGATTTTTTTTGCTCATATATCGAAATGGGATTTCCAAAAATATAGAACAGCTTTTTTTTCCAACTGCTGGTGCCCCCTATATCTTTAATCATATCTATATACTCATGAAAATTAATATATATAGGATTTGACTTTTGCTTGAGCTCCTTGCCAATGCCGTAGATAACCTTCTCTTCTTCTGGCTGATAAGTGCCGAATAGTCTGTCCCATAAAGCGAAGGTGGCTCCATAGTTTTTGTTGATATATTTTTTTTGAGAACCGTGATGGACTCGATGATTGGAAGGTGTTGCAAAAATGTATTCAATAACAGGATGGAGTTTCCTGATGTACTCCGTATGAACCCAAAATTGAAAAGAATGGCTACTTGATTTACGACAAAGAATATGATTGGGTGAAATCCCATCAAGGGGAGAGGAAAAAGAAGAATGACTTTCAGGTATTGAACCCAACTTAAACGGAATGAAACACTCAGGTTGTAATGTTCACCCGAATGGTGCGCTACGTGTGTGGCCCACCAGAATCGTTGCCGATGCGAAATGTTATGCGCCCAGTAGCTGAAAAAGTCAAAAATAATGTAACAAGGGATTGCAGTCCACCAGTTCAACTCCATCCGCCAGGGAACAAGGTTGTAGATCCAGACAATCATGTAAAATAATGCCAACTTTATCCACACACTAATCAGTACATTGCCTACACCCACGCCAATGGATCCCAATGTCTCTTTTTTATCGTAGTATTTCTTATTTTACTTATAGGAAATAATAACCTCCAGTAAGACGAAGACAAACATGACAGGAGCAGCCCAAATAATTATTTCGGGAGCGTTATCTTTTGTGTGAACCAGATTTTCCCAGGGAATTTTATCGACACCGAAAATGGAATGAAGTAACATTGTTTAAAAGGATAATTGTATAAGCTATGATGGTTAATGTATTTACTTGTTACTGGAAAAATGAAGGCTGAATGAAAAATGCGGAGAGTCCAGTTTCAGAAGTGGAAATGGAGTAAGCATACTTATACTTCTACTTTACTTCATATGTTTAGTTTAATAATTTCTGTGCTATTGTCAAGTCTATCACATTTTCAATCTGACAATTGATGCCATATGTCCTGATTTTACTACAGATAAAGATGGGCCATAAACCACTTTAATGTGTTGTACATTTTGCAGTATTTATTGTATTAATCACTGATTGGGCCCTAGTGAAGAATAAAATTAAACCAGGTTCAAAATAAAAAATAATTCAGTGCGCAGACTAACCGCTTGAGGTGCATTTTGTCGATTGAATCAGCGCAAAGTGAGATAACAGCACAGCAATGCATCATGCACTATTGGGTTTATTTGACACTGCATTATCAGGTGATTCTACCCGGTTCCCGTTCTCGATAAAAATTGTTCGTGTTGGATAGGCAAATTCAATTTTGTGTGCAGCAAACTCTTCAAAGATTCGAAGGTTAATGGCTTGTTGTACTTCCATATACTTTGTATAGTCAGGTTCTGTTACAAAATAGACTGTTTCAAAATTCAAACTGAAGTCACCAAATGTTGAAAAATGACACCTGTCGAACTCCGCAGATGGCTGATCTGTAATAATTTTCTTGATGATATCAGGAATTGATTTTAATTGTTCGGGTGTGGTCTGATAAGTAACACCCAACATAAAGAGAATCCTTCGCTTCTCCATTCGCTTGAAATTATGTAGTCTTGAATTGGTCAAGTCACTGTTAGAAATGACTATCTGCTCTCCGGACAAACTTTTGATCCGTGTGGTTTTAATGCCCACATACTCCACATTTCCCTTCTTGTCATCGATGACAATAAAATCTCCTATCTCGAAAGGTCTGTCAAAAAATATTACAAAATAGTTGAAAAGGTCTCCCAGAATATTCTGAGCAGCTAAGGCGATAGCGATACCTCCAATACCCAATCCGGTAACAATTGCCGTTACATTATAACCTAGATTATCAAAAAGAAAGACTGCGCCTAACGACCATAGTATGATGTTAATTATTGCCATGATCCCTTTTAGCTGCTTTACTTTTTCTTCCCCTCCCTCTTGTTTACGCGCATAAGCCTCCAGAGATAATTTAATACTGCTGCTGATGATTCGAATGGCAAAAAAGGTGATCACTACCGTAATACCGGAAGCAATTAGGTTCTCAACCTTTTCTGATAAATTCAAATACGTAACGCCAAAGTAGATGGCAGCAACGTTAAGTAAGGGAAGTATAAATCGCTCAACACCATTGATTATATGATTATCAAAAGTCGTTTCCTTTGTTGCGGACCACGTTTTCAGTTTTTGTAAAATATTTTTTCTGAACAATTTGATCAGCAACATGATGCCAAGGATAAGACCCGCTGCTATTAGGTAGTTTTGAACGGTGTTGTCGTAATAAACTTCTTCTAAAAAATGCATAATGGTGTTTTTGACACTTTATTTCAGATCGTGATAGCAAATTTATGCTTGCTAGGCCGCTAAGCCAAGTAAACATCATTTAATAATTCAATTTATTAGTATCTATAGCCTCATTGAAAATAATTTGCTCACTGATTCATTTATATTACAATTATTCTCGATATTCATCTTTAACTAATGATATCCCTATGAAAACACCCGGAAAAAAAATTGCAATGGGCGTGATAGCAGTTACTTTGATTGCTGCTTTTGTTTTTTATTTTACAACCGGTCAGTCCCGTAACACCGAAACTGGGATTAATCCTGCGTTTGGAGAGTTTGTCTCCTCGTATACGGCAGGGGTAATCAGTTCCGGGTCCTCCATCAGAATAATTCTATCCAATGATGCCGTGGATCAATCTCTTGTAGGCAAAGAATCGTCCGTGAAATTATTTTCATTTAAACCTGCTGTCGATGGAAAGGTTATTTGGGTGGATAGCAGAACAGTTGAATTCAAACCATCTGCAAGACTTACTTCGGGCCAGGTCTATGAATTGGATTTTCACTTATCAAGGGTTGTTGACGTACCAAAGGATCTAGCAACCTTTCATTATTCTTTTCGTGTAATTCCACAAAATTTTGAAATAGCTGTTGAAAATGTAGTGCCCTATGTGAAAACGGATTTGACACGGCAAAAGGTTGAAGGAATGCTGGGAACAGCAGACTATGCCGAAAATGAAAGCATTGAGAAAATTCTACAGGCACAACAAGACGGAAAAATTCTTTCTGTCACCTGGGCGCATGCATCAGACGGAAAGCAACATGCTTTTACTATTGAAGATGTAGCAAGAAAGGACAACGCTACAGTTGTGAAAATTGCACTGGATGGTGAGGCGCTAGGTATTGATCAACGGATGGATCAGGAAGTTGCTATTCCTGCACTGGGGGATTTTACCATTACAAACGTAAAAGTAGATCAAGGTTTCTCACAAGCCCTGGTGATTCAGTTTTCTGATCCGCTAAATGAAAAGCAAAACCTGAATGGGCTGGTGCTTATTGAGGGCTTGAGCAGCCTGGAATACGAGATAAAGGATAATGAGGTGAGGGTTTATCCTCCGGTTCGCCAAACAGGAACGAAAACACTTCATGTGGAAGCCGGTGTGCGTAATATTTTGGAGTACCGGATGAATGAGAAGTCTTCGTTTGAAATTTTGTTTGAACAAGTGAAACCAGCTGTAAGGTTTGTCGGAAAGGGTTCCATTCTCCCGTCTACAGATGGTTTGATTATGCCTTTTGAAGCTGTAAGCCTAAAAGCGGTTGATGTGACTATTTTGAAAATATATGAGAAAAATATTTTACAGTTTCTCCAGATTAATGACATCAATGGCAATTCTCAACTAAGGCGAGTAGGCAAACCTGTTTTAAAGAAAATGGTCTCCCTGGAGAATTCCGCATTAACCGATTTGGGTAAGTGGAATCGGTTTACACTCGATCTGGCAACGCTCATCAATACCGAGCCTGGGGCAATTTATCAGGTTCGAATTGATTTTAAAAAATCCTATCTCTCCTACGTGTGTGGAGGGGCAACGGCAGATGGTTCAGTTTCGAATGAAATGACCGGATTTGAAACTGAAAGTTTTGATTATGGAGCTGACGAGGAGAATAGCTATTGGGATTCTTATGAGGAGTATTACTATGATGAAGACTATAACTGGGAGGAAAGAGACAATCCATGTCATTCATCTTACTATCGGAATGGTCGATCAATAAAACAAAACGTAATTGCTTCAGATCTGGGCCTTGTAGCGAAAAGAGGAAGCGATGGGCAAACCGTAATATTTGTAAATGATCTAAGAACAACGGAGCCGTTATCAGGCATTCAATTAGAGCTATATGACTTTCAGCAGCAAGTCATTGCTACATCTACAACCGGTTCAGATGGCAAGGCAATTATTCAATCAAAGCAAACACCCTTTGTGTTATTGGCCAAAAATCGAAATCAACGTGGATATCTGAAATTGAATGATGGGGAATCTCTGTCGGTGAGCAATTTTGATGTTGGCGGTGAGCATGTAGAGAAGGGAATCAAAGGATTTCTGTATGGTGAAAGAGGTGTTTGGCGTCCTGGTGATTCATTGTACCTCACGTTTTTGTTAGAAGACAAGCTTAAATTATTACCTGAGAATCATCCCGTGGTTTTTGAATTACAAAACCCGCAAGGACAGGTAACGAATAGATTGGTGAGATCCGGTGCTGAAAATGGTTTCTACAAATTTGCTACCTCAACCTCGCCCGATGATCCAACAGGTAATTGGGTAGGACGGGTAAAGGTGGGTGGAACAGAATTTACCAAGCCTCTTAAAATTGAAACAGTAAAACCCAATCGTTTAAAAATTAAACTAGACTTTGGTGAAGAAAAATTAACAGCAGCAAACAATAACATTTCCGGTAGCTTGCAGGTAAACTGGCTCCACGGTGCGCCTGGTAAAAACCTTAAAGCAGAATTTGAAGTAATGCTTACTAAGGCTGAAACCAGATTTGATCGTTATCCTGATTATGCATTTGATGATCCTACCATTGACTTTACCGGCGAAGTTCAACCTATCTTTGAAGGGTATACTGATGATGATGGTAGAGCAATAGTCAATGCATCTTTATCCATATCCGAATCTGCACCTGGTAAATTAAATGCGGTGTTCAGGGGAAAAGTATTTGAAGAAAGTGGGAACTTCAGCATCGATCGGTTCAGTATTTCCTATTATCCATATACTTCCTTTGCAGGGCTAAGACTTCCGAAAGGTGACAGACGCGGCATGTTACTTACCGATACACTTCAACGTGCTGAAGTGGTTACGGTAGACGCAGATGGAAATCCTGTTTCGCGTAGCAACATAGAAATGTCTTTGTATAAATTGGAGTGGCGCTGGTGGTGGGACAATTCCGGAGCCAACGCCAACTATATGTCGGGTCAATATAGAAGGCCGATAAAGACAGGAAGAATACAAACTGTAAATGGCAAAGGATCTTGGGACTTTAGGGTTGATTATCCCGAGTGGGGTAGATTTTTAGTAAAAGCATATGATCCCGTGTCGGGGCACACTACTGCAAAAATTGTTTATATAGATTGGCCGGGTTGGGCTGGGAGATCGCGGGGCAATACCCAGGGAGCTACCATGTTATCATTTTCTACTGACAAGCCATTGTACAACATTGGTGAGAAGGCAAACGTCGTGATCCCAGGCAGTGGTCAGGGAAGAGCGCTTTTGAGCGTTGAAAGTGGCAGTAGGGTGATCCAATCATTTTGGGTAGAAACGCAGAAAGGTGATAATCAATTCTCTTTTGATATCACGCCAGAAATGACACCCAATGTGTTTATCCATGTGACTTTGTTACAACCTCATTCCCAAACTGCGAATGATTTACCCATTCGGCTTTATGGGGTTATTCCTATTATGGTTGAAGATCCTAAAACACATTTGGAACCTGAAATACAAATGCCTGATGTGTTGGAGCCAGGAGAGGAAGTTGTTATCAAAGTATCTGAAAAAAATGGAAGGGATATGACTTATACCTTGGCCATAGTAGATGAAGGATTGCTTGATCTCACAAAATTCACAACACCAGATGCATGGCAGAGATTTTATGCAAGGGAGGCGCTGGGTGTGAAAACCTGGGATCTTTATGATCAGGTGATGGGGGCGTTCGGAGGTAGGGTGGAAAGACTATTATCAATAGGAGGTGATGGTGAGTTGCAAGGGAAGGAAGATGATAGCAAGGCCAATCGTTTTAAACCTGTAGTGAAATTCTTTGGACCAATTTCTTTGGATGGACGAAGTAATGAACATCGGTTTATAATGCCTCAATACATCGGTTCAGTGAAAACCATGTTGGTAGCAGGGTACAACGGAGCTTATGGAAAAACGGATAAAGCTACACCCGTAAGAAAACCTTTGATGGTGCTTGCCACATTACCTCGAGTATTGGGACCGGAGGAAAGCCTGAAATTGCCAATCACAATTTTCTCCATGGAAAGCGGTATTACCGATGTCAACGTGAACGTAAATGTGACAGGTCCGCTATCATTGCCGAATGGTAGTAGTAAGAAAGTCACTATGAACGGAGCTACAGATCTGACCACAGATTTTGAATTAGTAGTAAAAAGTGAAACAGGTATGGCCAAGGTGGAGGTTTCAGTGAGTTCCGGAAGTTATAAAGCTACAGATGTAATAGATATTGAAATTCGAAATCCGAATCCCAGGGTCACCAGAGTACAAAATACCTTTGTGGAAGCTGGAAAATCATGGACTGCTCCCATCGCGCCAATTGGAATAAACGGAACAAATTCAGCTACATTAGAAGTGTCCAGCCTTCCACCGGTGAACCTGGGTCAGCGCTTACGATATTTATTAAACTATCCTTATGGTTGCATTGAACAGACCACGTCATCGGTGTTTCCACAACTGTATTTGAGCAGCGTAATGACGCTCAACGAAACAGCCAAGGAGAAGACCCAACGTAATATTAAAGCGGGGATTGAAAGATTGAGGCTGTTTGTCAACCGTGACGGAGGTTTTTCTTATTGGCCTGGAAATGAGGATTCGGATAGTTGGGGCTCAACCTACGCGGGTCATTTTTTAATTGAGGCTTCTGCCCAGGGCTACTTTGTTCCGGGAGATATGTTGAACCGATGGAAAAAGTATCAACGAGAGAGAGCACAGTCCTGGAGATGGGGAAGAGAATATGTTCGGGATGAAATCACACAAGCCTATCGACTTTATACATTGGCATTAGCAGGAAATCCAGAATTGAGTGCCATGAACAGGCTAAGAGAAATGAATGGGATGTCGGTAACTGCTAAATGGATGCTGGCAGCTGCTTATGTAAAAGCCGGACAACCGGAGGCGGCAAAAAAACTGGTAGAGAATTTACCTGTTTCTGTAAAGCCCTATCAGGAGATGGCATATTCTTACGGTTCCGATTTGCGGGATAAGGCCATCATCCTGGAAACTTTGTTGCTGTTGAACGAGCGCGTCAGAGGATTTGAAATATTAAAAGATATCTCAGCCTCCTTAAGCAATTCAAATAGCTGGATGAGTACACAAGATGTAGCATGGTGTTTGAAGTCCGTTGGAACTTTTGCTTCGATGGAAAAGAAGGGAGACATAAAGTTCAGTTACTCGTACAACGGCAATCAAGTATCAGCAAGCACAGAACTACCGGTTGCTCAACTTGAGTTGAAGGCAGACCAGTTTAAGTCCATGCCGCTACAGTTTACCAACAGCGGTGCCGGATCATTGTATGTCAACGTTATCCTTAGTGGGACCCCGGCGCACGGAATGGAGGAAAATGAAGAGAGTAATTTGAAGATGGTAATCGCCTATTCAGATACAAAAGGCAACACCATTAACCCGACTCAACTGGAGCAAGGTCAGGAGTTCATCGCATCGGTCACTGTGAGCAATCCCGGGCTGAGAGGTGTTTATAAAAATCTGGCCCTCAATCATATTTTTCCCAGTGGCTGGGAAATTAATAACCTGAGACTGGATGATGCAGAAGACAGCCTATTAGGAGATATTCCTACATATCAGGATATCCGTGACGACAGGGTTTACACTTATTTTGATCTGGCGCCAAATCAGCGAAAGACTTTTAATGTTTTACTGACGGCCAGTTATGCGGGCTCTTATTATATGCCTGCTGTTAGTTGTGAGGCAATGTATGATCGGGGTATTTATACGCGCCTTAAGGGCCAAGAGGTTGAGGTGATAAGAGCAAATCTCAATCCTTAGGACTAGTATTTGAAATGAAGGGGAAATCGGCCAAAAGAATAATTCTTGTTGCTGCATTAAGTGTGGCAGGGATCCTCTTTTATTTTTTGTTGCCCGATCCACTCTTTCAGGTTCCTTATTCCACCGTGCTGGAAGATAGAACTGGAAATTTACTATCCGCATCAATTGCTGATGACGGCCAGTGGCGGTTTCCGGAACAGCAGAATGTGCCTGTGAAGTTCACGGAAGCAATTCTGATGTTTGAAGATAAAAGATTTTTTAATCACCCCGGGATTGATTTGCTAGCAACGGGAAGAGCCATCAAACAAAATTTGAGGGCAGCTAAGGTGGTCAGTGGGGGCAGCACGATTACCATGCAGGTTATTCGGTTGATGAGAAAAAATCATTCACGGACATTTTTTGAAAAGGCGTTTGAAATGATTTTAGCAGTTCGGTTAGAACTTTCATTTAATAAAAGTGAAATACTATCTTTTTATGCCTCACATGCTCCTTTTGGCGGCAATGTGGTTGGTCTTGAAGCCGCTTCGTGGCGATACTTTGGCAGAAGGTTAGGGCAGTTAAGCTGGGCAGAGGCGGCTATGCTGGCCGTGTTGCCAAATAACCCATCATTGATTCATCTTAATAAAAACAGAAACGAGCTACTGGCTAAAAGAAATAAATTGCTGGACCGCCTTGCAGCAGCGGAAAAATTGGATGACGTAACTTTGGCGCTTGCCAAATCGGAAGAGTTGCCTCATAAACCGCTTGCATTACCACGGCATGCGAAACATCTTCTTACCCGTGCTATTTTGGACGGACATCAGCAAACACGGATTGAATCTACTATTGTAGAAACCATTCAAATTCAAGCAGAGAGAATTATTCAGGACCACTATACGCGCATCAGCGGAAACCAGGTATTTAATGCTTCTGCCTTAATTCTGAAAGTACAGACAGGAGAAGTGCTCGCATATGTGGGTAATACTGATGCAGGGATCGAGCATGGGGAAATGGTAGATATTGTCACTGCGCCACGAAGCACAGGAAGCATTCTCAAACCATTTTTATTTGCCGCCATGATGGACGATGGAAAAATGCTGCCCCAAACCCTGGTCCCCGATATTCCAACCGTCATCAGTGGATTTTCACCTAAAAATTTTTCGAGAGAATATGATGGAGCCGTACCTGCTGACAAAGCACTCATCAGGTCGCTCAATATACCTGCAGTGCTGGAATTACAAGACTATCGGTACGAGAAATTTTATGAACTACTAAAACATGCAGGTTTATCTACACTAAAGAAGAATGCGGATCACTACGGTCTCTCATTGGTGCTGGGAGGCGCTGAAGGTACCCTATGGGATATCACTGGGGCTTATGCGTCTCTTTCGCGAACACTCAACAATTATTTTACTTCACCAGGGGTGAATCGATACCGCCAAAGTGATTTTCATTCACCTTATTATCTTGATCGGCCGCCTGAAGGAGCAAGCAGCGAAAGGGAACAATCAAATTTAATAAGTGCGGCAGCAATATGGCTCACCATGAATACTTTGAAAGAAGTGTACAGACCTGGCGAAGAAACGGGTTGGAAACATTTTAATTCATCGAAGCCTATTGCATGGAAAACGGGTACCAGTTTTGGCTTTAGAGATGGATGGGCTGTAGGAACAAATCCGGAATATACAATCGGTGTTTGGGTGGGTAATGCTGATGGCGAAGGCAGGCCGGGTCTCACAGGAACGGAGATGGCCGCGCCTATTTTGTTTGATCTTTTTTCATTGTTGCCTGGCCAGCCGTGGTTTCAGATGCCGCAATCAGAAATGGAAGAAATAAAGGTTTGCACTAGAAGCGGACAACGATTTGCGGATTATTGTGAAGAGAGTCAACCTGTGTGGGTAACAAAGAATGGACTTCATGCACCACCGTGTTCTTTTCATAAACGAATTCACCTTTCGGAAGACAGAAAATTTCAGGTAAATCTTGATTGTGAGCAAATCGATAAACTGGCAGCAGTAAATTGGTTTGTATTGCCACCGGTGCAGGAATATTATTTCAAAACGAAAAATCTAAGCTATCGAACCCTGCCACCGCCCAGGCAAGGATGCCCTATTTCAGATCAAATGGCAGTCCTTGATTTAATTTATCCAAAACCTGACGCTTCAATTTTTGTTCCTCGCGAACTAGATGGCGCTCCTGGCAAAGCGCTTTTTCAAGCTGCTCACCAGAGTGCCCAATCAACAGTGTATTGGCATTTGGATGGTAATTTTATGGGTACAACACGGAAAAATCATCAACTGGCTCTTTCAGCTGAACCGGGTGTGCATAACCTGACTTTGGTAGACGACAAGGGTGAAATCCTTTTGCGATCCTTCCAGATTCTTTCATCTCCATAACTAATTGATATGTAATGTTTTATCTGTATTTGATTAATTTTTTTAGTTAATTAGTAATTATATTTGATTTTTTTAAACTTAAAAGGTGAATGTCTATGGAATCTAAATTAAATCTGGTCCTGCCTATTTTTTTAATAACGTTAACACTTCAGGGGCAAACCACTTCGCCGGCTTCAAAATCTGAAAATCCAAATTATGTTGTGATCGGAGCTTTTGCGAGCCATGATAATGCCACTCACTTTACCGCCAAGGCCAGGTCGATGCGTTTTCAAGCTGAGTTTGCAATAAATCCCAAACGCGAGTTATTCTATGTCTATGTGATGAAAACCAATAACCCGGTTGCCGCTATATCGGAAGCGAAAAAACTACAAAAAGAATCGTCTTACTGGGATACCTGGGTTTATAATGGTTTACTGGGAAATGGTAATGCCAGCGAAGGGTTACCATCAGCTTCCGTTGGGAAGGATTTAAATCCGGATACAGGAATTTCCATGGAAAATGTAAAAGTCAATGATAGTCAGGATATCGCCCCTGCAAGCGATAGTATGGAAGGAGCTGAAACCAATAGGATGGAGCAGGAAAATATGGTTGAAGAGTCAATTCAGCCTGCCCAATCATTAGAAGATCCAGCACCTCAGCCGGTTAAGGAAAAGACAATAATTGAAGCAGGCTCCAAGGCATTTCGATTCAATGTCAAGTCAGCGCTAAAAGGCAAGGAACTGAGCGGGGAAATTAATATGGTTGACCTCATTAAGTCCAGAAAGCTTGGGACATATCCAGCCAATGAAATTGTGAGCATTAAACCTCCTGCGGTTTCTGGCAATGTAACTTTTGAATGTGAAGCGTTTGGCTACAGAAAGGAAAATAAGACAATTAATTACGATAATCCTTCTATCAGCGAATTGGTGTGGGAAGGAGATGAAGGGGAATCGGTAATTGATTTTGATATGATAAGATTGAGGAAGGGTGATATTTCGATCATGTACAATGTTTATTTTTTTAATGATGCCGCCATCATGCGGGGAGAATCTAAAAGTGAGGTAGAGAGCTTAACCGAAATGATGAAAGAAAACCAAAAGTATA
The DNA here is from genome assembly GCA_964436055.1 of uncultured Ohtaekwangia sp. GTDB lineage: Bacteria > Bacteroidota > Bacteroidia > Cytophagales > Cyclobacteriaceae > ELB16-189. The sequence goes on from CAYTBO010000008.1 coordinate 44,676, forward strand.
GAATCAGAATTCACGGCCATACCAATGGTGGCGGTGCAGGAAAAATAATAAACCTTGGTGAAGACAAGAATTTTTTCTCTTTGACCGGCTCTGTTGATGGCTATGGTTCTTCAAAGAAACTATCTGAGGTAAGAGCCGAGACTATTAGGGAATATCTTATTTCCAAAGGCATTGAACCCGATCGAATGGAAACAAAAGCGTGGGGTGGAAAACGAAGCCTTTATGATAAGAACCATAGTCTGGCTCAAGCTAATGTAAGGGTAGAAATCGAAATTTTGGAGGAATAATCGGGAGCATAAAAAAAATAGAATCCTTGCATCAACAAACCGAGTATACTATGTGGTGTTTTAAAGTGCGATTGTTTAATTTGGACAGATAAAAATATACCCTTGTGAAGAAAACGTTACTCCTGATTTGGTTTGCCAGCCTTACCGTTTCCGTTCAATTGGCTAAAGCGCAGTCGGAAATGGAGCATTATGTCGTTATTGGAGCCTTTGCCAAGCATGACAATGCCATTAGATGGACAGATCAAGCCAACAAATCGAATTTTAACGCTCAATATGCAATCAATGAGGCCAGAGGACTTTATTATGTTTTTATCCTAAGAACTGCCGACAGAAGAGCGGCATTTTCATTGATGCTAAAGATCAGGGTAGAAACCAAGTATAAAGATGCATGGGTATTTTCTGGAAAGTTAGGAAAAGAAGCAGATGAGCCCGTGGTTGAAGAACCGGTGGAAGAAACACCCCCTCCTGTAGAGGAACCGGTTGAAGAGCCCGTCATTGAAGAAACCCCCGAGGAACCGGTGGTAGTAGAAGAACCGGTGGTAGAAAAGCCAAAGGGAAAGGCCTTTCTATTCAGGTTGGTGAGTGTAAATGAGGAGGTGTTGGGCGAAGTACATGTTATTGAGTCGCCTTCGTCAACTCAGTATCAGGCATTTAAAGGAAATGAAGTGGTTTATATTACTGCTCCCCGAAATACAGAGAATGCATTCATCGCTGCTGTTCAGGCCCCTGGGTACAGACCTGTGGAACTCACCATTGACTATGATAATCCAGGTGCCTTATCTTCGGGAGTCGGTTCACAAAATGAGGTTATCATTCCCATCGAATTGGTTAGATCCAAAAAGGGTGACTATATCGAATTTAACAACGTTAAGTTTTTTGGCAATTCTGCAATACTCCAACCCGGATCCCGAATTGAGCTTGACGGACTAGTTGACCTGATGAAGGAAAATTCAAAGTATAAAATTATGGTTCATGGCCATTGCAATGGCAAACAGTCCAGAAATATTGTGATAAAAGGTAATTCAAATGAGTTCTTTGAAACCAGCACCTTGAATATCAGGGAGACCGTATCGGCAAAGCAACTGACTCAATATAGAGCCGACCTGGTAAAGGAATACCTGGTAAGTCAGGGAATTGATGTAAAACGCATCAAAACCAAAGCGGAAGGCGGAAAAGTGATGATCTATCCGCAAGGAGGTACACTTTCTGGTTACAACGACCGAATTGAAATTGAGATCAAGAAAGGTAAGTAAGGCTTATCTGCCTTACGACATGGCTTTCAAAATATCGTGCTGGGTGATAATATGAACCTTATCGGAATCATCTCTTACCAATAAAGCCTTATTCGATTTATTTAGCAACGAAGATAATACATCCAGGGTGCTATCCAGCGCAACAAAGGTCATGGGGGCATCCATAATTTCACCAACCGGTTTGCTGGTGATAGAAGGATCGTGAATCACTTTCTCTAAAAGGCTTGATGCGGTAATACTGCCTACAAATTCGTTGTTCTCAACCACAGGTACCTGATCAATCCCTTCCTTACTCAGTATGGAGATGGCTTCACCTATCGCTGAATTTTTTGATACGGTAAAGAGGCTATCATGGCCATTTCGCTGAGCGATTATTTTTTTGGCGGTAGAGTACGTTCTTTCCTCCAAGAAGCCATGGTCTTTCATCCAGTTATCATTGTACACCTTGTTTAAATATCGGGTGCCATGATCTGGAAGCAGGATTACCATTAAATCATTTTCTTTCAAATTCTCTTTAGCGTATTCTAAAGCGCCATGCACGGCAGAGCCGCTACTCCAACCCACAAATAATCCCTCTTCTTTTGAAAGCCTTCTCGCCATTATCGCGCCATCCTTATCGGTCACCTTTATAAACTGATCAATGGCATCAAAGTCCACATTTTTGGGTAGAATATCTTCGCCAAATCCTTCCGTGAGATAGGGGTAAATTTCATTTCGGTCAAATTCGCCCGTCTCTTTGTATTTCTTGAATACCGATCCGTAGGTATCAATGCCTACACTGAAGATGTCATTACGATGGCTTTTAAGGTATCTGCTTGTGCCACACATTGAGCCACCCGTACCCACAGTCGCCACATAATGTGTGATTTTCCCTCCTGTCTGCGTCCATATTTCTGGTCCGGTAGTTTCGAAATGAGCAGCAGCATTAGATGGGTTGTCGTATTGATTGGGGTAGAATGAATTTGGAAGTTCTTTATTTAGTTTTCGCGCTACCGAATAATAAGACCGTGGATCATCGGGCTCTACATTGGTGGGACATACAATCACCTCCGCACCTACCGCTTTTAGAATATTTATTTTTTCCTGGGATTGTTTATCCGCCATGGTAAAAATGCACTTGTAACCCTTGGCAATAGCGGCCAGGGCAAGTCCCATCCCCGTATTTCCGCTGGTTCCTTCAATGATTGTTCCGCCTGGCTTTAGCAATCCAGCATTTTCAGCATCCTCCACCATTTTCAGGGCCATACGGTCCTTTGTTGAGTTTCCCGGGTTGAAGTACTCGACTTTAACCAGCAGTGTGCCTTTTATCCCTTTACTCAGGTTGTTAAGCCGTATCATTGGAGTATTGCCAATGGTTTCAATGATGGAATTGTAAATCATGAAGCGAGTTATTTTGGACTACAAAGGTACTAATTTAGGGCTCACCCGCGGGAGATTTTTAAGTCAAATAGATGTGTAAAACGTGGTCAGGCTGCAGTGCCCGCCAGAAGGTATAATACTGCCATCCGCACAGCTACCCCATTTTCGACCTGATCAAGAATGATGGAATGATGAGAATCAGCGGCATCACTGGTTAGCTCAACTCCGCGATTGATAGGGCCGGGATGCATCAGGATTATCTCCTTCTTTAGACTATCCAGCAGTTTCTTATTAATTCCATAGTAGATTGAATATTCCCGTAAGGAAGGGAAATACTTAATCTGTTGCCTTTCCAGTTGGATGCGTAAAACATTTGCTACATCACACCACGCAAGGGCTTTTCTTACATCTAATTCTACCTTCACATTCAGGCTCGCGATATATTTGGGCAACAGGGTAGGTGGCCCGCATACCATTACGTTGGCTCCCAGTTTTTGAAGGGCAAAAATATTGGACAAAGCTACCCTGGAGTGGAGAATGTCGCCAATTATAGCTACTTTTTTACCACTCAGTGTTCCTAGTTTTTCAATAATCGAAAATGTATCAAGCAAAGCCTGCGTGGGATGCTCGTGAGTTCCATCTCCGGCATTAATAATTTTTGCTTTAATGTGTTTTGCCAGAAAATGCGGAGCGCCTACACTGGCATGACGCATTACAACCATGTCTACTTTCATGGCCAGTACGTTATTAACGGTATCCAACAGGGTTTCCCCTTTTTTCACCGAGCTGCTGGATGCTGTAAAGTTGATGGTATCTGCAGAAAGTCTTTTCTCGGCCAACTCGAATGACAATCGGGTACGCGTAGAATTTTCAAAAAAGATATTGGCAATGGTTACGTCGCGAAGCGAAGGCACTTTTTTTATGGGACGATTAATAATTTCTTTAAAGTTAGTAGCGGTTTCAAAAATTAGCTCAATGTCTTTTTCTGTTATGTTTTTGATTCCTAACAGGTGTGGTTGGCTAAGTTTAGACATAGTGCTAATCATGGTTGATTAACCAAATTCGGTTTTGCTTATGACCTTGGGCAAGCATTTCTACTAGTACCCGCTGTGATGCTATTGTATTTACATAGTTCCCAACATAGTCAGCCGAAATGGGCAAGTCCCGATTGTGTTTCCGGTCTACCAATACCAGCAGTTCCACTTTGGCTGGCCTTCCAAAAGCAATCATCGCATCCATTGCCGCCCGCACAGTTCGTCCTGTAAACAGAACATCATCGATCAGGACAACTTTCTTGCCCTCAATGACGAAGGGAACCCTCGTTTCACTTGCTTTGGCAGGTGTATCACGCCTGCGAAAATCGTCGCGATGGAAGGTGGTATCCAGGTATCCCAGTGGAATCTTGATTTTGATTAGTTTTTCAAGCTTCTGATGAATGAGTTCAGCGAGGTAGATTCCACGGGGTTGAAGACCCAAAATCACGGTTTCCTCAAAGCGGTCATGATTTTCAATGAGTTGCTGGCAAAGCCGATTCAGCGTGATATCAAGCAGGTCAGAGTCGAGAATGAGTTTCTTCTGCATAGGCCTGAGTGCGAAGATACTAAAAATGTGCTCAACCCTTATTTATAGTTGATTTTGTTTACAAAAAAAACCCGTCGATCGGCGCTGACTTCAAGATCAGTAAAGTTCTTGATTTGCTGAACGCCACATACGTACAGGTGTCCATCATACCAGTAGTTCAGTGAATTGGCTTTGGATTTTGATTCATTTAAAATATCGTCTTCAAACCTCAGTTTTATTTGATCATACGATTTACCATCAACAATTTCTGAATCTTTAATGATTTTGGTCCTGATTTGGTTGCCAAATACATACTGCAGTAAAATCTTATCATCAAACGGTTGGATTTTGACAAATTGTTCAAGGTTGGATGTCATCACATCATTGATCTCAAAACTGTTATCCCATTTCATCGTGCCATTTTTATCAAAGCCGATTACCACAGCATGGGTATATTGGTAGCCAATCAATGTGTAACCTCCTCTTGAAAAAGAGTGACTATGCATCTGCGGAATACCCGTTCGATAAGCCACACCCGTTGGATAAGCGTATTGGGGATAAAATGCTTCACCTAGCATAACGTACTCATCGTCCGTTTTGATAATTTCATGAACGATGAACCGGTAATTGAACTTGGCTTTTTTGCCTTTGATTTTCTTTCGTTCGATCCTGCCTTTTATTCTTTTTTCTTTGGTTGCCTTCATGTATCGAAAAAAATGCAGCAGGTCTGCGTAGTTGTAATACTTAATCTGGTATTCACCAGTAGGTGTTACTTTAGCAATAAATATCCCCCTGGAGTATTCCTTAAATCTTCCGTATACGCCTACTACCAGTTGCTCGTCAGCTACCGCAATCGAACGGCCAAAGATTAAATTTTTGTTGGCATCGGGTTGAAGGATGGTCGTTTTGATGATTTCTCCGTTTACATTGTAATTTCTTATCCAGAGACTCTTCTTTTTTTCATAGTTGTCTGTGCTTACAATTACATCGGTAGTTCCATTGTCGTGGGTTTTTATTTGTGTTAGTTCTCCTGGCTCGTTAAAGAAGCCGGGCAGAATTTTCGAAGTTTGATAAGCAAAGTTGAAATAGAGTACCAGCGGCCTGTAATTGAAATAACCACCAATTAGCGCGGACTCCGTAGTGATTACAAATTCGGTCGGGTCAAAGGGAATTAGATTTTTTACGGTATAAACCAGTGATTCACCATTGTCAATAGAAATGGCAGCTATTTGAAAATCACCAAATTGATAATTCTGACTTCTGAACAGGATAAATAAAATATCATCTTTCACTGCTGATTGAACTGCCTGCAAGTCTTTGGCTACCTTTACCTGCTGTTTCCAGACCTCTTGCAGTGAAGTATCAATTCGGATTATTTCGAGCTTGTCAATTTTGGGTTCAAAAACTCTATGATAAATCATCAACCCTTTCTCACCACAGGACACCGTGGTAAAATCGGATAGTTCATCGTTATTTATAGCGATTTCATACCGGTCAATTTGCTGAACCTGAGCGAACATCCGTTCACCGCAGCATAATAATGCTGCAAAAATGAAAGATAGGCAGATTTTACTCTGCCTCGAATTTGCTGATGTAGAAAACATACCGGATCGGATCTTCTTCTTTTTTTTCTGTATTTCGCAAGGATTGGTAGCCCCAGACATAGAGGTAGTAGTTAAACCAATACCGTATCCCTGTGTCTTCCTCAGTTTCGTATTTTATAATATCCGAAGGACTCTTCAATGGAATTAAAAGCGTATCGGTTTCCGATTCTAAATTTTTTGAACCTGTAGTTGCGTGAATCTCTTGTTTCTTTTTATACGCAATAAATGCCAGGTTATTTTTTACTATAAATTCGGATGTTTGTTCAAGGGTATTCCTTTTCTCATCAATGAATTTCAAACTATTATCCCACAGCAATTTTCCATCCCCGCTGAATAAGATAAGTACGGATTCGATCATTTTAGCCGATTTGCTTTCCGTCATGTTGTTCATTTCGTACGGGCCATAAGCATAACGGTTCATTAAAGGGTTGTAGCTATACGGAGCAAAACCGTCTCCATAGTATGGGCTATAATAATTGTTCCAATAGGGACGAGGGTTAGAGGCAACGGGGTCGTACATTTCAGAGAGGAAGTAAAATCCTTCGTCCGTTTCTTCAATGCGAATGGGCTGTACATGGGCTTTGAAGTCTGGGTTTTTACCCTGCTCTATTCTTTCTATAGATTTTGACTTTATACGGGAAGCCCTTTTCTCAGGTAAATAATCCAGCAATCGATCAAGCGACGGAAATGGATAATAATGAATTTTTTGATCTGTGAAGGGATCGACCAGTACGGAGAAATATCCGAGTGCTTCCGTGGTTACGCCTTCTGTGTATGTTCCAATAATAATCAGTTCTTCCCTTTTCAGGCTGCTCGTGATACCTGTGAGAATGTTTTTTTCTTTTTCAATTTCAATATAATCTTCCAGCAAGAGCACACCCATCTGATCAAAAGTCTTGGCAACCAGATGACGTTTGTCCATTGAATTTCTTTCCATCAGTAACACATTGAATGTATTGTTGCAATTCACAGTGAGGTCCAGCATTTCAGTATTCTTCAGAAAGAAGCCCGGGATCACTTTGATGAAGTGTGAGGATGTTTCAAATAACAATACGGCCGGCTCACGGGATACATATCCTCCGAAAAGTACATTTTCGCCTACAACTGAAAAATGAGTGAGTCGAAATGAAAATTCGTGTTTTATTTCGTACTCTTTTACAGAAAAGTCATTTATATGAATTTGAACGAGACCGAATTTACTGGAATCTTTATCTCCTTCTCTGAATAAAAAATAGACGTACTGGCCTACGTATTCGTATCCAAGCATATCATAGTTGGATTTTATTTCAAGATCTTTCTGCCATTTTTCTTCCAGAGCCGTATCAAGCAGGGTCACTTCCCACAACCGCTTCCCTTCATTAAATTTATTTTTTTCTCGGATGAGCGCTATTCCATTTTCGCGCAAGGATACGATGACAAAACCGTTGTCTGAACTTTTCAATTCCTTTTCATACCTCACCTTGGGTATCAATTGGGCATAGGCATTGCCATAACCAATAATGAAGCTAGTTACTAACAGATTTGCTAGCTGTTTATAACTAAAATGGATATGTGAGAAAATGGACAACATTATATTTTTTGACTCATCTCCATAATTAAATCAAACTCTTCCTTTTTTACAGGCTGAACGGAAAGTCTCGATGATTTTACCAGTACCATGCTTGCCAGTTTCTTGGTTGCTTTAACAGTAGCCAGCGAAACCGGATTTTTTATTTTTTTGTCCGATGTAATTTCCACTACAACCCAGTCTTTATCCTTTGGATCGGGGAAATGCTCTTTGGTAACCTTTGCTGTGCCAACGATTTCCTTTCCTTCACCGCTGTGATAGATAAAAATTACATCTCCTTTCTTCATTGCCTTGAGGTTGCTTCGGGCCTGGAAATTGCGTACACCATCCCAAACAGTCTTCTTATCCTTAACAAGATCGTCCCAAGAATAAGTCCCTGGTTCTGTCTTCATTAGCCAATAGTTCATGGTATTAATTTAAGTTTAAAAGGGGAATTTCACTCGATTCTAAAATAGCAAATACAATTCTTATTTTCCCGCTAATCCAGTTCCTATAAGAAATGTTTTGAGACATTTGTGAAAATTGAATTGATTTTTTGGCTTAGGATGCTCTTTACTCACCCGGATTAAGTTAGATTTAAGGCTTTAGGATTTAAGCCATTCATGAAGGTATTAATACTCCGTTTCTCCTCCATTGGTGACATTGTCCTCACCACACCGGTCATCAGGGTGCTGAAAACACAACTGGACAATGCGGAGATTCATTATGCCACCAAAAAGCAATATCAGGGAATACTCGAAGAGAACCCGTATGTTGATCAGGTGCATGTATTAGAAAAGGAACTTACACCTCTCATTAAAAAATTGAAAGGCCTTCATTTTGATTATGTTATTGACCTGCATCATAATCTCCGTACCAAAATTATCAAGCTCGCACTTGGTGTTGAGGCAAGCAGCTTTAAGAAGTTAAATTGGGAAAAGTGGTTGATGGTTAATCTAAAAATTAATAAACTCCCTTCATTACATATTGTGGACAGATACCTGGATGCAGCCGGGCCACTGAATGTAAAAAATGATTCTTTGGGACTTGACTATTTTATTCCGGACAAAGATCAGGTGCCGGAAGAATGGTTGCCGGAATCCCATCGGGCAGGTTATGCTGCCTATGCGATTGGCGGGCAACATGCCACTAAAAAGCTTCCGATAAGACGCATGATTGAATTATGTGACAAGATCAATCGACCCATAGTTTTGTTGGGTGGGAAAGAAGATTTTGACAAGGGAGAAGCGGTGCGTTTGTTTTTTGAAAAAAGTAATGACTACCCGGATATGGAGCCAGAGTTGCAATCGACATTGAATAAAAAGACAGTGATTCACAATGCATGTGGAAAATACAACTTAAATCAATCGGCAAGTATTATTAAAAGGGCAACCTATGTCTTTACGCATGATACCGGGTTGATGCATATTGCTGCTGCTTTTAAGAAGGAAATATTCGCTATATGGGGCAATACGATTCCGCTGTTTGGAATGTATCCGTATAGAACCAAGTTTACTATACTGGAAAACAATAAGCTTGACTGCCGTCCTTGTTCTAAGATTGGATATGATAAATGCCCAAAGGGACATTTTCATTGCATGGAAAAAATTGTTTTTGATTTTTACTTGCCTGAGAATAGTTAGTAGGCCCGCACTAACTTTCCTTCCATGTAGTTCACATAAGATCGATTAGATACACGCATTCCTCCTTTGGTAGGGTAGTTGCCTGTAAAGTACCAATCACCCGTATGGTTAGGGATGGATTTGTGAAGACTTTCAATGGACTGAAAAACCACCTTAAGCTCAGCCTTCATCCCTTCAGGTCTTACAATTTCCGTTATCTTATCAGAAATTTCCTCATACGTAAACTGATCATATAGCTTCTTTACATAATTTTTCGGATTATGCTCGTTTTCAGACTGAAGACATTGCTCATACACTTCGCCCAACAAGTACTCCTTGCCTTGATCTTTAATCAACTGGATCATGGCACGGAAGGCGACAAAATCACCCATCCGACTCATATCAATACCATAGCAGTCGGGGAAGCGAATTTGAGGGGCAGATGAAACGACAACAATCCTTTTTGGATTAAGCCGGTCCAACATCTTAAGGATACTTTTCTCCAACGTTGTACCCCTTACAATAGAATCATCAATGACAACTAGTGTATCCTTGCCTTTGTTTACAACTTCATAGGTGGTATCGTATACATGGGCTACCATTTCACCACGATGCTCGTCATCCGCGATAAACGTTCTTAGCTTGGCATCTTTGAGTACGATTTTCTCTACCCTTGGCCTGAAAGAAAGTAACTCTTCGGGAGAATCAACATAGGGTTTTCCATCTATAAAAATATCTTTTTGTTTATTGATGAGAAAATCTTCAATTCCGCCCATCATGCCAAGGAAAGATGTCTCAGCGGTATTAGGGATGTATGAGAATATGGTGTTTTTAAGATCGAAATTGATAGACTTAAGAATCTGCGGCACCAGTTGTCTTCCTAATGATTTTCTCTCCTGATAGATTTCCGGATCTGTTCCTCTTGAAAAATAGATCCTTTCAAAGCTGCAGGATTTTTTTTCCATTTGTTTGATTATCGGATATTGAGCTAAGTCCCCGCTCTTGGTAATGATGAGTGCATTGCCCGGGTCAATTTCCTCTATCTGATTGTATTCAATATTAAAAGCCGTTTTGATAGCGGGTTTTTCTGATGCAACCACAACCACCTCATCGTCAGCATAGTAGTAGGCAGGTCGTATGCCCGATGGATCCCTCACTATAAAAGCTGAACCTGATCCGGTGAGTCCGGCCATCGTATATCCGCCATCAAAATCCTTGCAGGCTCTCTTTAGCACACGTTGCAGATCTATTTCGTTTTCGATAATATCTGAGATTTCAGGATTTGTGAATTTGTCTTTATACTTTTTAAACAGGGATTGCACTTCTTCATCCAGGAAGTGTCCGATTTTTTCCATTACGGTTACCGTATCTACTTTTTCCTTAGGATGCTGACCCAGGCCAACTAAAATATCAAAAAGCTCATCCACGTTGGTCATGTTAAAATTACCCGCCATGACCAGGTTTCGGCTTCTCCAGTTATTCTGTCTCAGAAAGGGATGAATATTTTCAATACTGTTAAAGCCATGGGTTCCGTACCGGAGATGACCAAGCCAAAGTTCGCCGGTAAAGGCAACGTTTTCTTTTAGCCATTGCTCTTCTTTGAATTTCTCCCCACCCTTTTTCAGTCCTTTTTTATACTTCTTTCCAATTTTTGTAAAAAGATCTGCTACGGGCTGTGGCTTCATACTCCGATACCTGCTGATGTATCGGAAGCCCGGTTTTTGATCTATTTTGATATTGGCAACACCCGCCCCGTCTTGGCCACGATTGTGTTGTTTTTCCATCAAAATGTACATTTTGTTCATCGCATAAGTACTCCCGTACTTTTCGATATAGTAGGAAAGTGGTTTCCGCAGTCGAATAAGGGCAATGCCACATTCGTGAAGGATGGTATCACTCATAGAGAGATATTAAGGCACAAAGTTAGTTTTATTAATCCATCCCATCAAGCTAAATCGAACTGGTTGAGCACACCCTTTAAACCAAAAGGATGTCAAAAAAATTTTCGGCAGAAGTTGTTTTTTGGACTTTTCTAATAAGCCATCGGAGCGTGTTCGGTAAACTTTGCCACTGAAAAATAGAAGGTGCTGCCTTTACCCTCTTCGCTCTTTACCCATATACGCCCGTTATTGCGCTCAACGAATTCTTTGCATAAGATCAGCCCTAAACCGGTTCCTTTTTCATTGGCAGTGCCCCGGGTGCTGTATCCGGAAGTCTTTTCGAAAAGTATTTTTTGGACCTCGGGGTTTATTCCTACGCCATTGTCTTGAACAGCAACCACAAGATCGTTTCCCTGAGACTCTACTTTTACTTTAATCTCTCCGCCCGGTTCAGTAAATTTTATTCCATTTAAAATAAGGTTTCTGAAAACCAGACTTGTCATATTCAGGTCGGCATAAGCAAATGTGCCTTCCGGGATCAGGTTTGTTAATTTTATTTTTTTTAGATGAAGAGAGCTTAGCAACGTAAAATTATCAGCTACCAATGCCTGTAGATCAACTTTGACAGCTTGAATCCGGAGTTTGTCCATTTGCAGCAATGCCCAATCCAGTAAATTGTTGATAAGATTCTTTGTGTGACTGAATTGCAGTTGTAATTCCTGTGTGAGCTTAGGTAGCTCATCTGGCCTAATCTGATTCTTGGCCATCAGGTCTAGAATGGCAGAGAGCGCATTAATGGGTGATCGCAGGTCATGAGAAATCACTGAGAAGAATTTATCCTTTACCTGATTTAATTGTTCAAGTTCGAGGCTTCTCTTCTTCATCTCATTTTGATGTTCCAGAAGAAGTTTATTGATCCTTCGCCTTCGCTGTCCGCTTTGGTAAACAGTGAAAAGAAGAAAGACGGTGAGCGCCAATACCACTACCATTATATTTCTTAGAAACGATTGCCGTTTGAGTTCTAGCGCCTGTCTGGCCTGTGTCTCACTAAGTTCTGCAATCATCAGGTCTTTACTTTCCGTTTGACGCGCTACCTGATCCTGAAAAATCTTTTGCATCATATCCTGGCTAAAGAGACTATCCTGTAGGGACTTGGATTGTTTATTGTACATCAAAGCGTTTTGATAATCACCCCTGCCCTCTGATAAGGCTGATAAGGTGTTAAGGCAATCAATTTCCAGTGAGCGGGCGTCAAGGCGTTTGGCTATACTCAATGCTTCCAGAATTAAATTTGAAGCGCCATCATACTCTTTTTGGGATAAAAGAAGTTTTCCCTTTCCAAGCTGAGCTTCCGCTAGTCCAAATTCATTCTGCGTTTTATCGTGGAGCATTTCAAGGGAATCGTAATAAGCAGACGACCTTCTAAAATCATCCATGGACAAGTAAAGCCGGGCCAATCGGGAAATGATTTCGGGTTCAAGAATTCTTATTTCCCGTTGCCGCGTTAATGTCAATGCATTCAGCAAGGCATTTTCGGCAGAATCATATTCACCCTTTCGAAAATAAACATCACCGACTTCATTTAAAGTATAGGCTGGGCCATCGAGATCTTCGCTCAGCTCACTTATTTTGCTGGAAAGCTTAAAATGATCCAACGAAAGATCAAATTGACTTAGTTCTTTAAATACAATTCCAACATTGTGCAGGGCAATGGCGAGTTGAATCGAATCCTTGATGGCACGCGCTATTTTGTACGACTGGGTGAAGTAGTAATAGGCCTCGTCATACTCGCCTAAATTTATGTAATCGTTGCCTAGAAAATTTAATGAACTGGTGATGTGAATACTGTCGTTGCTTGAAATGGCTATCGGTAGTCTGGTCTTATCGTAGTTGAGCGCCGTAACAAAATCTCCCCGGATGGTTGAAAGAAAACTCTTCTGTTTTAATGCTTCCAATTTACCCCAAATAAAATTTTTTGCTTCAGCTAGCTGATAGGCCTCTTCAACTAAGTTGCGTGCCCGGGTAAAATCATTAAATTGGTATTCTTTTGAAAGTTCAATAAGATTTACAAGGCGTATCGAGTCAGAGGTCGTTTTAGCGATTTCATTTGTTAAGCTATCGGCTCTATCCTTATTACCCTGCGCCCATGCATTACTATGCAAAATGAATAAAGCGATCAGCCCGATAAAGAGCGATTTTTGTTTTCCTGTTTGAGTCAATCCGGGATTATCCATAACCAATGGTTCACACAAGTTAGCCTATTCGGTTTTATATGTGTTGTCAGGCTTAAAAGTAAACAAATAAGTTTGTTGAAAAGTGTTCAATATCAGTCAAAACAATACATGGATAGGTTCAAATTGCGAATTCAATTCCAAAGTCGTTGATGCTCCAAATGAACCACTTTACCGAAGAAAAGCCTTGTGGACGCCTCAAAGGACGGGGTAAAGTCGGATACAATAAACTTCTTGCTTGAGCTTTTGCCGGTATTTAATAAGCCATTTTGTTTAAGATGATCGCTCAACGCGGCTGCCACTATATCTGAAGAATCAAGAATATCAACGTTATAGCTATAAAATTCATTGATTTCCCTCTTAATCAAGGGATAATGTGTACAAGCTAGTATCAGCGCTGAAATGTTTGCCAGGGTGGGATCGGAAAGATATTGGCTAATGATTTCATGGCTTATTTGATTGTTAAAGAATCCTTCCTCAATCATTGGAGCCAGTAGCGGAGTTGCCAGGGATTGCATTGTTATACATTGATCAGCCTCTTGAACTTTTGATGAATAAATGCCGGAATTAACAGTCCTCTTTGTTCCAATCAGTCCCACATTTTTAGTGGGGTAATGCGCAACCACATAATCAATCATGGGATCTATTACATTGATAATGTGCGCATCCTTTCGTACATATTCCTTCAGTAACTCATAGGCAGCGGAACTCGCGGAATTGCATGCGATTACAATCACTTTACATCCCTTTTTAAGAAGTACATCTGCAATCTTTACCGAATAAGCCTGAATCGCTGCCTCAGACTTATCACCATAGGGCAGGTGAGCCGTATCACCAAAGTAGATAATATCTTCGTTTGGCAATAGCCGGGTGATGGCATGGGCTACGGTAAGCCCACCAATACCGCTGTCGTAAATGCCGATTGGCTTTGAGGGATCGCTATTCATGAGCCAAAAATAGTCGCTTATGAATTGGAATTTGTATAATTGTGGATCTGAACCATTAAAATTATTTGACATGGCATTCAATCTTTTAAAAGGAAAAAGAGGAATTATATTCGGGGCGTTGGATGAAAACTCCATCGCCTGGAAAACCGCACTAAAAATTAAAGAAGAGGGGGGGACATTCACACTTACCAACGCACCCATTGCCATGCGTATGGGGAAAATCAATGAGTTAGCCAAAGCTTGTGGCGCTGAAGTAATACCTGCCGATGCTACCTCTGAGCAGGATTTGAATGGTCTATTTACAAAATCCTTAGAATTGTTGGGGGGAAAAATTGATTTTGTCCTTCATTCTATCGGAATGAGTCCCAATGTAAGAAAGGATAAATCCTATGGAGATTTAAATTACGATTGGTTTTTAAAAACGTTGGATATTTCCGGCATATCGTTTCACAAAGTATTACAGACTGCTGAAAAGACGGATGCGATGAATGAATGGGGATCTATATTGGCCCTTACCTACATCGCTGCACAACGAACCTATCCGGATTACTCTGATATGGCGCAAGCTAAAGCTGTCCTGGAGTCGATAGCAAGGAGTTACGGATATCGCTTTGCTAAATTGAAAAAGGTAAGGGTAAATACTATTTCTCAATCTCCTACTAAGACTACTGCCGGAGCAGGAATTTCCGGTTTCGATGTTTTTTATGACTATGCTCAGATGCTGTCTCCTCTGGGTAACGCTACGGCTGAAGACTGCGCAAATTTTATTGTAGCCATGTTTTCTGACTTTACCCGTCTGGTAACCATGCAAAACTTAATGCATGATGGAGGATTTTCTTCAACAGGGATGACTGAAGAGCTGATTGAAAGATTGAAAAAATAGAGGCGACAACCATATTTGATTAGCCTCAACCAGGATGGTTTCCTTTCCACATTGTAAAATAAATCTTGGCTTACGGGTGATCTCAAAAAGAGATGATGGTTTTCATAATATTGAAACCTGTTTTTACCCCGTTCCTTGGAATGATATACTCGAGATTATTCCAGCTGAAACAATTTCATTTACCAATTCGGGAAGAACCATACCCGGGAAGCCAGAAGAGAACCTTTGCCTGAAAGCATATTATGTTCTGGCAGATGATTTTAAATTGCCCCCTGTTAGTATGCATCTGCATAAGATTATTCCCATGGGTGCCGGACTGGGAGGCGGATCATCCGATGGCGCTTATGCCCTTAACCTGCTGAATGAAATTTTTGAGCTGGAACTGCCCGAAAAACAACTGATGGATTATGCCTTGCAATTGGGTAGCGATTGCCCCTTCTTTATACAGAAAAATCCGGTGTTGGGAAAAGGTAGGGGAGAGTTACTTTCTCCGATTGATATTTCATTGAAAGGAAAAGGTTTGGTGGTGATTGCACCCTCCATTCATGTGTCTTCCAGTGAGGCATATAATAACATAAAGCCGGCTAATCCGGAAGGAACACTGGAAGGCATTCTGAAAAACCATGAAATTGGGGATTGGAAAAATGTATTGGTTAATGATTTTGAAGAAGGAGTTTTCTCAAAATATCCGGAAATTGAAAAAATCAAAAAACAACTCTATCAGGAGGGTGCCCTATACGCTTGTATGTCAGGGTCAGGCTCTTCTGTTTTTGGAATATTTGGAACACCCGTTTCGTTGGAAAATAAATTTACAGACCATGTTTATTTCTCCGGCGTTTTATAAGCTCGTATAAATCGTTCCTTAACTAACGGATAGGATACAACGGAGGCTATAATAAGGGTTGTTCCAATGTAAAATTCCCCCTGCATATGCTCTGACTTCCCAAAGAACAAGACCGCCATAATGATTCCGTACAAAGGCTCCAGATTCAATGTTAACTGTACAAAGAATACGGATAGCCGTTTTAGCAGTTCGATGCCAACGGAATATGCATAAACTGAACAGACAAAGGACAGCACACCGATGTATAGCCAATCCATCGCCTCTGGGATCAATTGAAGTTGACGATCAACAGCCAGCGTATTTTTATAAATGGGTAAAAAAAGCAGGGTGCAGATAAATGCCCCCATCATTTCAAAAAAATTAATAGTGTACGGATGAATACGTTTCACAAATTTTGAGTTGAAAACAGAAAACAAAGCAACTGTAAACCCGGAGGCAATACCGAGGCCAAGTCCTAAGGGATATTTAAAATCGAATGAGAAAATAATATAGAGGCCAACTAGTACGACCAGGCCAAGGATGACTTCAAAACGTTTAATTTTTTTTCTACCCAAAAGTGGCTCCAGGAAGGCCGTCCAGAGTGAACCGGTTGCAAAACCTACCAAACTAACGGATGCATTGGAGACCTTGGCAGAAGCAAAGAACGCGATCCAGTGAATACCGACGATGAAACCGGTAGCAATCAGTTTGACTAAGTCATCACGGCTGACCTTAAAAGAATTTTTAGATATCAGAATTAGAAAGCCAAGCCCAATAGCTGCCAGAAAAGTTCGGTACAACACCATTTCAACGGCTGGAATTGAAATCAACAACCCCAGTATGGCTGAAAATCCCCATAGGAATACAATAAAATGAAGTTTAAAATAGTCTGCGGTTGAAGCGATCAACGCGGTACGTATTTATACATAGCCAAGGAAATTATACTAAACGTGATGTTTGGAATCCATGCGGCCAATACCGGAGATAAAGATCCAGCCTCAGCAAATGTCCGTGACATTGTGAAGAACAAGATGAAAACAAAAGAAAGTAAAAATCCCAGCGCAATTTGAAACCCCGTTCCGCCCCGACTTTTTTTGGATGAAACAATCACTCCCATAAACACCAATACAAAAATGGTGAAGGGCGATGAAAATCTGATTTGTCGCTCTACTTCATAAGCTTCTACACCTGTAGCTCCGCGAAATTTCAATTTTTTAATCTGTTGACTCAATTCGGGAATAGTCATTCCGTCATATTTTCTTGCTGCATTTTCAAAGTCAGCAGGTGTAATGGCCAATGCGGTATCTAATCTTTCGCCAACTCGGATTGAACTCGGATCTGGTTTATACCCAACACTAAAAATTGAGTCTACTTTTTTTCTTTTCCAAAAACGGATTGTCCATTTGTTCAGGGTAGAGTCCCAACTAATGTTATCGGCAGTCAGTTTATCAACAAGCTTGTTATTGTCAAATCGCTCAAGTGAGAATTGATAGCCCGTATTTGTATTAACATTATAGTTTTGCAAATAGAAATACACATTGGGTTCAATTTGCATATGTACATTACGCTGATCAAAATAATAAGCTTTATTCAGGTATTGGATTTCAAAGGCAAGCCGTGAACGATTTGATTGAGGAATTACCCAACCGTTGAGCACAAAATTGAATATAGCAATAATAAGCGAAGCAAGAAAATAGGGTACCAACAAACGCCTGAAACTGACGCCACTGCTAAGAATGGCGATGATCTCAGTTCGTGCGGCCATTTGAGAAGTAACAAATACCACAGCAATGAATACCATGATCGGACTTACCAATCCAATGATCCAGGGAATGAAGTCTCGGTAATAACTGAGTATGGTAGGTGTGTCTAAGTTGTTTCTGGCAAACTTATCCATCTTCTCTGCCAGATCAATAATGGCAACGATAGCTACAATGATCAACACTACAAAAATGAAGGTGTAGAGAATTTTTTTAATGATGTATTTATCAATGAGCTTCATTTCTATGCATTCGGCTTTATAATCTTTGTGTTACCGATTTTACCATTTGATTCTTCCATGTAAGAAATGTTCCATCCATAATTTTTTCTCTGGCCATACAAGCTAGCCAAATGTAAAACGTGAGATTGTGAATAGAAGCAATTTGTGCGCCTAAAATTTCTTTATTAATAATGAGATGACGTAAGTATGCTTTAGTGTAGTGGGTACTCACATAGCCGCCCAACGTAGGATCGATGGGGTCGAGATCATCTTTCCATTTCTCATTGCGGATGTTAATGACGCCCTGACTTGTAAAGAGCATACCGTTACGGGCATTTCGGGTGGGCATTACGCAGTCGAACATATCAATGCCTAAAGCAATGCACTCAAGGATATTCTCCGGTGTACCCACCCCCATGAGGTAGCGCGGCTTATCCGTTGGGAGAATTTGGCAGACCTGATCCGTAATAGCATACATAATATCGTGCGGTTCCCCCACCGACAGCCCGCCGATAGCGTACCCGTCGAAGCCAATCGCTACGAGCGCGTCCGTACATCGCGCGCGTTCGGCCACGTCGCTCAGCGCCGCGGGTTCGACG
>CAYTBO010000008.1:63260-71453 GCA_964436055.1 uncultured Ohtaekwangia sp.
CTCGACCGCGAGGTTCCTGTGGGCGCTGCTCTCCCCCACCGATAGCCCGCCGATAGCATTCCCGGGCAAATCCTGACTTGCCACAAATTCTGCCGACTGTTTTCTCAGGTCCTCAAATGTACTCCCTTGAATAATGGGAAATAACGCCTGGTCGTAGTCGTATTTTGGAGTTGTATTTTTCATTCTGTCAATACATCGGGTAAGCCAACGGTGAGTAAGCTCCATGGATTTTTTGGCATAACCATATTCACACGGGTAGGGAGTACATTCATCCAATGCCATAATTATGTCAGCGCCAATACTCCGTTGAATATCCATTACACCTTCTGGAGAGAAAAAATGTTTTGATCCGTCAATGTGTGATTTGAACGTTACCCCCTCTTCCTTGATCTTTCTGTTTTCCGAAAGGGAATAAACCTGGTATCCACCACTGTCCGTTAACATCGGTCTCGACCAGCCGATGAACCGATGGAGTCCCCCCGCCTTTTCCAATAGTTCAATTCCCGGTCGAAGAAAAAGATGGTACGTGTTGGCCAGTATAATTTTAGCATCAATATCGTTCTCCAACTCACGCTGATGCACGGCTTTTACAGATCCTGCCGTGCCAACGGGCATAAAAATAGGAGTGGGTATCTCTCCATGAGCGGTGGTAATCATGCCAGCCCTGGCCCTGGTGTTCTTATCTGTGTTGAGGAGCTTGTATTTCACTGAGTTGTTTGGCGCAGCAAAAATAGGTAATTGAGGACAACTATTATTGACTTGGCAGGCTGGTCGTTTTAAGGTCGTTTAGTATTTAGTAACTTTCACGCCAATAGTAAACAGCCAATGAAATACGATAAGATTGCACAAGAATTATTTGTAACAAACAGAAAACGATTGTTGAAGGAATTGCCTAAAGGGGCCATTGCTGTGTTTAATTCAAATGACATCATGCCAACCAATGCAGATGGCAATTTGCCCTTCCGGCAAAATAATGATCTGTTTTACCTGACTGGTATCGTTCAGGAGGAGAGTTGCCTGGTTCTTTGCCCGGATTTCCCCGACAAAAAAATGAGAGAGGTGTTGTTTTTGCGTGAACCCAACGAAATACTGGAGAAGTGGGAAGGACATAAGCTGACACGTAAAGAAGCCACAGAAATTTCAGGAATACCGACGATCCGGTGGAATGGAGACTTTCATAAAATGTTCCACCATATGATGGTGATGGGTGGAGTGTCTTCTGTTTTTTTGAATACCAACGAACACTCCCGGTCGAATGTAATCGTAGAAACACGTGACGCACGATTTATAAATTGGTGTAAAGCTGCCTATCCGCTTCATCAATACAATCGCGTGGCACCGTTCATGGCGAAACTCCGATCGATAAAGCAAAAGTGGGAAATTGAGCTGATGCGTAAGGCCTGTGATATTACAGAAAAAGGTTTTCGCAGGGTGTTGCGTTTTGTGAAACCCGATGTAATGGAATATGAAGTGGAGGCTGAATATATCCATGAATTTATAAGCAATAGGTCAAGGGGTTTTGCTTATGATCCGATAATTGCCTCCGGAAAAAATAATTGCGTACTCCATTATATTGAGAACAATAAAAAATGTAAAGCCGGAGATCTGCTTTTATTGGACGTGGCTGCTGAATATGGCAATTACAATGCAGACCTTACCAGAACAATTCCTGTGAGCGGCAGATTCTCAAAGCGACAAAAGGATGTCTATAATAGCGTGCTTTTGGTGATGAGAGAGGCGATGAAAATAATGAGTCCTTCTATCAATTTCTTTGACTATCAAAAGGAAGTTGAAAAAATTATGGAGGCGGAGCTTGTTCGGCTAAAGCTGATTTCCAAAACGGATAGTAAACAACAAAGCCCTGAAAATCCCGCATTCAAAAAGTATTTCTACCATGGCACATCGCATATGATTGGTCTGGATGTGCACGATGTGGGTGATATGCATGCGGGGATGCAACTCGGATCTGCCTGGACTGTTGAGCCGGGTATCTACATTCAGGAAGAAGGATTTGGAATAAGGCTTGAGAATAATGTGATCATTCAAAAGAAAGGCGTATTGGACTTGATGGAAAATATCCCGGTAGAAGCAGAGGAGATTGAAGAACTGATGAATAGCAAATGAAAAAATCACTATCCATAATATTTATTTTAGTGTTTCTGGGGGCAATTCAGGCGCATGAATTTTGGTTATGGCCTCAAAAATTCCGTTATGAGTCTGGCGAGAAGATGCTCGTTGATTTTATGGTTGGAGAAAGTTTTGAAGGCGGATTTTGGGATCTGAGCCGGCACAAAGTGGAAAAAATTGCCATGCACAATCGCATAGGGTCGACCGATTTGGTAAACAAAGTGAATAAGACATCGGGCAAGAATATTGAATATGTTTTTAATAATGTGGGCACTCATCTGCTGACCCTGGAGAGCCATGATGCCTACATTGAATTGGAGGCTGAGAAATTTAATGAATACCTTGAAGAAAACGGATTGGGATACATTAAAGAAGAGCGGGTAAAAAGAGGTGAAGAAAATAAAATTTCCAGAGAGCTGTACCGGAGATTTGCAAAATTATTGGTGCAAGCCGGAGACAGAACAGACGATACCTACAAGAAAACAGATGGCCAAAAACTTGAGGTCGTGCCGTCACAAAATCCCTATGATTTGAAAGCTGGGGATTATTTGCAATGCAAAGTATTGTATCGGGGCAATTCCGAGCCTCATACGCTGATGAAGGTGTGGAGCCATATAGGAAACAGAATTTTTCTTCAACATATCTACACGGAATCAGATGGTACCATCACGTTCCCGATAAGTAATAGTGGACCCTGGATGGTAAGTACGGTAAAAATGATACGAGCAGATGTTGCCAACGCAGAATGGCAAAGCTTGTGGTCCAGTTTAGTATTTGAAATAAATTAATAGTAATACAATGAGTAGTTCCGCCTTTTCATCAGACAAAGCACCTGAGCCTGTTGGGCTTTACCCACACGCGCGAAAGGTTGGTAACCTCTTGTTTCTATCTGGTGTGGGGCCGCGCCAAAGAGGCTCTAAGGATATTCCAGGCTTAATTTTAGATGAAAACAAAAATATTGTCTCCTATAATATTGAGGAGCAATGTCATGCTGTATTTCAAAATGTTCGGTATATTCTGGAAGCGGCCGGTTCGAAATGGGAAAATCTTGTAGATGTCACAGTCTTCTTAACCAATATGAAAGACGACTTTGCAACGTACAATAAGATTTATGCAACCTATTTTGAAAAAAATCAACCTTGTAGAACAACCGTGGAGGTGACTGCGCTACCAACGCCAATAGCTATTGAGTTGAAATGTATAGCGGTTATTAATGAGAATGCTTAACTTTGTTGAAAAGGGAGCATGATGGATACGATCGTATTAAGGGATAGTGTGACCAATAGCATGACCGATCCTGATTTTTTTAAGTTTTGCCTTGAGAATCGGGATCTAAAAATTGAGCGAAATAATAATCTTGAAGTAGTAATTATGTCTCCGGTAGGCACGAAAGGTGGTTTTTATAGCGGGATTGTTTTCTATCAACTGTCAGCGTGGAGCCTGTCACAAAAAAAAGGATTTGCGTTTGACTCTTCCTCAGGGTTCACTTTACCGGACCGCTCAGTATTTTCTCCAGATGCCTCCTGGGTTTCGAAAGGGCGATGGGCGAATTTGTCAGAACAAGATAAGGAGGGATTTGCCCCGCTTTGTCCTGAGTTTGTAATAGAAGTTCGGTCAAAGGCAGATTCTATAAATGTACTGAAGACCAAAATGGAAGCATGGATGAAGAATGGATGCAAATTGGGTTGGTTAATTGATCCTTATGATCAGGACGCAATGATTTACCAGGCGGGTAAATTGCCTGTAAAAATTACCGGCTTTAAAAAAATTACCGGCGAAGAGCCTGTTGCGGGTTTCGAATTGGATTTATCCCTGTTGCTTCAAATCTAAACGGCAAAACTTTCACCGCAACCACAGGTTCGCGATGCATTCGGGTTGATGAATTGAAAACCTTTTCCGTTCAATCCATCAGAAAAATCTAATGTAGTGCCTAATAAATAAAGTAAACTCTTTTTGTCCACCAGTATTTTCACACCCTTGTCTTCAAATACCTGATCTGCGGGATTGACCTTATCATCAAAGTCCAGGTCATACATAAGGCCGGAACATCCGCCACCTTTCACCGATACACGCACATTGTGATCTGTGGTTCTGCCTTCTTCCTTTAGCAACTCTGTGATTCTGCTTTTTGCTTTGTCGGTTACGCTTATCATACTTAGGATACAGGATTTAATACTACGCTAAAAACGGTGATGGTGTTTTGATCTCTGCCATAATACAATTTCTCAAGCGCGTTGATTACATTACTTGCCCTAAAATAGGAGGTATGCAATTCATGTTGCCCGGCCGCTACCCATTGGATGGTATAGGAGTTTTCTTTTTCTTTGAAGTGTTGTATGTAGCCCCACATTTTCTTGAGGGCATCGATTTTGTCCGATCCGGTCTCCGAATGAAAAAGGAAGGATTGATTGTGCCGCGAGTTCAGCGTTATCAGATCCAGCTTGGTTTTGCCATCCAGTTGGCTGTATTCAAAAATCAAATCACTGGTTCGAAGTCCCAAATAAGTCTTTATTTGCTGTTGCATTCGGGCGGCTTCTACATGAATATCGCTTGATGTTTCTAACATGGTCAGTTTAATTCAATTGAAAAACCCTTCGAAACCTTTAAAAGTTTCAGAAATTCACCCAAAATTAACAAATTCGAACGAATAGCTTATGAACAAAATAGAACATATCGGTATAGCAGTGAGCAACCTTGAAGAATCTAATCGCCTTTTTTCGAAATTATTGGGCAAGGAGCCATATAAAATTGAGGTAGTGGAGTCAGAAGGCGTCAGAACATCGTTTTTTGATGTGGGAGGTGTAAAGATTGAACTTCTGGAAGCAACAAATCCAGATTCCCCGATTGCAAAATTTATCGCCAGGAAAGGCGAAGGCGTTCATCACCTGGCCTTCGCGGTCGATGACATTAAAAAAAGAATAGCTGAAAAGGAAGCTGATGGATTTGCTATGATAAATACGGAAGCGAAGGAAGGTGCAGACAATAAAATGATTGCTTTTATACACCCAAAAACCACTCATGGTGTATTGATTGAAATGTGTCAGGATAAGGAGTGAGGCGTCATCTTTCTTTTCCAAACTGAAGTTCGTTATAATGTTTCAGTTTCTTTTTACCAACACGAGTTTCGTAGTACGGTTTTGGACCACATGAATTCAAAAGAAGTAAAGCCACGACAATCAATCCAATTATTTTCTTCATAAATAATCCGGCAATTCCGTTGCTCGTTTATACATAAGCCTGGCTCAAAGAGGAAAGAAGAGGTGATAAGTCTTACTTTTGCAAGATCAATAACCCTAAAAGCCGATAAACGGCAGTTACGTCATGTCAGAAAATAGATCTGAGATTAATCAAATTGGCGAATTTGGTTTGATCGAGCGAATAAGCTCAGGAATTATGCTTCAAAATAGTTCATCCATAAAAGGAATTGGCGATGATGCAGCCGTAATAGATGCAGGTGGTGATTATCTGTTGGTCAGTACAGACATGCTGACCGAAGGTGTTCACTTCGATCTGTCTTATGTACCGATGCAACATTTGGGCTATAAGTCAGTTGTAGCTAATGTATCGGATATTGCCGCCATGAATGGCCGTCCTGAGCAAATTGTGATTAGCCTTGGATTGAGTAACCGTTTTTCTGTGGAGGCCATCGATGAATTTTATCGGGGTGTGAATGCGGCCTGCAAAAATTACAAAGTTGATTTGGTTGGAGGCGATACAACTTCCTCCGCTTCCGGATTGATTATCTCCATCACAGTAGTTGGGCGAGTTGCGAAAAACAAAGTAGCATACCGGAGTGGTGCCCGTGTCAATGATATCCTATGTGTAACGGGAGATTTGGGTGGAGCCTATATGGGTCTTCAGATTTTGGAAAGGGAAAAACAGGTCTTTCTTACTAATCCGGAAATGAAACCTCAACTCGAAAATTTTGAGTACATGGTTGGGCGCCAGCTAAAGCCTGAAGCGAGAACAGATATTGTGTATGAACTCGCGGAACTCGGAATTGTGCCAACGGCGATGATTGATATCTCCGATGGACTGGCTTCGGAGTTGCTCCACATTTCAAAAAGCTCATCGGTGGGTATAAAAATTTTTGAAGATAAAATTCCTATAGATACCAAAGTATACGAAACTGCGGCTATTGAATTGAACATTGATCCTGTCACTTGTGCGCTGAATGGAGGAGAGGATTATGAATTGCTATTCACGATCGGTCAATCTGATTTTGAAAAAATTAAAAATCATCCAGACATCCATTTTATTGGACACATTCATGATCAACCCAATCAAAACCTATTGATAACAAAACAAGGGACGCCCATACCGCTGAGCGCTCAGGGATGGAATCATTTCAAAAAATCCTAGTCGACAGGATAGGGAATGTAAAGAAACTTTGTAAACGCGCTGTCAACAACAAAGAGACAGCAGAATTCATCAGGATCTTTATACGCATTTTTGAAGGCCGCTTCTCTGTCAGTCGCTATTAATTCACGTTGTACAAACTCGTCCATAAAAGAAGCATAATAGTTCCAGTCCAGACTTAATTCTTCTTTCCCCAATAATAATTGACCGATGCTAATTTCGTCCTTTGAAATGGGAAAAATAGGAAAATCAAAACCTGCTTTTCTGATTTGGTAGGATGACTCTTTTAACGTATCAGCCACCTTGACAAAATCATGCGATATTGTTCCTAAATATTTTCCATCCAGTTCAGGATCATTAACCATAGAAAATTAATTTCACCAAAATTACAAATTGAATGGGCACTTTAATGTTCCTTGATCCATTCCTGGGCAAATTTGATTAATTCAGGGTAGAATTGAGTGAACTCAGTTTCAAAATCATTATTGTGGTTAATCAAATCGCTCACCGCCTCATCCATTTTGGACTCATAAGGTGTTCTTCGGGCCATTCCGGAAAGCGCCCTATGAATACCTTCCGTTTTGCCGTAGTTGACGAGCCAATTGCCTGAGATCATGTATGGCAACATGCGCAACAAACGAAGTGGTAATATGTCCTGATATAAATCAGTGAGATTATAAAAACTCTGGGCGTAATCATTCAAATCCTCATCGTGGTATTGATTCCAGTTCTTTGCCAGGTAATAATCATAAAACATGTCTACAATTACGGGAGAATAATGCCTGTACTTGGGTCTCAGTCTTTCTTTACTCAGCTTAACAATTTTATGGGAATCGGTAAATTCATCGATGGCCCGATGGAGTTCTACACCCCTTACAATGTCTGGTTCGTAGTGGTCTGAAAGATTTCGGCCTTTTACAAAATCACCTATAAAATTACCGATCATCAATTTGGGATGGTTGCCGGAAAGGTGCAGATGAGCGAGAAAATTCATGCTTTGTAAGGTAATTAGATAAGTCTGTTTTTAATGAAAAAGTTTTTGAGCATTTTTGGTTGAACGAAATAACGAACCCATTCCGCTCATGTCAGCGCTTTCTCAACTAAAATTATTGGTAAACCTTGCTTTGATTGATGGAGAAGTCGCAGAAAAGGAAAGGAAATATATCTCCAATATTGGCATGGCCAACGGCTTGAATGAAAAAGATGTTAAGTTACTTTTTGAAAGGGAACATGACACTATCATTCCAACAGACCTCAGCGTTGATCAAAAGTTTGATTACATGTTCAGCCTCGTCCAACTCATGAAAATTGATGAGCGGTTATATCGGGAGGAAATAAGATATTGTGCCCAGGTGGCCTCCCGGCTTGGTTATAAAAAAGAAGTGATGGTTGAATTGATGCTAAAAGTAAGTGCCACCATGAAACAGGCAGAAGTTGATTTGTTGAGGGAGCTGATTAGGAATTTTTTGGTGTAAGGCTTGATAAGGTTAAGAGACAAACTAATCATAGCAGACGCTGGGCCGTTATATCAAACAGGAACAAGAATAAGGATCTTATTTTTTCTTCAGCCGCATGATCTTCTGTAGTTCTTCAACATCAGCGTTGTCTTTGGCGCGGCCACTTATAAGTTTATTTACAATAAGGTCATCAATGTGTAGTACTGGAACTTGAAGTTCCCCCAATGGCAAAAACACTTTTTTTTCATTT
>CAYTBO010000009.1:0-68094 GCA_964436055.1 uncultured Ohtaekwangia sp.
CTAACTATTTTTTCTAAAATTCCTATGACTTGATGTAGTTTTCCTAATTTTTTTTTACCCCTTTTTTGAAATAAAATAGAAAAATCGATCCAAAGGTTACATTTTGATTGTTCTAATTATCAAGGATGTTACTCTTTTTTAGGGTTTTGAATTTTTTTATACAAATTATTGGAATAGTTTTTTTGATGGGACTTGTCCTATGAAAAAAAAATGTAGAATTGTGTCCAGTTATGGATAACAAAATGTTTATTTGAACATCTATTCTTTGGCACAGCAATAAACCAACCCCTCTATGAAACATAAAAATAAACTGTCGGTAATTTTGCTCCTATGCTGTGGGCTTTTTGCCAACAATAACGCCTTTTCGCAGCAATTTGGCGCCCGCGTAGGCACGGCGTTCTCGTACTTTACGGATGACTTTAAAATGAAGGGCGGAAACCCCGGACTGCTAGTGGGGGGCATTGTCAACTATCCCCTGACAGACGCCATCCTGCTCACGGGTGGGCTTGATTATGTCCAACTGCGGGGCACCATTGAAAACACGCCGGTTTTTACCAGCACGGGCGCTACCTGGATCAGGGAAAGCAACATTACCATCCATGCGATAGAAGCTTCCGGATATGGCGCTTATAAACTTCCGCTGGGCTTTCTGGGCGATGCTGCACCCTATATATTGGGAGGTTTTTCAATAGCCTATAATGCAGGCACATGGGACAAGTATGAGATCACCCAGATACGCAATGATCTGATCACCACCCTGGAAGGTAAGGATGACATCAAATCGCAGGCTGTCAATTGGCTGCCCGCGTGGAATGTAGGCCTCCGGTTTGAATCCCCGCTTGACGGCGGGTTGTTTACCCGGATGATCCTCGATTTCCGGTTGCGCAGCAGCTTCGACAGGACTTTGAATGTCTTTCCGCTCAACGGGTCTGTGGATTCCCCGGGCGTACGGTCTGTTTCGGCTTCCCTCGGATTTTTATTCTAGTAACCAGTTTACACAACAAGATTTTAACATAACCCCAACTTCTCAATTTAAACTCGTAATCTATGAACACAACTAAATTACTCTTGGGCTGCATGTTTATGCTCGCCCTGTCTTTGGTGATCTGGTCATGCAAAGATGACTTCAGTGCCGAAGACCAACTCAGGCTACAGGCGGAGCTTGACGAACAAGCCAGGCTAAATGCGCTGTCCGGACAGGATTCCATTGCCCTGGCAATCCAGGTTTACAATGCATCCACATCGACCCATTCCGTTGGTGGAAGGACGTCGGGCACGAAAGGCCTTTCCGGTATTACTGTGGCCCTTTCCGCCCAGGGAAGCATTTTAACGCGCACTACAGACGCTGAGGGGATTGCGAACTTTTTCGTGCAGCCAGGGACTGTAGCAGGTACCTTGACAGGCACCGGGTTTGCCACGGCCAACTTTGTACTTTCGGTCAATGAAGATGAAGATGCTTTTGAAGAGAAACCAGGAGAAATACTCTCAAATGCGGCCGTTATTTTGCCCGTGTTTGCAAACACGGGGCCTAGTGTTGCCACAGTTACAGGAAATTTGACCTTCGAAGGTAACCTGCTCAACGATACCCGCGAGCCCGTGCCCGATGGTACGTCGATCACTTTTGTACCAACTCCGAGTACTTTGCAGGCTTATTACAATTCCATAGCTAGTAGGACAGGTGATGTGGATGCCTATTCCATGGAGGGAACTTTCACGGCAACCACCACTGGCGGAACTTATACAGCAACATTGCCAACAGGCGCAAATGGATTGACCTATCAGGCTATTTTCAGCGATATTGTGGCCGATCAGACTCTGGCTATAAACAATTTGAGCAATGATCCTGTTTTTGGATCTGTAAGAGACATACGCACTTTTCCGACCCGGTTTGGGCCAGGTGTTTCTCTGACTTCTGATGAATTTGATGACATTCCATTACTTGATGCTACCCAGGTTGATGTGGCTGCACCGCCTGCTGCCGGCACTGGAGCTGCAATCACTGTTAGGCTAACGCCTCAGGGCGCCGGTGGGACTTTAGGCACTTTCGCGGTAATCAATGGTGGATCAGGGTATGGGGCAAGCTTAGACAATGTGCCGGTAACGGTGACTGGCGGTAGTTTTGATGCCGCGGTTACAGGTCAAGCTCCCGCGGTACTATTTGCATCTACGAATGCCAATGGTGCTATTACAGATATCCAGACATTTGGTGGTGTTGGTGGTACCCTTGGATTTGGATACAGGAGCCAGCCCGGTGTATCGGTTGGCGGGGCAGGCACAGGGGCTATAGTGCGGAGTAATTATCAAAGCACTGTTCAATCAAGTGCGGCAAATATAACATCCAGTGGATCGGTTATTACTTCTGGTGGTACCGGCTATCTGCAGGATGTTCCGCCCACCATAACGATTACTGGGTTTGGTAATACCGGTGACCAGATAACAGGCACCATTGGTGCGACCGTAAGCAACGGGGCAGTAGTAGCGGTTGGGGCTAGCGGCACCCAGTTTGCCAGCATTACCAGCGCAATTGTAGTGCCGGCAACCAGGACCCAGGCATTAGCTGGAGTAAACGTAAATAACCTAGGGGAAATTTCCTCTACGTTCAACAATGGAACTGGAAATGGTTATAGCCCTGGGGCATCACCTGCCGTAACAGTTCGCGTTTTACGAGGGACAGGTACTGGCGCTGTAATTAATGCTTTAGTAGTAGACAATAATATTACTACTTATGCCCTTGTTAATCGCGGGTCTGGTTACTTAGACCTGGAAGCAAACTTCCCTGATTTCCAAATTGGTTTTTCCGGGTCATTAAACCAAGTTTTACATGCTGGCAAGACAGTAGTTTTAGATGCTTATTATGGTACAGGCGTACGTTCGCAAGGTGTTGAGTAACAGTAGAATTTGAGTTTTTAATCTGAGCCAAAAGTGGAGGCTGCCCTAAAGAGGCAGCCTCTTTTTTGTGCCGGTAGTCATATCGCGTATGCATAGTAGCAACGCGTCTCAGCACCTCCAGTGGGTTTGATCTTAATTTAGTAATTCATTATAAGAGGCAGTTCTCAAACGGTCAGTGGAACTGGCTTCCCGGCTACACTACAGGTCAGGTCCTTCCGTCATGGCCGCATCCCCCGGGCGAGTTACCTGATGGCTGATGTGCAGCACGTATTGCCTGTCAAGGCTAAAAGTATAGGTAGCGTTGCTCATAAGTTCGCACGCCCTGGGTGAGGTGGTGAGCATGCTTAGCAGGTCTTTGGCAACATTGGATTTTCTGATGTCATTTACCGCTTTACCCTGGTAAGCATCAAGTATGAATGAGTATCCTTTTTCTTTTGGGTTGAGTGTAATTAATTCGTGTTTGAATAATTGATAAGTTTGAGGTGACTCCATTGCCGCGACCATCATTTGAAGAATGGCAGGGCGGTATTTGTTCCAAAGGGCTCCATATCCCTGGCCGGTCATCGAATTTAAAAAACGGGGCATCATGGTTCTGTTGGTTTGCTTGATTCGGAAATTTTCAATACTTGTAAAACTGACTCTATATAGATAGGAATTTCAGATTCACTATCCTAAGTAGGCCATTAATCCCCGGCTACGTGATGTATGCCGAAGTCTTCTTGTGGCTTTTTCTTTTATTTGCCTTACCCGCTCACGGGTAAGACTGAATTTCTCACCTATTTCCTCCAGCGTCATGGCCGTGTGCCCATTCAGCCCGAAGTAATCACAAATAACTTCTGACTCTCTGTCGGTAAGGGTGGCCAGGGCTCGGGCAATCTCTCTTTGTAAGGAGTCTCTCATCAAGGCCGTATCCGGTGTATCTACCTGATCGCTGGAAAGTACATCCAGCAGGCTGTTTTCTTCTCCGTTTACAAAGGGAGCATCCACTGAAACCTGTCTTCCTCCGGAACGGATTGTTTTTTCGATTTCATCTGAACTAATATCCAGCACATCCGCCAGTTCTTCGCTGGAGGGTTCCCGTTGAAATTTTTGTTCCAACTCAGAAAAAGCACGGGAAATTTTATTTAGAGATCCAACCCGGTTGAGCGGTAAGCGAACAACCCGGGCCTGCTCGGCAAGAGCCTGCAGGATAGACTGACGTATCCACCACACTGCGTAGGAAATGAATTTAAACCCCCTGGTTTCGTCAAATCGTTGAGCCGCCTTTATCAAACCAACATTTCCTTCGTTAATGAGATCGCCAAGACTCAGTCCGTTATTCTGGTATTGTTTGGCCACGGATACTACAAATCGAAGGTTTGCCTTGGTGAGCTTCTCCAGGGCTATGGTATCTCCCTGTTTGATTCGTTTGGCTAATTCTACCTCCATGTCGGCAGAAATAAGGTCAACTTTTCCGATTTCCTGCAGGTATTTGTCCAGCGACTGACTCTCGCGGTTGGTGATTTGTTTACTGATTTTCAGTTGCCTCATACGATGCGTTGCGTGTACGTTGAAAAAAGCTTATGTGATGTTTGTGGAGGCTTGCCTCCTTTCAATTAACAAATCGAGTAGCCAGTTTCGATCTTTAACAGATCCCTTTCGCAAGATTCATGGAATTGAGTTTTCAAAGGTAAGCAATATTATGGTAACACCCCTGAAAAGCTGCATTGGGCCGTTCCGAATAGTGTGTGGTGTGTGATCATGACAGGACAAATGAAGGGTTGACCATTGATAAAGTAGATGAATACGATGACCAATTAATGACTATCTTACCGAAGAATGTAATTTATGCTTCGATACTTGTTTATACCCTGTATACTTCTTCCTTTGCTTGTTTCCGCTCAACACAATTTAGAAGCATCCGCGGATTTTCGTACCGAAAAAGCAGGAAATAGCAATTGCCTTGTAATGGAGAACGAAGCGAGACCTTTGCCGGGTCTTGAAGAACCAACCTTTGCCATTACGATTGTGGTAACGGGTATACGCAGCACGGATGGTGTTATCCGTTTTAAGTTTTATGATGAAGCTACACCCTTTCCTGATGACAAAGGCTTTTTGCGAATAGCTGTGCCTAAGACGGAAGTGGTGGATGGAACATTCAAAGCCACCTACTATGGATTTCCACCACGCCAAATGGGCATCGCCCTGCTGGATGATGAAAATGACAACTGGAAACTGGATATGGGATGGTTCTTGCCAAAGGAAGGGCACGCGTTCTCAAATTACCATCACACCGCCTTGCGCAGACCAACCTATAAGGACTTCAGCTTCGTGCTGACCGGAGATACGGTGGTGGCTATGAAGATGAAATACTACTGAATCGAATTCTGGCACGCTGTATCATTTTTGGGCTGAGCAAATCGTACAGTCATACACATTAGTCTCAACATGGTCATTAAAAAAGACAATATTGCCCGAAGGGCCATGGCTGACTCTATCGCCTTAGATGCACTGGAAAATGAAAGGAAAACTACTTAGCAAAAAAGTCTGCTGATTTTTTGGGTTAATATTTCCCATCGTTTTCTTGAAAACTGCATGACAACTATTATTTTTAGTAAAACTTAAGCGTGACGCAGTATGGCAAAGAAATTAGTCAAAGGAGAAAAAAAACTATTTGGTGTTTGCAGTGGGTTGGCAAATTATTTCGACGTTGACCCCACTATCATGCGCGTGCTATTTGTGATCTCTGTACTTGGTTTTGGAAGTGGAATTTTAATATACCTGATTCTGGCTGTGATCATGCCCGACAGGTAATACTTATGTGATAATATCAGGTCTTGATGAAATCACATTCACCAAGGCCTGATTCTCCAAATCTTAATAGAAAAATTGTTCGGCTATAATTTTACCATCTTTTACAAGGTATAAGGCTACTTCTTCCATGTTCATTCGTCCTTGACCTTTGAAGCTTGCGTCAAATCCCATGGTACAAACAAAATAATCGCCAGCTACCTGCGGCTCAGTGGTGTAACCGCCATGCACTTCTTCAATGGAATCATTCCACTTTTTTCCTTTTTCCCGGATAGCCTCCATTCCAGAGACGGTTTGCAAGCCTTCTGAATGCTCGGGTTCAATGCTTTTGGCATTCTCACTGTACAATTCGTCATAAATGGTATCCCAGCTTCCCGATTGGGCCAGTTCATAAAATCGTTTTGCTACGGCTTTTGTTGTCATGGTTGGTATTCGTTTGAATTTATTTTACCAAATAAGTGACCACTACTGACAGCCCTATGTCAGCAGAGAATAGAAAAGCTGATTTTATAATTTATAACCACCGCTGTACGCTCTTTTTACAAACTGGTTGGCAGGATCAAAGTTTGTGATCTTCATGTTGGGGCCGTCCCAAAGTAGTTTGATATATCGGCCAGGATAATTGAATTGACCGGGCTTTTCAGCATCCGGTTTTGGTTCGCGAATGTCAAAGCTGCGAATAGCCAGGTTGCCCATAAGAATAATCTCGGTTAATGGTCCGGCTAATTCGAAATCCGAACTTAACTCGGTTCTACCGTAGCCTGCCATGCAGCCTTCTACCCATTGCAAATAATGGCCAGGTTCATCTGCTTCTGGTACGCGGGCGATGGTTTGAGGCACAGTCACTTCGGCTGTACGCGATGTAGGTAGTAATCTGGGGTTTCTGCCGTATGTACTACACATCATTTTTCCCTTGGTTCCTATCATCAGCACACCATTGCCGCCATCACCAAAAACTTCATTGGCGCCTAATTCTTCAGGCCGCTCAGGCTGAATGCCCCCATCCATCCAATGAAGTTTAATGGTCGGTTTACCATTTTTTTGTGGGAATGTCATCATCACATGGGATGAAGGAGGGCAACTTTCAGGAAAATATCCCCGTTTAAACTCGTCCACATATACACTTCCTACACTGCACTCCACTGCATCAGGATAGGATAATTCCAATACTCTAAATGGCGATTCAATAAGGTGGCAGGCCATATCGCCTAGTGCACCGGTACCATAATCCCACCAGCCCCTCCAGTTGAAGGGAACAAGTTTGTCTATATACTCTTTGCGAGGAGCCGTACCCAGCCACAAATCCCAGTCCAGTTCTTTAGGAATTTCTGATTTTTTTTCCGGCCAGGGAATACCTTGTGGCCATACAGGCCGGTCCGTCCAGCAATAAACGGTATGAACATCACCGATAATACCTGCCTGATGCCACTCGCGCATTTGCCTTACACCATCACCGGATGCACCCTGGTTTCCCATTTGGGTAACTACCTTGTGCTTTTTAGCGGCTTCTGTTAATATACGCGCTTCATAAATGTCGTGTGTCAATGGCTTTTGAACATATACGTGTTTGCCCAATTGCATGGCGGCCATGGCTTGTACAGCATGCATATGGTCAGGCGTAGAGACTGAAACCGCATCGATGTGCTTGTGCTCCGCTTCAAGCATTTTTCTATAGTCTTTGTAATATTTGGCTTTTGGAAATGTTTCTACCGCCCGTGCGGCCCGCCTGTCATCTACATCGCACAGTATGGACACGATGGCATTTGGGCTTTTTGAAAAACTGGTTAAATCGGAATAGCCTTTTCCCCCTACACCAATCCCCGCAACGTATAAGGTATCGCTTGGAGGTGTGTAGCCGCTTCCCCCTAATACATGTCTGGGTAAGATGGTGAATGCAGCCACCGAGAGCCCTGCGGTTTGTAAAAACTTTCTTCGTGATAATGCTTTTCCTGTAAGCGTTGAGTCTTTAGCTGACATTGCTTCTTTTATTGATGACAGAACACAATGTACCAATATGAATTAATATTGAAAAGATTTAATTAATTGCCGGGTATCAATTTTAACGGAAACATTTTGTCGGGCATGCCACTATTTCATTAACTTACTCTTCCGAAAATCAAGAAGAAATGAGAGCACACGTTTTACTGTCTTTATTTTTAAGCATAGTGGTTTCTTGCCAACCGCCTGCTGACGATAACGTTGATATAACTTCATTTCAGTTTGATGAATTTACGGTTCAGCAAATCAGGGATGGATACCTTTCTGGGGATTATACCATCCGCCAGGTAGTTCAACTATATATTGACAGAATTGATGCCATTGACAAGCATGGGCCTCAACTGAATTCCATTATAACTATTAACCCCGATGCGTTGGCGATCGCGGATCAGCTTGATAAGGAAATTCAAATGGATAAAGTAAGAGGTCCTATGCACGGAATACCCGTTGTGTTAAAGGATAACATTGATACCCATGACAAAATGGAAACTACAGCCGGTAGTCGCGCCCTTAGAGGTTCGTATCCTGCCACAGACAGCTTTGTTGCCCAAAAACTACGGGAAGCAGGGGCTGTCATTATCGGAAAAGCAAATTTGAGCGAATGGGCGAACTTCAGGGGACAGATGTCTTCCAGCGGGTGGAGTGGGGTAGGCGGTCAAACGAAAAATCCTTATGACATTACACGCAACCCCTGCGGATCGAGCGCAGGATCCGGAGTTTCTGTTTCGGCTAACCTTACCATGATTGCCATTGGCACCGAAACGAATGGTTCAATTGTTTGCCCATCCACAACAAATGGAATTGTAGGCATCAAGCCTACCGTAGGACTAATCAGCAGGTCTGGGATAATTCCGATATCATTTACCCAGGATACTGCCGGCCCGATGGCCCGAACGGTACGTGACGCTGCTATTTGTCTTGGCGTATTGACAGGAATAGATTCTGCGGACAGCAAAACACTTGCCATAGATCGGATTCAATACACAGACTATACTCAGTTTTTGAAAGCAGATGGATTGAAAGGAAAACGAATCGGACTTTACAAAGCCCCTTTGGGAAGGAACCATAAACTCGATGTGATCATGAATGAAGCAATCGATTTTATCAAAAGTCAGGGTGCGGAAGTTGTGGATGTGGATGAAATCGCAAAAGAAGAAGTAGGACAATATTCATTTGAGGTGATGCTGTTTGAGTATAAAGACGGACTGAATAGATATTTCCAATCGCTTGGTCCGGATTCAAAAATAAAAAGCCTTGAAGACCTGATAGCGTTTAACAAATCCGACACCATTGAACTAACGCATTACAATCAAAGGTATCTCGAAATGGCTCAGGGGAAGGCTGGTCTTGACTCGAAAGAGTACAATGAGGTGCTTGAAAAAATGTTGCGGGGAAGCAGAGAAGAAGGAATTGATGGCGTGATGAACTCACTTCAGCTTGATGCCATCATCGCACCAACGGGAGGTCCTGCCTGGAAAACGGATTGGACAAACGGAGATTCTTACCATGTGTCCAGTTCATCACCGGCAGCCAGGTCGGGATATCCTAATATTACGGTTCCGATGGGGTTTGTGGAGGGCTTGCCCGTTGGTATTTCTTTTTTTGGAAGAGCGTGGAGTGAACCCGTATTGCTTGAAATTGCCTATAGTTTTGAACAAGGTACATTAAAGAGAAGGTCGCCAAAATTTCTTAGCAGCAATTATAATGAATAAACCATGAGACTCTTTGGAATAATTTTTTTGTCTGTTGGGTTACTTATGCTTTTTATTGGGATAGGCTGGTTTAAATTAGAGTACGAGCACATTATGGCAGGCGTGGACGAGGCGATAATTGGCCCGGCAGTTTTTCTTTTTCTTGGATTTGTTTTTGGTGGAATCGGTGGCGGGGTGTTGTTCAATCAATATCAAACCAAAAAGAAAAGAGAAACATTGGTAAGGACGGGAAGAAAAATTGAAGCGGTTATCACTGAAATTGGTTTAAACAGAAGTATTTCGATAAACAGACGCCATCCTTATGTTGTTACTTGTAAAGGGAATGTTTCCGGGAAGGAGATGACTTTCAGGAGTAATAATGTATTCGGAAACCTGTTGCTGAAGGTAGGGGATAAATTGCCTGTGTATGTGGATTTTTATAAACAAGATAAGTATTGGGTAGAAGTGCCCGATGAAGCGGTAGGAAAATAATCGACGGTTTTTTATCAACGATTGGTTGGTTGAACTTACTCAAAACAGGGTGGTGAGAGAAACGGAGATAAGCAGTGAGAAGGGCTATCCGGTTGTTACCAAATAATCAGAACAACTCCAATTGCACAGGAGCGATAACACCTATGTAAGGAGCTGAAATTGAAGGTTTGTCAGCACCTGTGATGTGAAACAACTTGGTCTCTTTATATCTTGATGCAATTTCTATAGTTGTGTTTCCGGCAACCTTATCGAATAGATTTTTCACAATTTCAGGTGAGTTATTGTGATTCGACAGATGGGAGAGTAAAAGATGGCTCATGAATTCTGCCCGATGCTCCGTAAAAAGCCTGGAGGCTTGTTGATTGGATAAATGTCCATAACCATCCTTGATTCTTTTTTTTAGAGATAAGGGATACCGACCGATTTCGAGGAGTTTGGGGTCGTAGTTGGATTCAAGAAAGGCAGCATGGCATTGTTTGAAATTAGAGATCACGTGTTCAGTGATTTCTCCGATATCAGTAAAGACGCCTACATTGACAGTCTCGTTGCTGATGATAAAATTGTGAGGGTCCCGGGCATCATGCATCACAGGAAAAGCCCTCACGGTTAATTCGCCAACCGTAACCGGCTCATAAGCCTTGAATGGGTACGTCTCCACATCCTTAAGCTGTGCCTTTAATAAGGTAGGCGTGGTGATGTAAATTGGAATTTTATATTTCTTGTTGATGGAAGACAAACCATACACATGATCGGAATGTTCGTGTGTTATAAAAATGGCATTTACGTTTTTAAGGGTAAGCCCAAGGCGTCTCAGTCTCTTTTCTGTCTCCCGACAGGAAAGGCCGGCATCAACCAGAATAGCGTCCTCCTGACTGGCGATGTAATAGCAATTACCGTTACTTCCAGAATTCAACGAGGCTGCAAAAATTGACATGACGCAAAAATAAATCATTCTGTCAGACCAACCACATCTATTTTTTATTTAGCCATACACTTGTTGATGGGATGATGCTAAAGGCAAACAAGTAAACATTCAGTATCGATTCATGGCTTCTTAGTACATTTACCGATACAAATTTGATCCAAATCCATTCCTATATGTTGAAATTTATTGAACTGCCTGTGGCTGACGAAGATGAAGTAAAATCAGAAACAGTGAATATCGCCAATATTGGTCGCATCTTTCCCAGTCCTCAAAATAGCCGAAAGAGCATGGTTGAACTTAATTACCATAGCATTACCGATGCCCCAGTATGCCTTGAAGTAAACATCCCTTACGATACATTGCGTTCTTATTTTCTTACGTAATGAAAAAGCCAGAATTCCTTCCACCTCAGTTTGCCGATATCCGGGGAGAAGTTGAGTTTTCAACAGCCCGGAGCAGCGGACCCGGCGGCCAAAATGTAAACAAAACCAATAGTAAGGTAGTACTCCGGTGGGATATTGAAAATTCTTTTATAATTAATCCGGCGCAAAAGCAGTTGCTGCTCTCAAAATTGAAATCCAGGCTGACGAAAGAAGGGGTGTTACTATTGAGTGGTCAGGAAAGCCGTTCACAGCTTTTTAATAAAGAAGAAGTTATCAAAAAGTTGAATGGGCTGTTGACTAAAGCGTTTACGCCAAAGAAAAAAAGAAAGCCGACAAAGCCCACCAAATCATCCGTGCAGAAAAGGGTGATGGAGAAAAAAATCAGATCGGAGAAAAAACAAACAAGGCAAAAGCCGGGCTATTAGCTACCAATCATCATCAGTTGTTTTAACCTCAAAGTTGTCGGCAAAAGCTTTTCCTAATAAACCAAGTGTATTAGGTTTCATCCAATCTTGTGATAATTGAGTGCCATTGCTTTTACTGCAAAGACCGGTGAGGGGCTCTTTTTCTTTAATCGATTTGTATCCGATTTCACCTGTCACCATAATTTGGTTGAACGTGACCCGATAGCGCCCGTCTCGTATCGAGACAGAGATTTTCCCGCTATATTTTCCCGTCTGGAGGATCAACGGTGTTTGAACCTGGCTGAATTGAAATTTCAGATAATCGACCGTCAGATCATTTACATCAAAAGTCATCTCGTTGGCCGTAATTTTAATTCCGGAGATATGCTTATTTTTAGTATAATACTTTTCCAATTCGACATAGCTGATGCCTTCTTTCTCAAAAATTGCCTGATAAACAATTTCCTGGTCCACCAGTTTAAAGTTCTCGTAGCTGGAAGGCTGAGCAATGGCAGGCACACCGCAAATGGCCAAAAAGAACACAATATAGGGTTGCATAATATTTCTTTGAATCAAAGATAGCAACGATTAGGACGTACCCAATAGTGTGGCGGGACTGTCAAGGGGAAAAAAATAAAAAGGCGGATTCAGCCCAACTTATGAATCACACCTTTTTAAAAGTGAAAGGGTTATTCTTCGCATCGGGTTTAGGTTATAAATGCAAAAGACCTTTCAATTCAGAGCCAAAATAGAATTTCTTTTTATCATATTCCATCACCCGCTTGAAGGTAAATTTAGTCTCTAACCTTCCCCAAAGAAAGCATGGAAAGCATCCAGGTGGGGAGGGGTTTGCTTGGATCTCTTCTTGACAGATCAAGGTACAAGCCTACTTTCTCGATCAATGGAATTTTATGGGTCTCCACGAATTCAATTAATGTACCGTCGGTATCTTCTATGTAAGAAAAATGCCCTGACGCCTTACCCATATCGAAACTGTTTCTGCTATCGACGGTGAACGGCAGATTGGTTTGATTGCAAAGTTTTGAGAGTTGTTCAATTCCGTGCACATCATAGCACAGGTGGATAAATCCTAAATCACCCCAATGACGCATCTCAAATGTTTTACGCGGCTTTTCGTCAACAAGTTGTATAAGTTCCAGTTCTGATGTACCCAGTAACTTACTAAACACACCCAGGGGATGATAATTTCGAAGCAAAACCCTTCTCATTAACCGTTGACTTCCCGCCAGGGTCAACAGGTCATCAAACACACCGGTTCGGTCATAAACAAGATGTTGATATCCAAGAATTTTTTGATACAACGGTAAAGCCGTTGCAATATCGGTTACGCCCACCACAGCTCCACTCACTCCCCCTGTAGGGCATCGTGATTTGCTCAGCCAACTATTACTATCAACCACCTGAAATAAATTATGGTAAGGATCACGAACGAAGAAGTGTTTGCGGCCGTCAGGAGATTCTTGTATTGCGCTGGTTTTTTTTATTCCCTTTTTAATAAAATGGGCGTAGCAGTGGTCAACATTTCTTGTTTTTATTTTAATCGCATAAACGCCGGTATCACCAATGGTAATTTCCCTATACGGCTCAATGGGTTTTCGGGATGTGTATTGCCATATTTCAAATCCGCCTCCACCCTGGCTATTGATAGCCAGAATAGCATATCGTTCCTCGACCCTATTCCCTGTATACCGTGTCATTAGGGAAGCAGCGGCACGATCTTTGAAAATGGGAATATTCATGCCAAAGTACTTTCTATACCATCGCCATGCTTCTTCGGCATCAGCCACGCCAATTCCGACCTGTTGAATGCCCGAGATGATGGGAAGGTTAGTGCATGAATTCATTGTCGATAATCAAGTATTCGTTTATACCACCATGCCATCTTTTCCGGTGGCCTTCTTAAAAAATACATGATGAAGACGGTGAGGTTGGCACATTGCACCCTAATCCATGAATTGGTTTCATATTTTCGCGCAGAGACTAAAATGTTTTTGGGAATAATATAAAAGTTAAATTTTTTTTGAATGCGTTGAATGAGATCATAGTCCTCCATGATCACATAACCTTCATTAAAGCCACGCAGTGAATTGAAAATATTCTTGCGGATGAATAAGGTTTGGTCTCCGCCTCGGCACATGATCCGGTTAAATCTTGTGAAGTATGCATTAACTTTCAGTATTCTTCTCGGTGAATCAAATTGGTAACGATAGCATCCTGCATCATACCCTGATTCGATTGCCTCCATGATGTCTTTCGCAAATTCTTTATCAAGTTTAACGTCGGCATGGACAAAGTAAAGTAAGTCGAAAATAGATTCTTGAGCGCCTTTATTCATCTGGGCTGCCCGTGACCGTTTATTCGAAAGGAGAACTTTGGCGCCCGCCTGGGCGGCTATTTCTATTGTGTTATCCGCGCTGTTGCCATCAACGACAATCACCTCCCCAACGAAACCATTCGAATTTGAGACGATGAATATGATCAGTTCGCCAATCACTTCGGCCTCATTCAAGGTAGGTATAATGACACTGATATTCACAAAAGACTAGTTCTGAGCAATGACTTCATAATTTTTGATAGGGCTATCCATTGATGCTTTTTCAAGTATACCTTCTTTAAAAAAATATTTGTTTTTGCTTCCATTGATAATCAGCATGTAACAATTTCGCTCTGTTGGAGTAGCCATTGACAGCATACCATAGCCATCTGAATAAATGGGGGTATTATCTGACGGTTTTTCAAAATACATTCGGGCTACGTTGAATTGAATTGGCTGATGAATAACTGTATCCTTTTGATATTGCCAGGTATTTATATGGATGACGTAACGATCCGCATTCCATTGTGAAGTTGAGCGGAATTTTCCTCTGCTACTTTCGGTAATTACCTCAGAAGTGATCAATTGATTATGCCGAAAAATAGAAGTGTTCGAATAGCTGATTTTCACCCGTCGAAAAAACCAAAAATCCACCTCACTGAATAATTCATATTGCGTAAGGGAATCATTTACTGTTGTTTTTGAGGCTTTTAATTTTCCAATTTTGATACCCGCAATACGCACATCAAATACACGAATACTACTGGCGTATGAGGGTACGGCAAGCACAAAACAAATAAGGAAATTGAAAAAAATCCGCTTCATACTCAAGCCGATCAGACAGTTGCTCCACCGCAACTTGATCCTGCTCCGGCCGTACAGCCAAAGCAATGTTGATTTACTATAATGGTGCGGTCGGTCAATTCTTTGGTATTCCACTGGGAAATATGTTGCGCTGGGGTTTCCAGTTTCATATCCAGCATCTGGTTAAAATCACAATCATACAGATAACCATCCCAACCGACTGAAATGGTATTACGGCACATTACTCCAGCCGCGGCTGCCGGGTTATAGGATGAAATTAATTTTTCCATATAATCTTCATAGTTGCCACTACTCAGCAGGTAATCAAGAAACCGGCTGATGGGTAAATTGGTAATGGCAAATAATTGATTAAAGACAATGCCGTATGGTTCCTTCAATTTCTTTTTAAATTCAATTTCAAGCGATTCTTGCGATGCCGGGAGAAAAGCGCCGGACGGATTGTAAACGAGGTTGAGGATGAGGCCTGTGTTTTCTCCTCCATAACCCACATCATTCAGCATTTTCAATGCTCTTATGGACTTTTCAAAGACTCCTTCACCACGTTGCGAGTCAGTGCGAAGAGCGGTAAAGTAGGGCAGCGAGGACGTCACTTCTATATTGTGTTTCTTAAAAAAACCTGGCAGATCATAATAGGATGGATTGGCAACGATGATTGTCAGATTGCACCTGACTATGATCCGTATGTGCTTATCGATAGACCTTACTTGTTCTACAAACCACCGGAAGTTAGGATTCATTTCAGGCGCTCCGCCCGTGAGGTCAAGTGTGCCAAAGTTATTTTGTTGAATTACCTCAAGGCATTCCTCCATCGTTTCTTTGGTCATGATTTCCTTACGATCCGGGCCGGCATCTACATGGCAGTGCTTGCAGGTTTGATTACACATCTTCCCCAAATTCAATTGCAAGATTTCGATTTGGGTTGGTTTTAAGGGAAAAAGATCTGATGATCTTAGTTTGGTTTGAAATGCCTCTGGCTCAAATCCAGTCGGTGTCTTCTTTCCCAAAATGCTGAGTTCGTATGAACCATCAGCCAGTTCACTATGTCTTGCTTTTAACGACTTAATCATTACATCGAAAGTTCTTTGTATTTGTTCATCATTTGAACGCCGTGTACCAGCGAGGCCCCGCTTCGAATAGCTGCAGCCACATGAACGGCTTCCATCATCTGCTGTTCATCACAGCCTTTCTCCATGGTGTCTACTGTGTAAGCGTCAATGCAATACGGGCACTGAATCGTATGGGCAACGGCAAGCGCGATCAGCGATTTTTCCCTGGCTGTGAGCGCCCCTTCTTTAAAGGTTTCACCGTAGTAATCAAAAAATTTATCCGCTAATGGTTTTTGGAATTGTCCAATGTCTCCAAATTTTTTTAGGTCCTCTGGATTGTAATAGGTTTTCATAATAAGAAAGGCAAAATTTAGTTAAAATATTATTGACTAAATATACGTAAGAATAGCCTAAACTGGATTTTCAGAAATCCAATTAGGGAGAAATGTCGTATATCTGTAAAGCAGAAGACATTGGCATGCTTTTTTGTGTAATACATTTATACCCTTAAACAACTATGAAAAGTATTTTAACTTTACTTTGGGCGGTAGTGAATATATCCGCTGTGTTGGGACAAAATAGCGCTCCATCGCATGGGGAATTTGATAACCTGTTAAAAAAAAACGTTACGCAGGATGGAAAAGTCAATTACAAAGGGTTTCTTAAAGATTCAGTCATGTTCTACCAATACCTTAAGGTTTTATCAACAAATCCTCCAAATACCCAAACGTGGACAGCAAACGAGCAAAAAGCATTCTGGATAAACGCTTACAATGCTTTTACCATCAAGTTGATCATCGACAATTACCCGGTGAAGAGTATTAAGGATCTTGGCGGATGGATTTACAAAGTCAATACATCCTGGGATATCAAGTTTATACAAATAGGAAAGGAAAAACTGGATTTGAACAACATTGAACACGCGAAATTAAGGAGGGATTTTGATGATCCCAGAATACACTTTGCCGTAGTGTGTGCCTCCAAATCCTGTCCCAAATTATTAAATGAAGCTTATGTAGCCGCAAAGCTGGAGAAACAGCTTGATCAGGCTGGTCGTGATTTTCTTAACGATCCATTTCGAAATAAAGTTACGACAACAAAAGCGGAATTGTCCAGTATTTTTAAATGGTACAAAGGTGATTTTACAAAAGATGGTTCACTGATAGATTTTGTGAATAAATATTCACCACAGAAAATCAACAGTACGGCCAATGTTTCTTTTCTGGATTACGATTGGAGCTTGAATGAATAATCAGCAGTATCGGTGAATAGGCCGGGTAAGGCAGGTAGGGCCACCGCCACCTTTCACACTGATTTCCATTCCTTCATACTCCATCACCTCACATCCGGCTTTCAGAAGAGAAGCTTTGGTGCCCGGGTTTCCTTTTACCATGATGCATTTTCTCGGAGCAATGGCCAGCACATTGCAGCCCATACTTTCAAATTCTTGATCAGGCACTTCAATGAATGTAAATCCACGACTTATGAGTTCATTTCGGAACGGGATTGGCATTAACGGAGAATAAACAACAGCAAGGTCTTTGTCAACAGGACTGAGTATTGACATCAAGTGAAATACATCCTGTGGTCCTCTATAGTGGGGAAGAGGTACTCGAATGACACGAACCCCAAGTGGCTTCAAGAGACTTTCAGTTTGTGCAATTCCTGATTCGTTGGTGCGGTAGGTATGTCCGATCGCCAATGTATTTTCATCCAGCCATGCTACGTCTCCTCCTTCGATGGTTCCTGGTGAGGTTATCTCCCCTAACACAGGTATTCCTTCCTTTTCAAAAGCTGCCTTTTCAGCTGACGGTTCATTGATGCGATCTGCCTTTCCCATTACACAAATGATCATTCCCTTATTGGTAGCAATGGAAGCATCACGGCAATAAATGGAGTCCATGTTAACACGGCTGTTTTCTGGCAAGTGGTGTATGGCAAGGCCCGAGCCTTTTAACAAGTTTTCAAATGTGTTGTATTCTTCCAGTGCTTTTTTAAAGTCTGGTTGGCTTAAATAGTTGAGTGGTTTCCAATTTTCTGCAAGATGTTTTTCATCG
Source organism: uncultured Ohtaekwangia sp. (assembly GCA_964436055.1). Classification (GTDB taxonomy): domain Bacteria; phylum Bacteroidota; class Bacteroidia; order Cytophagales; family Cyclobacteriaceae; genus ELB16-189. The sequence continues at coordinate 17,836 of CAYTBO010000009.1, forward strand.
ATGAGGGCATCTTTTGATCTTTTAATAAATACAGAATGCAGCCGTCCGTATTCCGAATGTGCGGTTGTTTTATTCATGCTTTGCCCGGTTTCGATTCCAGATATTCAAGATATAAAATGGTATTCCAGCCAGGAGCATCAAGAATCCCCAAAAGACTGATTCTTCTCCTGATCCGGCAATAGCCCATATGGAGAATGAAAATCCTCCGGCTGAAAGAACAACAGCACTCAACCAACTTCGGGCATTCAAATATTTCCCTTCAATCAAGAGCAAAAGGTAGGAAGCCGATGAGAAAAGATAGGGTACCAACACCATGACGGTTGTCAATAACACCAGGAATTGGAATTGTTCGACCAACCCTTTGGAATAGTTCATGTATACCAGAAAGGATATAAGTACGCTTGAAATTACAATGCCAAAAGCAGGAGCGCCACGTTTATTTTTCTTTTCAAAAATATGGGGAAACAGTTTGTCTTTGGCAATTGCATAAGGAACCTGTCCCTGTATAAGTATCCAGCCATTGAGTGCGCCAAAGGCGGAGATTACCACACCGGCTCCAATCCAATAGCGTGCACTTTCACCCCATATAGTTTGTGCAGCATCTGCAAAGGGGGTAACAGATTTCTGCAATTCAATGACAGGAATAATTCCCATAACAGAAATGGTACTTAAAATATAGACAATGATTGTGATGATTGTGCCAATCATGGTAGCCTTTGGAATGGTTACCTCGGGATTTTCTACGTTTCCGGCGGGTATCGTAGCGCATTCCACACCCTGAAAAGCAAAAATGGTCATCGCAGCGGTGGCAGTGATGGCGGCAAAATCAGAAACACCACTCAGATTGAAGGGAAAAAAATTATCAATATTGATAAAAAACAAACCACCAAAGGCGACAAGGGTAAGTGGTATCAGTTTCAGTAAAGTGGTAACCAATTGAACCTGACCGCCTTCTTTCACACCTAGAGTATTGACCCAGGTGAGAAGCCAAACGGCGCCAAGTGCAGTGAAGACCGCGGCAATGCGGCTCACTTCCAGTACTGGTATGAATACACTCAGTGCACCTACTAAAGCTACGGCAATAGTGGCATTTGTTGTCCAACAAGAGATCCAATATCCCCAAGCTACTAGAAAACCGGCAAAGCCTCCAAATCCTTTCCGTGTATAAGCGTAAGGTCCCCCATCGCCCTGGGGCACCATTTTGCTCAACTTTCCAAAAAGTATGGCAAGAAAAATTGCGCCCAATGCAGAAAATACCCAACCGATCAAGCTAATACCTCCATACATGGCAAGGGCAGAGGGCATCAGAAATACTCCTGAACCTATCATATTACCTACCACCAGGGAGGTGCTGGTCCAGAGTCCTATTTTAGCAGATGGCTTATGGTTACCCATTGATTTAATAAAGCGAAAGAGAGAAAGATAGGTATTCGAAACGGATATGCTATATACCCTTTTCAAATTTTTATGGACTACATTAAGACCTGGTAATGTATTGATAGATCATCTCAGACACAGTGGCCATCGAAGAGATACCAGCATCAACATCTTTTAAATTTTTTGACAATGTAACCAGCACATATGTTCTTCCATCCGGAAGGATGACGATTCCTGAATCGTGTTGAACTCCTGTTATGCTTCCGGTTTTATGAGCTACCTTCACATTAGCAGGTAACCGGGCAGGAATGATTTCATTAAATTTTTGATCCAAAAGAATTTCTATCATTTGCTGATCAGATTCTTTATCAACCGCATCACCAAGAGCTATTTTTTCAAAGATCAACATGAGGTCATAGGCGGTGGTGGTGTTACTCAAACCTTGGTCAAAGGCTTTTTGATCCTCTACTCCCCGCAACACCATGATATCCTGAGCGCCCAGATCACGCATGGTTTGAGTCACCCTCTTCGCATCGACCTGTTCAATAACCAGGTTGGTTGCCAGGTTGCTGCTCACAATAATCATGTCATACACCAGTTCACCGATCGTCTTCTTGCTGCCCAGTTGATGATAGAGTTCCTCCTCACTGTCATCACCTATGTTCAGACTAAAGGTAGAACCATCTACGATGCTTTTGAATTCATTTTTGACTTCAACAGAATCGGACAAAGATAATTTCCCTTCTGCAGCTTGTTTGAAAACCTCAATCATCACCGGAGTCTTCATAGTACTGGCTGCGTGAAAGACTTCCTTTTCATTAATAAGGATTTGCTCACCGGTAGTCAGGTCCTTGAAGGCAATAGCAAACTCACCTTCTGCCAAGCCCAGTTCAGTGCCAATATTATTTTTCAGTCTTTCCAGTGAGGACTGTGTAGTGCATCCTGTCAATATGACGCAAAGTGTATACACAACTATTGCTATAAAAAACCATCTCATGATGTCGGGTTGTCTAATACTTTGCAGCTTTACCGTTGGTCGTTGACTTCTGTATGAATTCCCTTACATCGTCATTCGACTTAATAAGATCTTCATTTCTCAGGTACATCATGTGTCCGCTGCGATACCCTTTCCAACTAAGGCGATCTTTCATTTTTCCACTGGGATCAAGATTCCACATCGAGTATTTAGAATTAAAGTAAGTGGTTGCTCCGTCGAAGTATCCTGATTGAAACATGACATTCAGGTATGGATTCTGAGCCATGGCCTGTCTTAAATTATCACCTGTACTATCATTGGTTCTGTCCCATGGATGTACTGGGCCAAACATATTGTATTTGATATCGGTCTTGAACTTAAGATGATCGCGAAGGTAATAATTGATGGCTGGGGTGAATGAGTGCAACCAGGATGTAATTTCCGCATTGTAATCAGGTGACTCTCCCGCTTCCATCTTGTCAAGACCAAGGTAACGGGAGTCCAATCGACCAATAGTAAATCCTTTGTTCCGTAGAAGTTCCTTCCAGAATGCCCGAGTTTCCACATCCAGATTATTTTGAAGAATAAATGTTTCAGAAAGACCGGAATATCGAGCCATTTTTGCTGCAGCTTCTTTTTTCTGCTGGGGATCAGCATAACCACCCATGGCTATTACAGGTAGCAGTTCATTGGTGGTATACTGTTCAACTTCAGGTAATAATACTTCCAGGTCTTTCTGTTGAAGATCTGCTGGTAACACCTTATGATACCAAGCAGCGGCTGCAAAGTAAGGAAGGCGATTAGCCGCCTCTACGGGGCCATCTCTTTTGATTCCAAGATCGGTGGGCGACACCAAAATCACTCCATTGAGATACATCCACTGGGCGTTCTGTAATTCCAGCGCCAGACCGGAGACACGGGTAGTTCCGTAACTTTCTCCAATAAGGTATTTAGGTGACGGCCACCTGTTCTTTCGGGTGACAAAAGTATTTAGCCATTCGGCCAGGTATTTTATGTCTGCGTTAACTCCAAAGAACGTTTCACGCGGGATATCTTTGTCCAGCACACGGGAGTATCCAGTATTTACCGGATTTACATAAACGATATCAGCAACATCCAGTACGGAATTAGGATTTTCTTTCACTCCATAAGGCTGCACCGGGTAACCTTCGGCATCAATCAGCAGCACGCGGGGGCCTGTGTACGCTACGTGCATCCATACCGAGGCCGAGCCCGGGCCGCCATTGAACGAAATCAACAAGGGGTGTGAAGCTCTGTCTTTGATGTCGCTGCGTTCGTAGTAGGTGTAATACAATGAAGCAATTACTTTTCCGTCTTTATCCCACACGGGTTGGGTGCCTGTAGTAGCTGTGTAGGGAAACCGTTTGCCCTTCACCGTCACTTCATGGGTGGTTACCACGGAGGTGTCGGCCGGCAGTGTTCGGTCCTGGGACATGGCCAGGTGGAAAATCAAAGTAAAGGTTAGCAGTAAAGTGAAATGTTTCATAGTCAAGCGCTTTTTGTGTATTTTGGAATTCCCGGCAATTTTAACCCTTTGATGGTTTTCATTGTTGCTGGATTTGTTAAGCGGTAATTTTTATATTTATGAACTCACAATAATCAATTTACGCGTAATTTAATGAGAATGAAGAGCTTTCTGCTGCCCGTATTGTTTATCATTTCATGTAGTACGTCCAGGGAGGAAACTTATTCCGTTGGACAGATAAAAACCCCGCTGGGCGAAATACTGATTTGGCTTTTCGATGAAACACCCAATCACAAAAGCAGTTTTATTCAGCTTGCTGCTGATGGATACTGGGATTCATTAACGTTTAACCGGGTGATTCCTGATTTTGTGGCACAGGGTGGGTGCCCTGATACACCAGAGGGCTTTACTGATCCAGCCTTTCTGTTAGAGCCGGAATTCAATGAACACCTGCTTCACTACTATGGCGCTGTTGGAGCAGGACGTGATGATAACCCTGATAAACTCTCCGCGCGTTGCCAGTTTTACATTGTTCAGAATAAGGATGGTATCCATCGGTTGGACGGAAATTATACTGTCTTTGGCAAAGTGATTAAGGGTATGGAAGTGGTGGATGCCATTGTGGCATCAGACCGCGATTCAACCGATCAGCCTTTGGTACCCATTACCCTTGATGTAGATATCATTACCGCTACTTCTTCTCAACTTTCTGAACTTGGGATCGATATTGAGAAAAAGAAACCGTAGGCAACAACTTTGCTTAGAGGGAAATTCCTTTGTCCGGAAAAAATACCACTTCCTTTGGCAAGGCATTGGGTAGATATTGTCAACATTTTCGATTCTGCCGATGACCCAAACCTCGGTATATTACGATCAATACGTGCGATTTTTCCCGTTGTTTGCAACAATAAAAGTAGCTTTGCCCGCTATACAAGCAGGAACCTTAAAAATGAAGTTTATTTGTGGCAGGATTTTGGATTAATCAAAAGAGTTTACGAAAGACTGTTACGTATTGGATATATGGCGAGGTTGTATGAAGCAAGTACTTAATCAGGATATCAGAAATTTATTGTTGATTTTTGGATAAGTCAGAAGTTGGTTTTTTTTTGAGATTTTGGATTGAGTGAGTTTGTATGCCGTTTATCAAAATCCTTCCAAATAAGGGATTTTTATTCGGACCTCATTATTCTAAATTTTCGTGTTAATTTCGGTGAGGAATGATTAGACTTTGGGTAGTTGTGATGATGCTGGCTGGGTGGTTATCTCTTATCGGTGATGTTGTGGCACAGCGACTTTCTGGTCCGGTCCAAACGCTGGTGGATGCGGAGCTGGCTTTTGCCAAACGTTCAAAGGATAGGAGCACAAGGGAAGCCTTTTTAGAGCACCTGGCCAGTGATGGCATCATCTTTTCAAATGGTGAACCTGTAAATGGTATTGACACCTGGAAGAGAAGACCTGCCGGCAACGGAACTATGTTCTGGTGGCCGGTTTTTGCTGACATTTCCCTGGCCGAAGATATGGGCTATACAACGGGCCCTTATGAAATGAGCAAGGACAGAACCGGTGATCCTTTTGCTTTTGGATACTATGCCTCCGTTTGGAAAAGGAATGGAACTGGCTTGTGGAAAGTGGTTATCGATCTGGGAATTACTTTTGAGTCACCCGAAGATGAAACCTTTGCACTCAAGACAGTCAGACGATCATCAAACAAGGGAAGAAAATCGCTGCCTTCTTCAAAGGAAGGGTTAACATTTATTGAACAGTCCTATACCCAGTGGCTCAATGAAACAGGTAATTCTTTTTTACCGGAATATTTTTCGAGTGAGTGCCGCATTCACCGCTCTGGCTCGTGGCCATTCACTTCATGGAAGGTGATCGAGGGGATACAGGAGGACAGACAATTTTACTTTGAACCTATTGATGCAGATGTGTCGGCTTCCGGAGATTTGGGATATACTTACGGCCGGGTGAAAATCGAAAGCCGGGATGGAAATATGGAAAAAGCCAACTACTTGCGGGTATGGAAAAGAGAGCCAGACACCAATTGGAAAATCGTTTTAGATGTAATAGGAGGCTGAATGATTTTACATTACGCATATTACCGTTAGCCTATTGGACATGGCATTTGACTTGAAAACTTTCAGTTTTAAAGCGTCCGGCAGTTCTGTTGCCAATAAAAATTTTCTGAATACGCTCAAGAAAAAACATCCACGCAAAGTGGACGATGCATTCCATGCCGTACACGATGAAGTATTCAGGGAAATGGATTGCCTCGATTGCGCTAACTGCTGCAAAACAACCAGTCCTATTTTTTATCAATCGGATATTGAAAGAGTCGCCAAAGAACTGAGAATAAAACCCGGAGAATTTATTAAAACGTATTTGAGAGTAGACGATGATGAAGACTTTGTTCTGATTTCATCACCTTGTCCATTTCTGGGTTCGGATAATTATTGCAGCATTTATGAAAGCCGACCAAAAGCGTGTCGTGAATATCCGCATACCAACCGGAAGAAGATGGTTCAAATAACGGATTTGACGCACAAAAATACACTGGTGTGCCCGGCAGTATTAGAAATGGTAGAAAGGTTGAAGCGATCATTTTAAACCTTTCGCTTAGTCGGGGTGTAGTAGGCTTGCCGTTTATTGCGGGAGTTTGTTTACCCGTTCCGGCAACCTCATTCTTATCCTTACCACGGAATTGAAAATAAATAAAATCGCCATGCAGCGATTTTATTTGTAAAACGTCTTAATCAGTAATTAAACTACCTGAGCCGCCAGCTTCTGTGCCAATACCGATTTTGGTACGGCACCTACTTGTTTGTCTACAATTTGACCGCCTTTAAATACAAGCAAAGTGGGTATCGAACGGATACCATAGCGACCTGCTACTTCCGGATTTTCATCCACATTGATTTTGGCAACTACGGCCTTGCCTTCATAATCACCGGCCAGCTCTTCTACCACCGGGCCAATCATTTTACAAGGGCCGCACCATTCTGCCCAAAAGTCAACTAATACAGGTTTATCTCCCTTAATTGCTTCCTCAAAATTTGAATCGTTCAATTCTATTGTTTTACTCATTTTGATACTTTTTATAGTTATTTGGATTATTCCAGTTCATTTGGCCAACACAAATATAGTTCTTTTTGTTCCTGAGGTATTCATCAGATCGGAATTAGTCACAAGCCCGACAATTTAGAAAACAACTTCAACCTCAAGATCCGGAATCCGTTTAATTTTTTTAACCATCTCATTCACAGGTCTTATCCTGTATTTTCTCGATAACAACTCAAGATAAATTTGTTCTTTTTCATCTTTAATCTTCAGGAATAGCGGACAGTCTCCGGCATACTCAACGCAAACGTCCTCTATCTGGGAGATAAGATTAGCATTTAACGAGCTGGTTGCAACTTTTAGCTGTAACCCCTTGGTTCGTTTGATGCCGAGTTCGTTTAATAAGTCCATGTTCTTAATCTTAAATTCCAGACTTTGATCACCCCAGGTTTTGCGAACAATAGTCCCCTCGATGAAAAGGAACAATCCCGGCATCAAATAGGACTTGAACTTTAAGTAGTCCTCACTCCACATCAGAAACTCAAATCTGCCGGTATAGTCTTCCAGGATCATTTTGCCAAAAGGTTTGCCGGTCTTGGTGAGGCGATGCTCCACGGATGCAACGATTCCGCCTACTTTGGTCTCCCTTCCTTCCTTATCTTCTAATTCAGAAAGTTGACTAAGGGGTGTATTGCAAAAAGAGTCTAATTCAAATCTAAAATTATCCAACGGATGCCCTGAGATGTATACACCTACCACTTCTTTTTCAAAGTGAAGTTTTTCTATTTCACTGAATGGTTCAATCGGATCTACTTTTGGTAAAGGCATTGCCGTTCCTGAACTTTCACCAAACATACTTACCTGGGCGCTTTGAAGTTCCAGTTGCATTTTTGTGGCGTAGCGCGTTAATTTTTCCGTCAGCGTGATGTCTCCTTCTTTAGCAAATACATATTGCCTTCGATGAAAATCCGGGAAACAATCGAAAGCACCGGAAAGCGCCAGACATTCCAATGTTTTTTTATTTACAGCACGTTGATTTACACGTTGTGCGAAATCAAAAATATTCTTGAATGGCCCATGTGCCTCACGTTCTTGAATTATTGATTCAACCGCTGCTTCTCCCGCGCCTTTGATGGCGCCAAGCCCAAATCGGATTTCGCCCTTATTATTTACTTCGAAGTATACACCCGACTCATTTACGTGAGGACCAAGCACTTCGATATTTTGCTTGCGGCACTCTTCGATAAAAAAAGTCACTTTGTCCAGATTGCTTTGTGAATGCGTCAGCACTGCGGCCATGTATTCGGCAGGATAGTTTGCCTTGATATAGGTAGTTTGATAGGCTACCAGTGAATAGCAGGTTGAGTGCGATTTGTTAAAAGCATATTGTGCAAATGCCTCCCAGTCTTTCCATACCTTTTCTGCAATTCGTTCATCATGGCCATTGATTTTGCAGCCGGCAATGAATTTGTCTTTCATCTTGTCTAGTACATCCTTCTGCTTTTTACCCATGGCCTTACGCAACACATCCGCATCACCTTTTGAGAAGTTGGCCAGGGTTTGGGACAAAAGCATTACTTGTTCCTGATAAACAGTTATCCCATAAGTGTCCTTCAGGAATTCCTCCATTTGAGGAAGGTCATAACGAATTTGCTCGCGACCGTGTTTACGGGCGATGAAATTTGGTATATACTCCATCGGTCCGGGCCGGTATAGGGCGTTCATGGCAATCAGGTCTTCCAGCTTGTCAGGCTTGAGGGCTTTCAGATAATTTTGCATTCCCTCCGATTCGAATTGGAAAGTACCTGTGGTTTCACCTCTCTGGTATAATTGAAATGTCTTTACATCATTCAGAGGAATGGTATCAATATCGATTTCTACGCCATGTCTTTTCTTAATATTTTTTAAAGCTGTTTTGATAATGGTAAGCGTAGTCAAACCCAGAAAATCCATTTTCAACATACCGGCATCTTCAACTACGCTATTGTCGAACTGTGTCACCAGCATATCGGAGTCTCTTGCAGTAGATACAGGCACCAGTGAGGTTAGTTCATCAGGGGTAATGATGACACCGCAGGCATGCGTACCGGTGTTGCGTAGAGATCCTTCCAGAATGATCGCCTGCTTTAGCACCTGAGCCTTTAGATCAGTCCCTTTACGAACATCATCCAGTTCTTTTACCTCTTCAAAAGCCTTTTCTAACGTTGTTCCCGGGCGCTCAGGAACCAACTTGGCGAGGTTGTTGGCTTCAGCTAATGGCAATTCCATTACCCGCGCGCAATCCCGGATGGAGGATTTGGCTGCCATGGTACCATAGGTGATGATCTGAGCTACCTGATTTTTTCCATATTTCTCAATCACATAGTGAAGTACTTTGTCTCGCCCCTCATCATCAAAATCAATATCAATATCAGGTAGTGAGATACGATCCGGATTGAGGAACCGTTCAAAAAGTAAATCATAGGCAATAGGATCAACATTGGTGATACCGGTGCAATACGCTACGGCAGAACCTGCCGCAGATCCACGCCCGGGACCAACGGATACACCCATCTCCCTGGCTTTGCGAGTGAAATCCTGAACGATCAAAAAGTATCCGGGGTAGCCGGTTTTTTTAATCGTTTCCAATTCGAAATCCAGACGGTCACGAACTTCATTCGTTATTTCCGGGTATCGTTTTTTTGCACCCTCATAGGTAAGATACTTCAGGTAATCATCTTCTGTTTTAAATTCAGAAGGAATAGTGAAAATAGGGAGCATCACATCTTGACGCAAATCAAAAGCTTCTACTTTTGATACAATCTCATTGATGGTTTCAATGGCTTCCGGCAAATCGTGGAATAGAGATTTCATCTCCTGCTGTGACTTAAAATAAAACTCCTCATTGGGAAGACCGTACCGGTATCCGCGACCTGACCCTATAGGCGTTGATTTAAACTCACCTTCTTTGATACAAAGCAAAACATCGTGTGCGTTAGATTCTTCTTTTTGCAAGTAGTAGCATTCATTTGCAGCATAATATTTCACGCTAAGCTTTTCGCAAAAGCGAAGCAGTGTATCATTTACCCGGTCTTCTTCGGGAAGGCCATGGCGGTTAATCTCTACATAAAAATCATCTTGAAACAAGTTGTGCCACCACTGGAAGACTTCCTCCGCCTGTCTTTCTCCTACATTAAGGATGAGATAAGGTATTTCGCTGGAAAGTCCTCCTGTGGACGCAATCAATCCGTCGCGGTATTTTGTGATCAGCTCTTTATCAATTCGTGGATAGATTCCATAGAGACCCTCGGTAAATCCCAATGAACTGAGTTTGGCAAGGTTTAGATAGCCTTTTTTATTTTTGGCCAACAGCACCTGGTGATATCTCTTATCCGGATTATCTTTTGTGAATTTTAGCTTTTGTCTTTCCTCGGCCACAAAAAATTCGCAACCAACAATTGGCTTGATTTCATGCTTTAACGCCTCGGTTACAAATTTAAATGCACCGTACAGATTGCCCAGGTCAGTTAAAGCAACGGCTGGCATACAATTGGCTTTCGCTTGTGTAATGATTGCTTTTACTGAGGGTGTTGCCTGTAGTACTGTAAATTGAGAATGGGTGTGAAGGTGACTAAAAGGGAGGTCAGTAAGTTTGTGTGCTGCAATATCTGCCGAATACACTGAGTCCTTTACTTTTTCTCTTTTAGCAGAATTGCCAATTTCAAGATTAGGCTCTTCGTATTCGATTTCTTCTGGTGGTGTTGAGTCCAGGGGGTTTACAACACCTTCTTTCAGTAATCCAAAGAACGACTTTGCCGTAGCGTCCACATCATAGGCAGCATCATGCGCCTCTTTAAAACCCTTACCAAAAAGCCTTTCATAGAGCTCACTTAATCTGGGCATTTTCAGTTTTCCGCCAATACCGCCTTGTAGCTGACAGAATTCTATAGAGGCGAGTCCGGTATCTAACCGATCGATTGACAAAAAAGTATCGGAGTTGAGCGCTAGTCGAATTAGTTCAGCACCAATGATATTGATGTCAAATTCAATATTATGACCTACTAAAAATTTTGTTTTTTCCAAATCAACGAGAAATGTGTTGATCGCGTCTTTTAATGCAATTCCTTCTTCGTGTGCCCGTCTGGTGGAAATACCGTGTATTTGTTCTGCCTTAAATGGGATATCAAACCCATCGGGTCTGATGATGTAGTTGTGTTGTGAGAGGAGCTTGCCCTTTGTGTTATGAAGTTGCCAGGCAAGTTGAATGAGCCGGGGCCAGTTTTCAAGATCAGTAATGGGCGCAGTTTTATTGTGCGGAATCCCTGTGGTTTCCGTATCAAAGATTAAATACATCGAAAGCAGTTAGTGGTTGCTAAAAATGTAAAAGTACACTTTAGCGTTGTGGATGACAATGTCATTCATGATGCCTGCAAACTCATAAATTCCAAAGATTTTTAATCCCATTTTGGGATTAAATTCCATAAATTAGATAATCGCCTCATTAAAAAGTGCTGAAATGTCCTTTTTGGCACTTGGAATAGCTTTTGAATATCACTGTCCAATAATAAATTAAAAAGAGCTATGAACTGGTTGAGGAAGGTAAAGGAGTTTATTAAGCGTGAGTGGTTTTTATTTATCATGCTTGGTGTGATTTCACTTATGGTCTTGTTGTTCGAAATTTTATAAGCTCGAAAATCATTGCGTTTAATTTAAAATAGCATAATCAAATTGTTTAGTAAGGCTTTGGGGAGTATTTTTGATTCGTTTCAAAAATGCTCAACTGGGACTCAATGAAATGTTTCCATTGTATCATTCATTCGCAGAAGCGATCGTGATGGGTGAAGGCGTTTCATTTGATTTATATAAAAACTACTAAATAATGAAATGGTTAACTAACCTCTTCACCAGCACTTTGGGGAGAAAACTATTAATGGCCTTAACGGGCATTTTTCTGATTACCTTTTTGGCGGTACACCTGGCCGGCAACCTGCAGTTGCTCAAAAATGATGGTGGGCAATCGTTTAATATTTACGCGGAGTTCATGAGTACGAATCCCCTCATTCAAACTATTTCAAAAGTAAACTTTGCCCTCATCCTGATTCACATTGTATGGTCAGTTCTATTAACAAGGAAGAATAGACAAGCTCGCGGTCAATCCTATGCGGTTGATAAAAATTCATCCCATTGGACTTCCCGCAACATGGGTATTTTGGGTACCATCATTTTGATTTTTTTGGTTATCCATCTTCGTCACTTTTATGCCGAAATGCACTGGGGCGGTATGCCTACGGTAAATTACGATGGTCAGGAATACAGAGATATTTATACCACGGTAGACTACTGGTTCAGCAAAGCCTGGTACGCAGGTTTATACGTTGCTTGTATGATTGGACTGGCCTTTCACTTATGGCATGGATTTTCCAGCGCATTTCAGACCCTCGGGCTAAACCATGTGAAGTATAATCCTGTTATTAGTGTGGTAGGAAGAGCATTTGCCATTATTGTACCGGCTTTGTTTGCCCTTATACCCATTGTGATGTTTTTGAAATAACAACTGCTAATTGACATTATGAATCTAGATTCCCGAATCCCAGAAGGCCCTATAGGCGAAAAGTGGACAAAGCATAAATTCAATCTGAAACTGGTAAATCCTGCCAATAAAAGAAAGTATGATGTCATTGTAGTGGGTACCGGGTTAGCCGGTGCTTCAGCTGCGGCATCACTTGCTGAATTGGGTTATAATATCAAGGCATTTTGCTTTCAGGATAGTCCGCGAAGAGCGCATAGTATAGCGGCGCAAGGCGGCATCAATGCGGCAAAGAATTATCAAAATGATGGGGATAGTGTTTATCGCCTTTTTTACGATACCATTAAAGGTGGCGATTACCGTTCTCGCGAAGGCAATGTTCACCGGCTGGCGGAAGTGAGTGTAAACATAATCGACCAATGTGTGGCACAAGGAGTACCTTTCGCCCGGGAATATGGCGGATTACTAGCCAATCGTTCTTTCGGAGGCGCTCAGGTTTCCAGAACTTTTTATGCCAGGGGGCAAACCGGACAACAATTGTTGTTAGGTGCATACTCAGCTTTGAACAGGCAAATTGCCAATGGCAAAGTAGAAATGCACAATCGAACCGAGATGCTTGATCTGGTGATGGTAGATGGAAAAGCAAGAGGGATCATTACCCGAAATCTGATCACGGGAAAAATTGAAGCCCATAGCGCCCATGCTGTTTTACTGTGTACGGGGGGATATGGCAACGTTTTCTTTTTGTCTACCAATGCGAAAGGCTCCAATGCTACTGCAGCTTGGCGCGCTCATAAAAAAGGAGCATTCTTTGGCAACCCGTGTTTTACACAAATCCATCCTACTTGCATCCCTGTCTCCGGAGACCATCAGTCCAAGCTTACCTTGATGTCTGAGTCGCTGAGAAATGATGGAAGGGTGTGGGTACCTAAAATAGCGAGACCAGGGTTTCGTGCCATAGAGGCTGCAGGTATTCCGGAGTCTGAAAGAGATTATTTCCTGGAGCGAAAATACCCATCGTTTGGAAATCTTGTTCCTCGTGATGTTGCTTCAAGAAATGCCAAGGCGGTGTGCGATGAGGGCAGGGGAGTAGGATCCGGTTTGGCGGTATTCCTCGACTTTAGTGATGCCATCAAGCGTGATGGTAAAAAAACCATTGAAGCAAAATATGGAAATCTCTTCGACATGTATCAGCAGATTACCGGAGACAATCCATACGAAGGCCCAATGATGATTTACCCGGCTGTTCATTATACGATGGGAGGTCTTTGGGTAGATTATAATCTTATGACCTCTATTCCTGGTCTCTATGCGCTAGGTGAGGCTAATTTTTCTGATCATGGAGCAAACCGGCTTGGAGCCAGTGCCTTAATGCAAGGGTTGGCCGATGGGTATTTTGTAATTCCTTATACCCTTGGAGATTACCTGGCTGGTTTATCCTATGAAAAAGTGAGCACGGATACCCCCGAGTTTAAAGAAGCGATGGAGGCCGTAACTAGCCGCATTCATAAATTATTAAGTATCAAAGGCAAAAAAACCGTAGATCAATTCCATAGGGAGTTAGGACTTACGATGTGGGACTATTGTGGTATGTCGCGTACTACTGAAGGTTTGCAAATAGCGAAAAAGAAAATACAGGAGATCAAAAGTGAATTCTGGCAAAATGTAAATGTGGTTGGAGGTTCAGGTGAACTGAATCAGGAACTCGAAAAAGCAAATCGGGTAGCGGACTTCATCGAGTTAGGTGAATTGATGGTGGATGATGCATTGAATCGTTCGGAATCGTGCGGAGGTCATTTCCGGGAGGAATCACAAACACCGGAAGGAGAAGCAAAACGCAAAGATGACGAGTTCTCTTATGTTGCGGCCTGGGAATATAAAGGGGATAACCAACCGGAAGTGCTCCATAAAGAAGATTTGATTTTTGAAAATGTAAAACTTACTCAACGAAGTTATAAATAGGAGCTATGAAGATCACATTGAAAGTCTGGAGACAGAAGAATCAGCAAGCGAAGGGTTCCTTCAAAACCTATCCGTTGGATCATGTTTCGCAAGACATGTCCTTTCTGGAGATGATTGATGTACTCAACGAAAGCCTGGTATCTAAGGGCGAAGAGCCTATTGCTTTCGATCACGACTGTAGGGAAGGAATCTGTGGCATGTGCAGCCTTTATATTAATGGACGTCCGCACGGGCCCCTGCAAACCACCACCTGCCAGTTGCATATGCGTTCATTTAAGGATGGAGAGACCATAACCGTTGAGCCCTGGCGCGCAAGATCTTTTCCCGTGGTGAAGGATTTGGTGGTGGATAGAACTGCATTTGATCGAATCCAGCAAGCCGGAGGTTATATCTCTATAAATACAGGCGGTGTTCCCGACGCTAATGAAATTCCCATCCCAAAGAAAATTGCAGATGAAGCATTTGATGCCGCTACCTGCATTGGATGCGGTGCTTGTGTAGCGGCCTGTAAGAACGCGTCTGCTATGCTCTTTGTTGGGGCTAAGGTTTCTCAATTTGCTCTATTACCACAGGGACAAGTGGAAAGAAAAACCCGCGTGGAGAAAATGGTGGCACAGATGGATGCAGAAGGATTTGGGGCTTGCACCAATACAAAAGCCTGTGAAGCCGAATGTCCAAAAGCAATTAAGATTACCAATATTGCAAGGCTGAACAGAGAGTATTTCTCTGCTGTTCTCAGCTCTGACAACGTTCAGTAATTGGGTTTGAGCAAAAAAAGACGGCCATCGTAATCGATAGCCGTCTTTTTTAATAGCCTGAACGGTCATTCACTCTTGCACACGCCAATCCCTATTCTTCCATTCGTTGATCCTTTTGTTCCCAATTCACCAATATTGCCACCGGCTAGAATTATATCTCTTTCAGGTCCTGTATCCGAAAGGTGAATCTTAATAGATGCTTCCAGTTTCAACAACTCCTGATATGTTATTCTTGTTTCATCAGCCAGTATCGATAGGTTGGTTTCACTTTTACCACTCTGTCCTGCCACTGGGTTGAGCAGAGCAGCAATATCAGCGTCTGGTGTTGCTATGTCGCCAAGATGAAGATGAGCAGGGAGTAATATATTTCCATCTGTTCCATCCAACTCAATTAGCAACAGCGCGCTGCCGTCTTTTTTCTCCTTTATAACTACCTTGCCGCTTACGGCAAACTCAGAAGCTTGCTGCAGTGCGTAGGTAACTTCGTTGCCAGTAAAATCGGAGACTGTTTCACTTTCTTGACAGGAAGCCAGCATCACAACCACCAATAAAATCCCAATCCATATTTTCATTTCGCTCTTTAATTTACGGGGTTTTGAACCCCTATTTTCTTCTCAGCTTTATGTCCATGTACTTTATAATTTTACCGCTTTCTTCAATAAAATTACATATTTTTAAACGATCTTGACATGTGCCAAAGTATGAACAGTTTAGCTTTGTTTCTCATATTTCGCATTTTTGGCACAAATCTGGTTATATAACAAGAATAAAACCTATTAGTTCGTGCATCGTATTTTCATTGTTGCAATCATATTTTTCGGGTGCAGTCCATCCTTGACGAATAGCAGTCTTAAAACTGATTTGCAAAACCCCCGTCCACCCTGGTTGAGTGCAAAACCAATACAAGATCAGTATTATATTGGAATTGGTCATAGCGCAAAAGACGGGATAAATAATTATATCCAATCAGCAAAAAAGAGTGCACTGGAAGACATTATTTCTGAGATCCGGGTTACCGTTTCTTCTACATCTATTCTCAGCCAGATTGACGCAAATAAGGAATTTCAGGAAAGATATGAGCAGATCATAAAAACGACAGCAACGGATGAACTGGAAGAATTTGAACAGGTTGATGCCTGGGAAGACGATCAAAACTACTGGATTTATTATCGACTTTCAAAACAGCGATACCGCGAAATAAAGGAAGAGCAAAAAAGAAATGCGGTAACTCTTGCACTTGATTTTTTTACAAAAGCAAAGCAATCAGAAAGGGCCGGTGAGGATGTTCAGGCGCTCGGTTTTTATTTCAAAGGGTTTGGTGCCATCGAAAAATATCTGGCTGAACCAATCCGGTTGGAATATGAAGGCAGGGAGATTTTATTGACGAATGAAATTTATGCATCTATCCAACAACTGCTGGACAAAATTCAGCTTGTGGCCAGTCCCATAGAAATCATGTTGAACCGTAGGGTTACCCGGAGTTCTGAGACCGTTACCGTTAGCGCAGTTTATAAGGATTCTAAAAAACCTATCCCGGACCTTCCGCTTAAAGCGTACTTTGAAAAGGGAGCGGGTGATGTGTTTCCGGATTATAAAACCGATGGGACTGGACAAAGCAAAATCTTATTAACTAAGATCAGTTCAAAGGACATTGAACAGACGGTGGCGGTAAAAATAAATATGCTGAGTTTTGCAGGTCAAAATGCGTCTCCAATTTATGCCCTGGTTGCTGACCGAATGGTTGTACCTAAGGTAAATATTTTGCTAAAAGTACAGCGCCCTATTGTTTACATTACCTCTATGGAAAAAACCCTGGGGATGGATAAATCCAATGAACAGATTACTAACCGGGTAAAAAATTTTCTAACCAATTCTGGCTTTGAATTTACCGATAACCGGAGCAAGGCTGAACTTTGGCTGGATGTCAACGCCAACTCAGAAAAGGGGGCCGTGTCGGGGAGTATTTATATTACCTATGTTACGGCCGTAATCCGGGTAGTTACGCTCGAAACGAATAAGGAAATTTACGCCACCACCCTGGATAGGATCAAGGGGTATAGCCTGGACTTTGAACGGTCCAGCCAGGAGGCTTATAATAAGTCGTTGGAGCTATTGGAAAAGGAGAAGTTACCTGAACTATTAAACGCTATTTTGCAGTAAAAAGGCTAAAAAACGCTGAAAATTGGATTGGCCTTAAAATTGCATTTACTAAATTGCATAACCAAAATAAGAAATCGATATGAAAAAACTAATCAACTTATCATTTATCCTGGTTACGGTGGCAGCGATACTAATCGCGGGCTGTAAAGGGAAAGAAAAACTTCCACAGGGAGAACAGGAAATAATTGTTCCTTGTTCAGGGCCGGACTTTTTCACAACTAATAAACATTTCAGGGCCAACTCCATCGGTGAAAGCCAGGATCAGGTAACCTCTAAGAGAAAAGCGTTGACCAACGCCAGAAACGAACTGGCCCAAAGCATACAAACTACGGTAAAGACAGTGACTGACAATTATGTGAACTCCAGAGAAATGAACAACCGTGAGGAAGTGGAGGAGCGTTTTGAAAGCCTCAATCGTGAAGTAGTAGACCAGACACTATCCGGTGTAAGGACACTTTGTGAAAAACTGGTGAAGACCGAAGAGGGTACTTATAAGACCTATGTAGCTATCGAACTTTCCGCTGAGGACCTGGTATCTAAATACAATGAGCGTCTCTCTAAAGATGATCGCCTTAAAATCGATTACGATTATGAAAAGTTTAAGGAAACTTTTGACAAGGAGATGGACAAGCTCGGAAACAATTAATTACTTTTAAGAGTAGTGCGGGCTTCCCTTGACTTAGTTGGGGGAAGCCCGTATCATTTTAACCCCATGACTGGCTATTCTGACAGGCCTCTTTTAAAAAAGTTGGGAATAAAACCGGGCTTTACGATCCTGATAAAGCATGAACCGGAAGCCTTTTGGGAATGGATCAGCCCATTGCCAGATTGCATAAAAGTAAGTGCCGCCTCAAAAAAAGAGAGTGTAGATTTTGCCCATTTATTTGCTGCCGAAAAGAAAGTATTTGAAAAGGAATTTATAAAGCTGAAAGAAATGATAAGAAAGAACGGCATCCTCTGGGTATCATGGCCAAAGAAATCCTCCAAGGTTGAGACGGACTTAAACGAAAACATCATTCGCAGTTTTGATTTGGCTAACGGATTAGTAGATGTAAAAGTCTGTGCCGTGGATGAAATCTGGTCCGGCCTTAAGTTTATGTATCGGCTGAAGGACCGCTAATTCAAAATTGTATCCCGGACCTTCTGTTGAATAGGGGCTTGAGTATGGTTCTATCTAGCAACAAGAATGCTAATCCGATATTCAATGCAATAATCACATTCAGGATAATTTTTCCATTGATAGGAATGGAGGGCACTTGCGGGAGGGCAAGCCCCTGGGGTAGTTGAAAATTTTCAAACGAGAGCATACCGTTCATCGAATTGAAGAGGCCCGTGTTTAACATGGAAATGGCTATACCGATTGCTATCAGTATTCCACCCAATAGTATTAATCCATTCTTGGGACTGAGCGATTGAGCTGATGACATCGTATGAAGATTGCTCATTACCCGCTGCGTAAAATTAGCTGAAGGCTGCATCAAAGATGAGTGACTCATTGATTGCTGGAGCAGTTTTAGAATCTCAAGTCTATTTCTCAATTCTTCAGACTTTTCAAGCCCAAATTCGATTTTCCTCCTTTTTTCCTCAGATAATTTACCTTCCAGGTAGTCCTGAAGTAGTATGTCTGTTTCCTGCGAAATCTTTTGCATAACGCTAATCGATTATAAAGTTAATGCTTCTTTTTGTAAAATGACCTTCAATTCATCAGCAAGTCGTTGCCGTGCGCGATGAATTCTCACCTTGGTAGTATTTGATTTCTGCCCCATCATGTCAGCTACCTCTTCCAGTGAAAATTCCTTTAGATAAAAAAGTTGAATTGATAGCCTGTCAGCTTCGTTTAACCTGTTCAAGGCCTGATCAATAAATACTTGCATATCGAGTTTTTCCAGTGGTTTTTCTTCCTCTGCAGCCTCATGGAAGGATTTGTCAATGGAAGCAAACACCTGCTTGTTTTTTCGTTTATGACTTACAGCCGTATTGAATACGATCCTATATAGCCACGTAGAAAACCTGGCGCCTCGCCTAAAACCCTTCAGGTATTGGTATGCTTTTATAAAGGCATCCTGAGCAACCTCTTCAGCATCAGCTTTATTACCAGTAACCTTAAAAGCAATGGTGAATGCATAGCTTTTATAATGGTCAACCAACTCAGCATATAGCTGCTCATCTCCGGCCAAAATTTGGTCGATCAAACTATTTTCTACCTGCGCTGTGATCACGAGCCTTGGACGCAATGTTGATTGGATAAGTTACATAAAATATTGCTTTATGAGGCGTTAAAATTTTATCAGACTATTGTAACCTCCACAAAGACAGTTGCGTCAAAAGGCCAAAACAATAAGATATTATGAACGTAGCAGTAATTGGCACTTTAATTCCCATTGTTGGTTTGATCGGTGCATTTATCATGGTTGTATACCTCCGGAAATTTCAAAACTTGGAGCGGATGGCCATCATTGAGAAGGGGTTAGATCCTACTCTTTTTAAGATGGAAAGATCAACATCCGGGGCATTGCGGGCATCGCTTTTGCTGATCGGGGGCGGGGTAGGCTTGCTTATGGGATATTGGCTGGATACAGCCTTCTACATGGAAGAAATTGCATACTTTTCAATGCTCTTTATTTTTGGGGGTCTTGGGTTAGGATTGGCTTATATCATAGAAGAGAAGAAGGCAAATAAATAATCGTCCCTTAATAAAGAACTAAAAACACAATCAGGAATAGAGAAACATTCCTATCGTAAGTGTAGCAAGGGTAATAAGGATGAGTGAGAACAAATTCAAGAGAATGCCGGCTCTCATCATCTGCTTTACTGTGATGTTGCCGCTGGCAAAAAGAATTGCGTTAGGAGGTGTAGAAATGGGCATCATAAAGGCGCAACTGGCAGCAAATGCAACGGGCATAGCCAGAATAATCGGGTTGATCTGAAGTCCGTCTGCGATACCAAGAACAACTGGTATAAAAATGGTAGTTAAGGCAACATTGCTCATCAACTCAGTCAGAAACATGGACAAACCCGTTAACGAAAAAACCAACACCGGGGTGGATAAATTTCCCTGTTTTGCAATCTGATCGCCAACCAGTTGAACGAGGCCGGCATCCTCCATTCCTTGTGCCAGGGAAAGCCCTCCTCCGAAAAGCAAGAGTATTCCCCAGGGAAGGTTTTTCATATCCGGCCACTCCAGAATAAATTTTGAACTTCTTAATTCGATCGGGGTAATAAACATGAGTATACCTCCCGTCATGGCAATGGTCGTATCGTCCAACAGATTAATACCAATTAGGGCATTGATATTTTGTCTGAAAATCCATAGAAAACAAGTGATTGAAAAGATTACCAACACCCTCTTTTCTTCTTTTGAAATGAGACCCAATTCACGAATCTTGGAAGAAATCAGTTCTGAAGAACCTTCAATGGATTGCAGCTTGTTGGGATAGAGAATTTTGGTGATGATAAAATAACAAGAGGCAAGAATGGTGATCATCAAGGGTACGCCAATTATCATCCATGTGGCAAAACTTACATCCTGATCATAAAATCGTTTGATAAACCCAACAGTAACTACATTGGGTGGTGTACCAATGATAGTGGCAATACCTCCGATGCTGGCAGCGTAGGCAATGCTAAGCATTAGCCCTGTAGCAAACCGGTCAAATTTTGGTTTATCTACTTCACTGATTTCTTTGCTAAGTAAGGAGGTGACCGAAGTGGCAATGGGTAGCATCATTACCGCGGTGGCTGTATTGCTTATCCACATGCTTATAACCGCGGTAGAAATCATAAATCCCAGGATAATACCATTTCCACTGGTGCCGGTCATTCGGATTAAATTAAGGGCGATACGTTGATGCAGATTATGTTTTTCAAGGGCCAGCGCAATCATGAACCCACCCATAAAGAGGAAGATAATCGAGTCGCCATAGGGTGCGGCAGCTTCACGTGCAGTTGATACGGTGAAGAGTGGAAACATGATCATCGGCAACAAAGCCGTAACTGGAATAGGAGCGGCCTCAGTAACCCACCAGGTTACCATCCATGCGGCCAACCCCAGCACCACCACTCCTTTGAATGAAAGGGATGTTTGCGAAAGCAATGCGTAAGCTACGAGGAAAAGGATTGGGCCCAGAATGAGTCCGATGGTTTTGCTGTTGGATAGCGACTTTGACAAGTAGGGTATCTGTTAAGACTAAAATGACAAGGTAAGGGTCTTCCGGAGGATTGCAAATTCATTTGGTGTAAAGTCAGATGAAGTCTTCACATACAAAACAGGTTGCATTTTAGCCTTTTAGGAAGTTTTGGGATTGGCAGGTTTTACCACAATCGTGCGACCGTCCAACTCTGTTTCATTTAACGCTGCGATGGCCTGATTGCCTTCTGCCTCATTTGGCATTTCAACAAATCCATAACCTTTGGATCGGCCTGTATCCCTGTCAGTAATTATTTTTGCGGAGGTAACTTCACCGAATTGTGAAAAAGTCTTTTCCAATTCCTCATTTCCGGTTTTAAAATTCAGTCTGGCAACAAAAATGTTCATGTGTCGATAAGTGATCTTAATGTACTATTTCGTCAAAGTGCAAATCGCCTCTTGGCAAACTGATACAAAATAAAAATTTATCTATTAATATTCAAGCAGGGACCTGGACTGTCCGATTAGCTCATGATCAGTTCTTTGGCGCTCTCTTTTGCCTGAAAGGATGGTTTGTCGCCACCAATCATTTTAGCGATTTCATTAACCCGTTCCTCTTGGGTGAGCAACTTTATTTGGCTGATTGTTTTTTTTGACTTTGAGATCTTAAATGCATAAAAATGGAAGTCGGCCTTTGCGGCAATTTGAGGTAAATGGCTGATGGTTAGTAATTGATGTTTTTTCGCCATCAATTTCATCATTTTGCCTAGTTGGATGGCTATTTCCCCGGAAACCCCGGTGTCAATTTCATCAAGGATAAGCGTTGGCAATGAAGTTTTTGCTGCCAGAATATACTTGATACAAAACATTACCCTGGAGAATTCCCCACCCGAAGCTACTTGTGCCAATGGTCTCACCGCAATGCCTTTGTTGGCGCTGAATAGAAATTCAATAGTGTCTTTTCCATGTATTCCCGGGGCACCTATATGATGTTCAATTTGTAGTTTGGCTTCGGGAATGCCTAGTTGATTCAAAAGCAGCACTAACTCGTTACTTACATTTTTGAAAATTGATGTTCTGGAAAGGCTTAGCTCTTCTGCCCTTGCTTCAAGGTCTTTAACCTTTTTTTCTAGTTTTAATTTTTGGTTGGCAAGCGCTTCGTCCAGGTGTTCTGTCTTGTTAGCTTTTTGCTGTAGGTTGTTTTGCAATTGAATAAGGTCGGTTGTTGTGCTTAGCCTATGCTTTTGCATCAACTGATAAATCAGACTTAGTCTTTCTTTTGTATCCTCAATTTTTGCAGGATCGAATTCAATTTTTTCTTCTTCTTGTTCTGATTCTGCGATAATGTCCAGTAATTCTATCCGAATACTTTCCAGTCTGTCTGAAAGTTTTTGATACGATGCTGAGTAGGAGCTAACGGAATTGAAAATAGATTTTGCCTCATCTAAAATAGAAACCGCTGAAACTTCTGCTCGGTCAAAGAGTTGTAGAAGAGAATTAAACTTTGTTTTAATATCTTCCGCATGCTCCATAATTTTTAATGAAGACTCAAGCTTCTGCTGTTCGCCCTCTTCCAAATTGGCTTTTGTCAATTCGTCCAATTGAAATTTTATAAAATCAGATTCCTGACGGAGTTCAGTCGCTTCTTTTTCAAGTTGGTCAAAATCGGATTTAGCCTGCACAAAATCGTTCCATGCAACTTTGTAATTTTCCCTTTGCTCGTTATTCGCCGCATACATGTCAACTACGTGCAGTTGAAATAATCGATTTCCCAGATCAAGTGTTTCATGCTGCGAGTGGACATCCATAAGCCGGGAACCAATTTTTCTCATGATGTCCAGTGTTACCGGTGTGTCGTTAATAAAGGCACGGCTTTTCCCGCCGGGATTGATCTCTCGTCTTAAAACAGTTTGAGGATCATAATCCAGATTATCCTCTTCGAATAAAGATTGTAAGTTGTAGTCACGAATCTCGAAAATACCTTCCGTTATACACTTTTCATTTTCATTCCAAAGCACTTTGGTATCAGCTCGATTGCCAAGTAACAGGCTCATGGCGCCAAGCATGATGGACTTTCCTGCACCGGTTTCGCCTGTAATCACATTCAACTGACCGGAAAGTTCCATCTCCAGATGATCAATCAGGGCGTAGTTTTTTATGGTCAAGTGCCTTAACATGTTGAAAGGATACCTTTGCTTTCGAGGTAATGCAATATTAAATTATTTAACGAAGAAAAAGTCAGAACGCTGACCACAAAATAATTGACACCGTATTTGGCTTCAGTTGGAAATGATTTTTTGGTAAATGTTCCTTTTGGCGTCCAACGAAATGAGGAGGTCATAGGCTTCTCTTCTTACCTGAAGGTTGCCATCGGAAAAAATATTCACCAATTCATTGGCTTTGGTATCAAAAAAGGAGATCACGAGTATGGAGTTTGGATAGATGCCCCAAACTGTTTTTACATTTTTTAGTGTTTCCAGTACAATTTGACGGCTTTGGTCAGGGGCTGTGTCAAAGACATCCAAAGCTTGTCGGTGATAGCGATAGGTGTTTTTCCTCAATTCAACCATTTGCGGGTTGTTGAGGTTTTCGATAAGGGCATATCGGTTTCTAATGCTGCCTAGCGCCTGCCACCCGGGGCGATTTGAAGTTTGAGCATTATTTACCACCATCAGCGCCTTTTGAAAATTCGGAGTGCCCCCTAACTCACTGAACGAGTCATAATCCATCCCTAAAATAATGTAAGCATAGAATGCAAGCATTGATGTAAGATTGCTGATGTACGTATTATCATTGTACTCAAGGGGAAACGACTCGATGTATTCAAATTCCCATTCACGATCGGCAAAGTTCAACAGCACGGATTCATAGTTGGTATTGTATATCGGACGGGCTGAGGTAATCTGTGCATTGGCTGTGAAATTGCCAATGGTTGGCATCTTGGTAATATTTAAAAAGAGGGTGGCATTAATTTTTTCATAGTTTTTAAATGAGTCATTGGTCCATTTCCTTGAATTAAGAAAATTAGCAAATGCCCTTTCCATATCGCTGAAAACGGCTCGGTCAGTTGTTTGAATTTGATCAGCGTTAACAATTACTTTAAAATTCAGTTCCTGCGCATACATGGATGCCGATGAAATAAATAGAAATAGGGTGAGAAGCCTATGCATAGTGTGCAGCTATGGCATTAACGATATCTTCGGCTATTTCTTTCTTATTCTTCAGAGAAAATTTTCTAACGTCACCTTCGCGATTGATTATACTGATTTTATTGGTATCGAGCCCAAATCCAGCGCCTTCATCGTTTAGTGAATTCAAAACAATCAGATCGAAATTTTTTGAAACGATTTTTTTTTTGGCATTCGTTTCTTCGTTTTCTGTTTCCAATGCAAATCCAACCATAAACTGATCATCCTTTTTTTGTTTACCTAGTTCGGCTGCGATATCCGGGTTCTTTATCAGTTGGACGGAGAGCTTATCATCTGTTTTCTTGATCTTCTGGCTTGCTTTTTCAGAAGGTTTGTAATCAGCAACAGCAGCAGAAAGTACCGTGATGTCGGTTTTGGGAAATGCACTTTTGCATGCTTCGAACATCTCATTGGCGGAAGTTACCTTCATGATTTTAATCAACGGATGCTCAAGGGTAATGTGTGTGGGCCCGCTTACGAGTGTCACATTTGCTCCCCGATTAGCTAATGCGTTGGCAATAGCATAACCCATTTTGCCACTTGAATTATTGCCAATGAATCGAACGGGATCAAGCGCTTCGTGTGTTGGTCCTGCGGTTACAAGGGCTTTCTTGCCACTAAGCTTTTTTTTTTCGCTAAAAAAACGTTTGAGGTGAGTTACAATTTCCTCGGGTTCAGCCATGCGGCCTGTACCCACCAGGCCGCTGGCGAGCTCTCCATAGCCGGGTTCAATTATATGATTGCCGTAAGCCAGTACTTTTGAAAGGTTTTCTTTTGTAGCAGGGTGTTGGAGCATGTCGAGATCCATAGCTGGTGCCAGAAAGACAGGACAACGAGCTGAGAGGTAGACAGCCAATAGCAGGTTATTACATTCACCATGCGCCATTTTTGCAATTGTATTGGCGCTTGCCGGAGCTATAACAAATGCATCGGCCCATAAGCCAAGTTCAACATGATTATTCCATTCCCCCGCATCGTTTTTTACAAAACGGGAGTAGACTGGATTCCTGGAAAGTGTTGACAAGGTCAACGGGGTGATAAAATCATGAGCCGACCCGGTCATGAGCACTCTTACATCGGCTCCTTCCTTTACCAGCAATCGGGTAAGAACTGCAGCTTTATAGGCCGCAATGCTCCCTGTAATGCCGAGGATTATCTTCCTTCCTTTCAAGTTGAAATTTTATTCTGAAATCTCTTCCGTCTCAGAGCGCATGCGGAATGTCAACTTGCCTTCAAGAAATTCTTCCGTGGCAGTAGTTGTTGGTTTAGGCATCCGCTCATAGAACTTAGATATTTCAATTTGTTCACGATTTTCAAATACTTCCTCCAGGTTGTCCACGGTTGTGGCAAATTCCGCCAGTTTCGCATTGAGTTCTTCTTTGATGTTAACCGCAATCTGACGAGCACGTTTTGAAATCACCACTACGGATTCGTAAAGATTACCTGTTGGTGCAATGATTTTGTTAAGATCACGCGTTGTAATAGATGGTTGTATTGCCATGGTTTTTATGAATTATCAGTTTTTAATTTGTTGACTCTGGTTAAACTTTCGGAATAGAGTTTCTCCGCTTCTTTTAAATAGTTGCTGTTCGGGTAGCCGTCTACCAGTTCTTTGTAGTATTCAATGACGGTACTAAAACGATCTTCCTGCAATTTGGTCAAACTCAGAATAGCCAGTCGATATTGAGCTTCAACTTTTAGAAAGGCCATTTCTTCAAGGTATTGCGAATCAGGAAAGTTTTGTTTGAAGGAATCAAATGCTACAATAGCTGCTTTATAATTTCTAAGCTTGAGATATAGTTTCGCGTTTTCATAGTTTTTTCGTTCCAGTTTTTTTTGACTTTCAACGATCACCTCCGAGGCTTGTTGAGTGAATTCGCTGGCAGGGTATTGGTTGATAAAATTTTGCATGGCTGCCATGGCTTCGATGCCGCTTTGCTGATCAAGGTTATAATCCGGTGAGGCTGCATAGAGAGAGTAGGCATACATAAAATTCGCTTCTTCAGCTTGTAGACTGCGGCCATACGTTTCGTAGAAAGACCTAAACTGAGAAGAGGCGAGTAGGTAGGTTCTTTCATTATACAGACAATAAGCGAGTAAGAACTCTACTTTTTCGCCTTCGGGCAAACCACGAACAATGGGTTGGATTTGCTCAAAGAGGGAAGCTGCTCGATAATAGTCTTTATCCTCGTAATAGTTTTGTGCGGCTTCATACTTCACCCTCCAGTCTTCACTTTTTTCTATTTTCCTGAATTTGCTACAGGAACCGGTAAAAATGGCCAAAACAGCCAGAATGCATGGAAAAAACAGTTTTCGAACCCACATAAGCCTGCAAATATACTACACTGCCAGGAAATCACAATTTGGTTGCAATTCCTATTAAACTTCAATTCTTAAGCGAAATTGCCTTACTTCCTGACAATTAATTTACGAGTCAAAACACCGTCATTATCAAGGTAAAGGGTATAGAAATAGATTCCTGGAGCCAGACCTTCTGTATAGATTTTAATCCTTGTTTCAAATAAAGGAAGCTCATAGTCTCCCATTGCCATTCCTAATATATTGTGAATCACCACATTAGCTTTTACCGATTCATTGATAATTCGATATTCAATAAAGGCGTGATTCGAAACGGGATTGGGGTAAACATCGTGAATGGTTATGTCTTTTGATTGGAATACCAGGGAACGCTCGTTCCTTTCTTCTACAGTAACTGTAACGGTGTGTTCCATCGCTTCAGCAAATTGTCCGCGCTTAAAAATCTCAAATTTCAAGTTGTTCTGGCCTGAAACTAAGCCGGTTTCCAACTTATAGTACAACCCAGTTATGGTTTGGCCAGGTTCTATTTTTTTTGAGAATTCATTCATATCCGATTCCAGGCAGTTGTCATCGAGGCAAAAGTAACCCCTTTGTGTACCTCCTAGATCTCCGCTAACCTTCCTGATAATGTAAAACTGTGCCTTATCGGTATTATTCTTAATTTTTAGAGGGATATTTACGATTTCGCTTAAGGTGGCCTGGAAGGAAGTCTCGTTTTTATTGACGAGTTCAGGTACTTGAGCGGAGACTCCCAAGCTACACAACAGCACAATTACTATAATCAACCTCAAACTCATATAGGCACACTAATTCAAGTGAAAATATACTTGAAAGCCTGTTTTTGTCCTAACTAATTCGAAAAAAAGTGACTGATGGAGACAATTTATCACCCAAATTGCTCGTTAGGGTTGGTTTTTTGACTTGACAACGTCTTCTTTCTCAGGTTTTTCCTTTTTACGCCAGGTAAACCCCTTAAGGGTCTTATCGGCAGTTTTCAGCTCATGAGGAGGTATAAATGAGGCATCCGGCATAATGTAAAAACTGATATCATTGACTTTTCCGCTTAGGAAATTGATTTTCATATTGCTGCATTGTATTTTATTCATACCCATCATAAATGCCTTGCTCTGCACAGTGTCTTTTTCTGTTTTAATCTGGTTTTCCACTTCCTGAAGTGCAAAATACATACTTTCTCCATTGCCCTCCACATCGACATGATGGATCGCTTTTCCATCAAAAAAAGCTGTCATCTTTCTTCCTTTTATCTGATTGTAATGCGCGAGGGAGTCTTGTGAAACGACAAAGGAATTGTTTGTTAAAAAAATTCTATCTATGGTTTTGTTGGTTATCAGCATGCGGATCGAGTCTGCGGTCATTTGATTTTCTTCTGTCCACAATACCGGATCTTTAAAAAAATACAAGGTAGAATCGAAAGAAATGTAGACCAGCGAGTCGGCTATTCCCTGCAAGTCAGCTTTGAATATCTTAACGTTATTATAGGCCAGCAACAACTTTTTTGCCGGATCCGGATTTTCTACTGAAACGAGTGTATCAGCGGATAAAAACAAGGTATCCTCCTGATCTGTTATTTTAGCCAGGTAGGCATTACCGTATATTTTGGTGATTCCATTCTGTCGGTCATAATCCCCATCATCTCCATAAATAATCATATTCTCTTCTTTCGAAGTCATCACCACGTTTCCTTTGGTTTTATAAAATTTCCTTAGGTCATTCAGAAAATACTTATCTCCATTTAGCCGGTAGGATTGCGTTTCAATTTCGCCTAGATTTAGTGATGATAGTTTTTCGCCGGTATCGTAAAATCCACTTTCATAAACCGCTGTGCCGCCTTCTTTGTCTGTAATGACGGTGTGATCCCTAAAGAAAATTACCTTTGATTTTGAATTGTATTGAAGGGTATCGGAGGTCATGGTGTATTCTTCATTTACGCCCACCACGTCCTTTTTGAAGGATGCAAGATTTGTTGCGATGTCATAATAACCTTTGGTGCTGGTAAGCACATTGGTGGAGTCTACTAATTTACCGCCGTTGAAGTACCGGGCTTCATTTTTATTCCTATCGTAATCCAGAAAGTCGGTATACAGCGTGGCCAAACCGAGTTTAGTAAAAATCACGTTCTTTCTCAGGTGGGCAATGCGATCATTACCATCATAGGAAAGGCCATAAGAGGTTACGTCTATTGAGTCACCTTCAACGATATGAACTCTTCCGTATGCTTCTACCCGGTTCTCCGACTTAAAAAAGTGGGCTGAATCGCAATAAATGGTGGTTTTATTTTGTATAAAAACTACATTTCCGACCAACCGGTCGTAGCGCTGACCATCTTTCACGCTTCCGTACAGATTATCCGCTTTTTTGAGCTTCACCCGCTGCTGACCAACAGCCGCAGAGGAAACTAATAAAAGGGCCAATAAACCAGTCAGTATAGGAAGCCTCATAAGAATATCAACTTGCAAAAATAGAGAAAAGTTATCTTTACCGGATGTTGCATCGATTTCAGCAGATTCTCACAGATCATAAACTTTGCTCGAAAGAGGATCGGATATTGCTTGCTGTGAGCGGAGGTGTAGATTCGATGGTTATGCTGGATTTGTTTTATACCGCGGGATTCAACATTGGTGTGGCTCATTGCAATTTCCAATTGCGGGAGGATGAATCGGACCAAGATGAGAATTTTGTGCAGGCAGTCAGCAATCATTTGAAAATTCCTTTTTACGCTATCCGTTTTGACACCAATAACTATGCCGCAGAAAATGGCTTATCCGTTCAGGTTGCCGCCCGAAAGCTCAGGTATAAATGGTTTGAAGAACTTGCCCAGAAATACGACTACAACTTGCTGGCAACGGCACATCACCTCAACGATAACCTGGAGACAACATTGCTAAATCTGGTGAGAGGAACCGGTATAAAGGGTCTAAAAGGTATTCCTCAAAAGGTAAATCGTATCATTCGCCCGCTGCTGATATTCAAATCGGAAGAATTAATTTCTCATGCTCGGGAGAGAAAACTGACATGGAGGGAAGATAGGTCCAATTCATCGGATGCGTACCATCGGAATTTTATCAGGCTGAATATTATTCCCCAATTAAAAAAATTAAATCCCGCTTTGGAGGAACGCTTTTTAAAAACAAATGAAAGAATTCTTGGGGCGGTAGAAATTTTTGAGAGGGGACTCCACCAACTAAAAAAGGAATTTGTAATTCATTCCGATGGACAGGTAAAAATCGAAAAAACCATTTTAAAGGTTACCGACTTCCCGCAGGTATTGATGTGGGAATTGATCAAAGAATATGGCTTTAACTACCAGCAATGTGTCGAGGCGGTTGCTGCTTCAGCAGGTACCCCCGGAAAACAATTTGTTACAATCAAGTACAGACTGATCATTGATCGGCACTGTTGGATTATCTCGCCTTGGACGGATCAGATTGAACATATAAAAATAGAACAGGAAGACAGTATGGCAAGTTTAATGAATTTGAATTTGAACATCGGGTATCAATCCAGCAGTGAACTGTTACGCGATCCTTGGGTAGCTCAGCTTGATGCATCAGGAATAAAATTTCCGATAACCTGGAGAAAGTGGAGAGACGGTGATTATTTCGTTCCGCTGGGTATGGACCACCGCAAAAAGGTAAGTGATTTTTTGGTCGATAATAAAGTATCGCGGGCGGACAAAGATAACGTAACGGTAATGGAGAGCGATGGAAATGTAATATGGATTCCGGGACACAGAATAGACAACCGGTATAAAGTCACAGATCGTACAGAACAAATCATTAAATTTGCGATAACCCCACATTTTGATTGAATATCCTTTTACTTTGGCTGCCTGATTAATAAATTGCCGACCTTTTAGCTTAAACTACTATTCAAAAATACAGCCTATGAAAATCACTGTTGTGGGTGCCGGAAATGTAGGCGCCACGTGTGCCGATGTGCTGGCTTACCGGGAAATTGCCAACGAGATTGTTTTGTTAGATATAAAAGAAGGGCTGGCGGAAGGAAAGGCACTGGATATTTGGCAAAAAGCGCCTATCGATTTATACGATAGTCACACGGTTGGTTCTACTAATGATTATTCAAAATCGTCAGGCTCGGAAGTAGTGGTGATCACATCAGGTTTGCCCCGCAAGCCGGGAATGAGCCGGGATGACTTAATTGGTACCAACGCGGGCATTGTGAGAACTGTAACGGAAAATGTGATCAAGCATTCACCGGATGCCATAATCATTGTTGTGTCCAATCCATTGGACGTAATGACTTATCAGGCTCACCTTACCTCTAAATTACCCAGAACAAGGGTAATGGGAATGGCTGGGATTCTGGACACAGCCAGGTACAGGGCATTTTTAGCTGAGGCATTAAATGTTTCTCCAAAAGATATTCAATCGATGCTGTTGGGAGGTCATGGAGATACGATGGTGCCCCTTCCAAGATATACAACTGTTTCCGGCATACCGGTTACCGAGCTTATTGCACCCGACAAACTCAATGCAATAATTGAAAGAACAAAAGTAGGTGGCGGAGAACTGGTAAAACTAATGGGAACATCAGCCTGGTACGCACCGGGATCTGCAGCAGCGCAAATGGTAGAGTCCATCGTAAGGGATCAAAAGCGGATATTACCTGTTTGTATTCAGTTAGATGGTGAATATGGAATTCATGATTGTTATTTAGGCGTTCCCGTGGTTTTAGGTAAAAGTGGTGTTGAGCGTGTGATCGAGTTGGAACTGAATACGGAAGAAAAAACAATGTTGGAAACCAGCCGCAAGCATGTGAGAGAAGTAATGGAAGTGTTGGATAATTTAGGCTAACCAATAAAAATGATTCCTTTGAAGAGGCCTCGTTGGGCCTCTTTTTTTATGGTTTCCTGCCGAGATATAAGATTTCACGCGTGTTGATCCCGTATCGCCATCCTTCCGCATCGGAAAGGGTAAAAGCAAATTCATTGGCCTCACCTTTTAATCCGGCCTGCTCAATTCTTTTTATATAATCCGTTCCGAATTTTCTGACATGATCAGCCTGGCCAAATAATTTTTCACGCTCCCTCGGATCTGTGATAGAAATATCTTCAATTGTTTCGTCAGGAATGGGACAGAAGAAAGGTACTTGTAAGATGGCAAATCCTCCCGGCCTGAGTACACGAAAAATCTCCCGCAGGGCATCAATATCATTTTTTACATGCTCCAATACATGATTGCATAACACCACATCAAAAGTATTTTCGGCAAAAGGAATTTGGTGGATATCCATTTTCACTTTGGCAAGTGGCGATTCAATATCTGCGGTGATGTACTTGTCGCCATGATATTGTTCAAAGCGTTTTAAAAAACAAGATTCCGGAGCAATGTGCAGTACATCAAGCTGCCGTTGAAAAAAATTGGTCTCCTTTTGTAAGTATAACCAAATCAACCGATGCCGCTCTAATGACTGGCATGACGGACACAATGCATTTGGCCTGGGGTTGATCCGGCCATAAGGAAGAAAAATCCTGTAACGATGATGACAAATAGGACATTCAACTTTATTGCCAGCATACACAAGGCCAAGCATTTTCAGACCGAGCCCACTAACCCGCTGAAGGTATTTTCTAGGAACAAACCGAATGAGTAAAGAAATAATTTTTTTCAAGGCAACTGTGAAAAAAAGAATATAAATTATACGCCCGTGTAATTGAATGGAGAAATATCCTTTAGTCTTTTCCTGACTCCTTCTTTTACATCGAGGGAATCAATAAAACGGTGGATACTTTGTTTTGTGATTTTTTCGTTTTTTCGGGTAAGCGCTTTCAAGGCTTCATATGGATTAGGATATCCCTCCTGACGTAAGATCGTTTGGATAGCTTCTGCGACTACAGCCCAATTATCCTCGAGGTCAGCGTCAATAGCCGCTCTATTCAATTCCAGTTTGTCAATTCCTCTTTCCAATGAATTTAGTGCAATAAAAGTATGAGCTAAAGGAACTCCGATGTTCCTTAGTACAGTTGAGTCCGTGAGGTCTCGTTGCAATCTTGAAATGGGAAGCTTTGCAGATAAATGTTCAAAAATCGCATTGGCCAGCCCCAGATTTCCTTCAGCATTTTCAAAGTCGATGGGATTTACCTTGTGTGGCATAGCTGAAGACCCCACTTCACCCTCTGTGATTTTTTGTTTGAAATAATTCATGGCTATGTATTGCCAAATATCCCTGCAATAATCAACCAGTATTGTGTTAATTCTTTTGAGGTTGTCGAACTGGGCTGCCAAATTATCATAATGTTCAATTTGGGTAGTCGGATGACTCCTTGTTAAGCCCAGGTATTGGGAAACAAAATTATTTCCGAAGGCCACCCAATCAATATTTGGATACGCCACGTGGTGTGCATTGAAGTTGCCGGTGGCTCCACCAAACTTGGCGCTATGTGGTATTTGGCTCAATAAGGTTAATTGATTTCTGAGACGTACCGTGAAGACTTCCATTTCCTTTCCGAGTCTTGTGGGAGAGGCTGGTTGGCCGTGAGTTCTTGCCAGCATGGGTATGTCACTCCAGGCAGTTGCCTGCTTTTTTAATGCCTCAACGATGTGATTCAATTTTGGTAAAAAATCTTTATCCAGAAAATCCTTAAGCAGAAGCGGTGTTGCGGTATTGTTAATATCTTGAGAAGTGAGCCCAAAATGAACAAACTCTTTAAAGTCAGCAAGGCCAAGTTTGTCGAATTCCAGTTTGATAAAATACTCCACAGCCTTTACATCGTGGTTGGTAGTTTTTTCAATTTTTTTTATCGCCACGGCTTGCTCTTCCGAAAAGCCGGAGTAAATTTTCCTAAGCTTTTCAAATTGAATCTGCGGAAAGGATTTCAGTTCTGGTAGAGTTTCGCACAAGGCAATGAAATATTCGATCTCTGCAAATACACGGTACCTCATCAGGCCATATTCCGAAAAATACGCAGTCAGCGGTTTAGTGGTATTGGAGTACCTTCCGTCAACCGGAGAAATGGCCATTATTGAATCTAAAGACATACCGGACTTGTAAATGGCGAAATTACGAATTTTCGATGTATTGTTCTTTATTCCAACGGTCATGGAAATAAGGTATAGCTTTTATTTCTTTGCACCCTTATATGCGGGGCTGTTTAATTCTAGTTGGTGTTGTACTTTCTGTTGGGTTAATAAGACCGGCAGCACAAAATCTTCCTGGTATTGAGTTTCATATAAAAAAAGCGAAAAGGCCCATTGTACTTGATGGAAATCTGAACGAGGAGGATTGGACAACGGGATCTGTTGCCAGGGATTTCTTTATGAATAGTCCTGTAGATTCCATAGCCCCGATCAACCCCACCGAGGTGAGGATGACCTTTGATGACCAAAACCTGTATATCGGGTTTACTTGCTTTGAAACAAATCCAGCTATGATTATTCAATCGCTGAGACGGGATTTTGATTTCAGAAGTAATGATAACCTTGGAATTTATTTTGATACCTACAATGATCACACGAATGGGTTTTATTTTAATGTAAATCCTTACGGTGTTCAGCGAGAAGGCTTGATGTCTTCCGGTGGAAATGAGCCTCAGGACTATTCTTCGTTTTGGGACAACAAGTGGTACACCGCGGCTGGTCGATATGAAGATCGCTGGGTGGTAGAAGTAGCCGTGCCATTCAAGTCCATACGGTACAACAATGACACCTGGAATTTTAATGTGGTGAGGAATGACGCAAAACGAAACGAAATTTCCAGTTGGATTGCAGCACCCCTTCAATATATCCCCGGCTCGTTTGCGTATTCCGGCAAATTGATTTGGGATGACCCCCCGCCCACGCCTGGATTCAATGCCTCAGTTATACCTTATATTACAGGTGCGGTAAGCAAGGACAACGAAGCCGGAACGCCCACAGCGTACGAACCCGGTGTTGGTTTTGATGCCAAGTTGGCGGTAACGCCAAGTCTCAATCTTGATGTTACGGTTAATCCGGATTTTTCTCAGGTAGAAGTAGATCAGCAGGTAATCAACCTGACGCAATTTGAATTTGGGTTTCCTGAGCGAAGACAATTCTTTCTTGAAAATAGTGATTTGTTTGATCAATCCGGATTTCCAGATACCCGCCCCTTCTTTTCGCGCAGGATTGGTCTGATCCGAGATTCGGCAAATACCCTGCAGCGTGTACCCATTGCTTTTGGAGCACGCCTTAGTGGAAAACTTGGGAACAAATGGAGAATAGGTTTGATGAATATGCAAACGAGCAAACAAGAAACGCTGGGATTGCCAGATCAAAACTATTCAGTAGGTGTTATTCAAAGAAACATTGGACGATCCAATATTGGATTTGTTATCGTTAATAAGGAATCGTTTGGAATAAGAGAATTTGACTCTACTAAATTCTACCATGAAAGCCTACTCGTTGAAAGGACAACCGGAGGAGTAACCTCACAAACAATAAACAGGTATAACCGTGTATTTGGTATGGATTATAACTTACGAACCATGAATAATAAGTGGAGAGGTAATCTTTATTATCATCGATCCGTTGATGCTTCATCAACTGACAAGAATTATTCATTCGGAACCTTTATCGGTTATTTTGCAAGGAATGTTAATCTTTTGCTTGGCCAAAGTGGGTCAGGTGAAAACTACAATGCCGAAGTTGGTTTTGTGCCAAAACTCAATGTTTATCCGGGCTATTATTCGGGATTTATGAGGGTAGAAGGGAGGCTTTTCCCTAAAAGTAACAAGATATCCAACATGGGTCCTTTTGTGGAGCTCAATTTTACTAATATTCCCGGGTTTCTAAACCGGGATAAGTCAATCGCAGGCGGTTATGGCATAAATTTTTTTAATACCTCGCGTTTAGAATTCAATTATACCAACACGTTTCAGAAGTTAACCATTGATTTTAATCCAATCAATAATGCGTTGTTTACCAATTTTCTTATCGGGGAATCCTATACCTGGAATAGGGGAACCATTCAATATACATCCGATCAGCGATTTCGTTTCACTTACCTGATTGGCGGAAGTATTGGTAGTTTTTATAATGGCAAGAACAATATTGTCAATGGGCAATTGAGTTACCGGTTTCAGCCGTATGGAAGTTTTTCGGTTAGGTTTGACTATAATGACATTGAGTTAGCTGAAACCTACGGGAAAGAAAAACTATTGCTTGTTGGGCCTAAATTGGATGTTACCTTTACGGACAAAATTTTCCTCACGATGTTTGCTCAATATAACAACCTGGACAATAACGTCAATTTAAACTCCCGGGTTCAATGGCGGTTTAAACCAGCTTCAGATTTTTTTGTTGTTTATACAGAGAATTATCTTTCGGACACCTTTAAAAGCAAGAATAGGGCACTTGTGCTAAAGCTTACCTATTGGTTTAATCTTTAGTAACGGTGCGTGATTGACCTCTTTGGGCTACTTTTGTAGTAAACTTTACGTTGATAAGAAATCAGAACAATGGCATTTGGATTATTTAAGAAAAGCGATAAAAAGAGTGAAGTGAAGGCTGAGTCTTCTGGCAGTTCGCATTATTACGAACTGAGTATAAAAGACATCATTCAGGAAACTAAGGATGCAATCACTATTGTATTTGAACATCCACCAGGAGGTGTGATAAATTACCGATCCGGTCAATTTCTAACCTTGATTATTTCGATTGATGGTAAAGAGATCAGGCGGGCTTATTCCTTATGCTCATCTCCCTTTGTAGATTCGAATTTGGCCGTGACTGTTAAGCGGGTGGAAGGAGGACTGATATCTAATTACCTGCCTGACGAAGTAAACATAGGTGATAAACTGAAGGTCATGGAACCGATGGGTCAGTTTGTCACCGAGTACGATAAGGATCGAAAACGACATATTATCATGTTTGCCGGTGGCTCAGGAATTACACCCATGATGTCGATCGTTAAGAGTATCATCGATCAGGAACCGGAAAGTATTGTTTCACTTATTTATTGCAACCGGGATATTGATAGTATTATTTTCAAGAACCAGCTTGAGAAATTGCAAACAACCTACGAAGGACGATTGCACGTAATTCATATTCTTGATAATGCACCAATGAATTGGCAAGGTTATTCCGGATTGCTTAACCATGAAATGTTGACCAAACTGGTAGAGCGAATTCCGGATTGGGGAATAGAAAAAACCACCTACTTGATGTGCGGGCCTGAAGGTATGATGAAAAATGTAGATACGCTATTGGCGGCAAGAGGAATCACAAAAGATAAGATTTTTAAGGAGAGTTTTGTGCAAGGTACTATCGATAAGGCTGAGAAGAAGGAAGTTGAAGTAGTTGCTGGTGAAGTAAAGGCCAGGGAAGTGACCATAAAATACGATGGAGAAGAATATAAAATCAAGGTAGAACCAAACAAGACAATTCTGGAGACCGCTCTTGATCTGGGAATTGATCTGCCTTACTCATGTCAGAGTGGATTGTGTACTGCGTGCAGGGGAAAAGCATTATCGGGTCAGGTAAAATTAGATGAGGAAGAAGGTCTTTCTCAATCTGAAAGAGATGAAGGATACGTGCTTACTTGCGTTGGTCATCCCATGACCGATGATGTGGTTATAGAGATTGGGTAAATCAAATCGATCTTCCTTCAGGTATAGCAAGGATATCGAAGTGTTTTCGATCCTTCATCTGCGCTCGTGTGATCAACTCATGGGAGTTTTTCTGAAAATCAGGGAGATAATAAATTGAATACCCGTGAATGGCCAGGGTATCATACAGTTCATCTCTTTCCTCAGCTTCATTTTTTAATTAAGCAGGTATTGAAACATCACTTATTGATTAATCCATTCTACGGCCTTATCATAAATCATAGCATGATCTGAGACTACCTCATCCGGTTGTATTATACCCTGAAATTTTTTTTCATTGCGATCAATCAAAAAGGAAATGAATAAAAAAAGCACAGACCCATCGGAAAGTTGAAATGGTTGGCTTCCACCGCCTACTCCGCACGTAGGAGCTCCAAAGCTTCGTGTATTCGGTTTTCCTGAGAAGGCTACCACAACACCTTCTCCGGCATTGGAGGTAGAATGATCCATCAATACGGCAACTTTACTTGATGTACTCACCAGGGTATAAGGAAAGCTTACGGTAACTATAGATTCGTCATTGAAGGTGGATGAACCTCCATTAAATCCAAATGGGGTTTTAGTTCCACTGGCGTTAACAAAAAAACCTAAAGTGCCATCTCCCAATATCGGTCCGATGCCTGCAATCATTGGCCACAGATTGCCACCGGTATTTCCCCGTAGGTCAACAATCCATCCTTTTAAGTCTGCTTTGTCTTGATCACTTATCTCACCATGCATTTTTTCTGCGAATACAGCCGCATTGACCCCAAAAGTGCTGACGGCTGGAATTTTAACATATCCTATTTCATCAGAGGTTGTAACTGCCGGAGGGACTACATCCTCGCAAGATACCTTGAACTCTATCGTAGTATTGCGTGCCGTGAGTACAAAGCTGTTCTTATCATCAAGTAGTTGAAGAGCCAGTAATATGCTTTCATCAGCTTCTACTATACCGGTGGCGCCTATAGCCTTTTGCAAGACCGCTGCTCGAAATGCAGTCCAGTCTATATTGTCCCTGTTTATATGATGTGCCTCCATAACATCAATCATTTCGTTGAGGTACTCTTCTGCCGAAGTCGGAGCAAAAGGATTTTCTGTTTCGCAGCTGGCAATAACAAATGCCAGTAATACAAGAATGGAGAGTCTTTTCATCATCTAATCGCTAGTATGCAAAACTAATTATTATTGTTCAGGAATCACTTCCATCATGTGGGGGATTTCGGTGACTATAAAATGGGTTATTTCACCTTTTTCAG
Source organism: uncultured Ohtaekwangia sp. (assembly GCA_964436055.1). Taxonomy (GTDB): domain Bacteria; phylum Bacteroidota; class Bacteroidia; order Cytophagales; family Cyclobacteriaceae; genus ELB16-189. Next base: position 56,592 of record CAYTBO010000009.1, read on the forward strand.
CATAACACCATCCATCTCCAGGGTCGCCACATTCCCGCGGATATCTAAATGAAAATTTGCGGATAGGTGCCCAAACCACCTTTTGTCAAACGGTCCACGAAAAGTATCGTAGTTCCAATGCTTCAAGGTGGCTTTCAAGGTGTTGTTAATGTTTACGTTAAGGTCGTTTACTTGTTGAACAATTTCGACTTTTCCATAAAGGTCATCCTCATAAGTTCCAGCATATTTTTCTATGGTAAGGCTTGGTTTGGTGCCCTTCACCCGGTTTTCTTCAAAATCTTTTTGGGCACTATCAGCGTTCGTACCCAAGGCTGAATAAAGGTTCAGGAATTCTGTACTCCAATCCCTGGTGCCGCCCAGCGCAAAATGATCAAATGCTTTGTACATGATGGCATGACGCACTTCAACATGATCGGTATTCCCGAAAACATAAACGGCTATATTTTCTTCGGGCAATTGACCATGAATAGCAATTGAGCCTGGAAGGCTACCCGTATGAAAATTAAGCTTCCTGCCTTTGTAGTCATGTTGAAACCATCCTAATCCATAGGATGTCCAGTTGGGTTTGGTAAGCTTTGCCGTGGGATAAAACTCGCTAGCCGGCACAATGGTTTGAACTTTGGTCATTTCCGCCCATGTCTCTGGCTTTACCAATCTCCCACCCGGATATTTGCCGCTATCGAGCATGCACATGGTCCATTTTGATATATCATGAATGGAGGCCCATACCGAGCCTGCCGGGCCAATGGCATCCGCGCTAAGATCTTCGATAATGGTCATCTTGCTATCTATCATGATATGAGGTTTTGTTTTGTTCTCATTTCGAATATTTTTCAACAGCGGAACGGCATCCCGCATTCCAAGCGGTGAGAAAATATTTTCTTTTATAAATTGATCCCAGGATTGCCCGCTGATTTTTTCGATTACTTCCCCGGCAGCCAGGTAAAAGATATTTTGGTAAATGAACCCATTCCTAAAAGAATAAGACGGTTTTACCAGGCGCATTCTACTAAGAATTTCCTCACTGCTAATGTCCATCCACGCCCATAAAAAATCCGTATTTCCAACACCGGTGTTGTGAATGAACAAATCGCGAATGGTGAGTTCTCTGGTTACGAAAGGATCGTACAATTGAAATTCTGGCAAGTATTTATGAACTGGATCACTCCAACGTATCTTGCCCTGATCTACTAATATTCCCATACACGTAGCGATCATCGCTTTGGTGGTTGACCCGCAGGAGAAAAGGGTGTTTATATCTACGGCAGTTGGAGTATTGAGTTCTTTCAGGCCATATCCTTTTTCAAAAATCACTTCATTGTTTTTGACAACGGCCACAGCCAGCCCGACAGCGTTCCACTGTTTGCGTGCATTTTCAATGTAAGCGTCAAACTCCCTGATTTGTTTGGTTTGTTGTTTTGATTGGGAAAAGCCAATCTCAGGCAACAAAACACTTAAGAGCAAAAATGAAATGAAAGTAATGATTCTGGTCATGGTTTTAAATTTCAAATAGTGGATTTTTTGTTTTTCATAATTTTGCAAATAGCCGGGATGGCAATAATCACCCAGACTACATTGATGAAGGCTGACGGAAAAGCTCCATAATAGACTGTATTTGCAATCAAAAAACCAGCGCCCGTCAGGTTAAGTATTTGAAAAAGAAGGGAATCTGATTTTATTTTTTGATAGCTATTCAAACCGTAAGCAAGGATTACCTCAATAGAACCAATCCATCCTATTATATCAATAAAAGTCTTCATTTTGCATAAGTATGGAATTTTTACTCCATGATCAATGCTTTTGATTGATCAATCTGCATAAGGAGAGGAAATGAATACGATAAGCAAGCGGCAACAGAAATCCCGGTAACCAGATAATCGGAAAAATTCAGTCACAATAGGTTGACTTTTGCCGCACAATTGCCGGGGTCATTGAGTTGCAAAGGCTGGCCAGACTGAATCTACCTCAGTGGAGATGATCAGCCACTCAGTGATATTATTTTATTCGGCCACAATCGAACTTACCGTGATACAAACTCCTTCACTACCATAGAAAGACCAATACCCATAATGAGGACAAGGATTATTTTCCTAAAGGTTTCTTGTGAAATTTTGTCAAGGGCTTTTTTGCCAAGATAACTCCCGAGAAAAGCACCAATAAAAAGTGATGGAATGTGCCACAGGGTTTCATGTTGTAAAAATCCATTGTTAAGATAAATAAGTAGCCTGCTTAAGTCTACACCAAAGTCAATGGCGGCTGAAGTGCCTACAAAAATATTTTTTTCAAGGCTGAAGGCTGTTAAGACGATACCACGGATAGCTCCACCAGTTCCTATAAAGCCTGCCAAAAATCCCGCTACAGCACCTCCAGAAATGCTGTTGAAAAGTGTAGGTGCTATTTTGGCAAGTGGCTTGAGTAGAAGGAGGCAGGATAAGGCGATCAGAAAAAATCCTAAAATCAATTTGGCATACGTAAACTCAACTACGTTGGTGAGGAAGGCTCCGATTATTGCAAGTCCAATGCTTGAGATCCCAATCCATAGCACCAGTTTCCAGTTTATAGATTTCCAAAATAAAAACAGTTTGGATGTATTGCTAAAGACATGAAGAATACCCGTGAGAACCAGTATTGTTTCAAAACTGTAAATAAATTGACCAAGTGAAACGAAGAATACAGATGAACCAAAACCTCCTATTGTGCCGGCAATTTCAGAAACAAGCGTAAGCAGGAAGAAGAGGAGATATTCCAAATAGGCTGGGTTGAAGGAGCAATTTAGTAATTTTGATGTTCAATTTTTTCACGCTATTTATTTGCAATGACCACTGATTTAAAAGTACCTCAAAAGCCCGTAAGACAATTTTTGCCTCAGGATTTTAAGTTGTCCGATTGGGAAGAATTGAAACCTTATTTCACAAAATTATTGGAGCAGGAGATTTCGTCTGCGCATGACCTTGAGACTTGGTTAAAGAATAGAAGTGAGTTGGAGTCAGTTATCGCTGAAGATATGGGTTGGCGATACATCCGAATGACCTGCTATACAGAGAATGAAGAATTTCAGAAATCATATCAGGATTTTGTGCAGAACATTCAACCTCACATGTCACCGCTTTCTGATGCGTTGAATAGAAAACTGGTGGATTCTTCATTTTTAAAAGACCTGGAGAGAAAGGAGGGATTCGATATGATGATCAGAAGCATTCGCAAAGAGATAGAATTGTTCAGGGAAGAAAACATTGCGCTGTTTACTGAGATCAATACACAAACCCAAAAATATGGACGGATATCCGGAGCAATGACGGTGGAGATAGATGGCAAGGAGCTGACACTTCAGCACGCAGGTGTATTGCTGATGGACACTGACAGAGAAAAACGTGAGATGGTGTACAGCAGCATTGTAGCCAGACGCCTGCAAGACAAACAATCATTGGATGACCTGTTTTCGAAGTTGATTCAACTCAGGGGCAAAGTAGCTTCCAATGCTGGTTTTAAGAATTTCAGAGACTATATGTTCAAATCGTATGGAAGATTTGACTACACACCGGAAGATTGTTTTCAATTCCATAGTGCGATTGAGTCTGAGGTAGTTCCCATTTTGAACACACTGGCTGAACAACGCAAGGAAAAGTTGGGAATTACTAATCTCAGACCGTGGGACAAAGCTGTTGATCCTGAAGGACGCAAACCGTTAAAAGCATTTTCTGATGGAAGAGAGCTGACGGAAAAAGCCATCGAATGTTTTAAGAGATTAGATCCTTATTTAGGGCAGTGCCTGGCCATCATGAAGGAAATGGGACATCTTGATCTGGAATCCCGGAAAGGAAAGGCACCGGGTGGCTATAATTACCCATTGGCAGAAATTGGAGTGCCTTTCATTTTCATGAATGCAACTTCTACACTTCGCGATATGACTACCATCATGCATGAAGGCGGTCATGCTGTTCATAATTTTTTGACCATGGATCTGCCGCTTCATGACTTCAAGTCACCACCGATGGAGGTAGCAGAGTTGGCATCCATGTCGATGGAGCTTATCTCTATGGATCACTGGGATATATTTTTTACTAATCCCGATGACCTGAAGCGTGCAAAGTTGGAACACCTGGAAGATTTAATTGAAACGCTTCCCTGGGTGGCTACCATAGACAAGTATCAGCACTGGATTTATGAAAATCCCAACCACAGCGTTCTGCAAAGGAAGGAAAACTGGAATAGCATATTGGATGAGTTTGCGGACAAGGTAACAGACTGGCGTGGGCTGGAAGAGGGTAAGGACTACCTGTGGCAAAAGCAACTTCACCTTTATGAGGTACCGTTTTACTATATAGAATATGGAATGGCACAACTGGGTGCCATAGCCGTGTGGCGCAACTACAGACAGAATCCTCAAAAAGGCCTTCAAGGATACATGAATGCATTGAAATTGGGATACATGAAGCGTATACCTGAGATCTATAATGCTGCCGGCATTCGCTTTGACTTTAGCAGGGACTACATCCGGGAACTCATGAGTTTTGTAAAAGATGAAATGAGCATGTAGCGGACTATACCCAACGGTATGATAATTTAAATGCGAATTCCATGTGACCATTAAAAATTAATTATTAACACATGAAATCAAAAAAATCTAACCCCTAACCTTATCCAGCAAAAGGCTTAATTGTTTTGCCTCGCTATGGGATAGGCTGGATACGATGGAATCCAATTCCTTAATATGGTTATTAATGTTGCGGAGAAGCTGAAGTCCGTTATCATTTATTTCAATGCCGGCTGCCCGCTTGTCATCCGGGCTTTGACATTTTGTGATTAAATCCTTGGCCGTAAGGCGGTCCAATAGCCGGGATACATCCGAATTTTTATCCATCATTCTGGATTTAATATCCGCGATGGAGATTCTATTGGGATGTTGCCCACGCAAAATTGAAAGTATATTATATTGCTGGGAGGTGATTCCAAACCGACCAAAGAACTCCTTGTGCCGGTTAGCCAACCATCCTGCTGTATAAATGATATTGATGGTAATCTCTTGACTGTTGTTCCTGAACTGACTTTGTTTGATTTCTTCCTTGATATTCATCGCGTAAATAGAATAAAAAAAAGGAAGCAATCTAAACCTTAAGACTGCCTCCTCTAAAAAAGGTATAATTAATTTAGGCTTTGTTCAATTCCAGTTTACACTCAATTTCCACCTCATCCGCCACTACGAACTCACCTGATTCTAATTTATTTGCCCAGCGCAAGCCATACTCCTGGCGATTAATAGTACCCTCCACCTTGAATCCGGCTTTCATTACTTTACCCGTGTTGACCGTACCGCCATAGGTTACATCAAAAGTTACATCTTTGGTCACATCACGCATGGTGAACTTGCCCTTCAGTTGATATTTATCTCCTTGTTTTACAAGATTTCCTTTGAAATTAATAGTAGGAAACTTTTCTGCGCTGAAGAAGTCGTCAGAGCGCAAATGGCCATCTCGTCTTTCGCTATCAGTATTTACAGAAGCAACCTGGGCTTCGAATTCAACTTCAGCTCCATTAAAGTCGTCAGAAGCAGAAGTTACCTTTCCCGAAAATTGCTTGAAATTGCCCTCCACCTCAGAAACTACCATGTGGGTGACATTAAAGCCAATATTGCTGTGTGGTTGGTCAATAACCCACGTACTTTGGGCAAAGCCAAAAGTAATTATTGAGCTTAAAGCAATTAGTGAAATAATTTTTTTCATGTTGTTTTAGTTGTGTTAGACATATATATAAATATATACAATTTTGAGGATAATGTTTGAATACCCGCACCTCCCTGCCAAATTAGTAAATTCGTTGTCAAAGATTGAGCCAAAGATTCTTTAGCGCAAATAAAATTCCGATACCAACCTTTGATAGGGCTCGCTACGGGAACCTTTCTCTTCCAGAAGGATTAATTCCTCATTAAGCCGATTTCTATTGTAATGGTTGAATTCTAAAAGTAACCTTTCTTTTTCCTTGTTGGGTCTGGCTTTAATCTCTGTTTTTCGGTTACAGAAGAGGCTGTACTTTACGGCCAAATTGATAAATTCCATTCCTTCCCGATAAGGAAGTATCAGGCTGAATACCCCTTCCGGATTTAAATGTTTTTTTATCGCCTGGACAAGATCGGCAGGCGATAAATGTGATGAGTGCCTTGATAGATTTCTTTTTTCATTTGGTGATTTGAGACTGTTAGTAAAATAAGGCGGGTTGCAAACCATAAGATCATACAAAACCTGAGAATTAAATTTTTGAATGGCCGTATGATGCACTTGAATTCGATCACCCCATTTGGATGCACTAACATTTTCAACAGCCTGTTTATAAGCGTCATAATCGATTTCAACAGCGTCAATTACAACATTATCGGAGGTACGTTGCGCAACCATAAGGGCAACCAATCCGGTACCAGTGCCAATATCCAAAACTCTCCGGGCCCTGGATGTATCACACCAGGCACCGATTAGAACTCCATCGGTTCCTACTTTCATCGCACACCGGTCATGGTCGATTTGAAACTGTTTGAAATAGAACGTTTTGTCCGAGCCGTTTTTTCTATGCATCTTTCATGTGTTAATAATTAATTTTAATGGTCGCATGCCTGCCTGCTGGCCGCCTGCTGGCCAGGCAGGGAATTCGCATATAAATTAACAAACCGTTGGGTATAGCATCTCTATGCTCATTTCAAATGTGTAAACAAAACTAGAAAAATGGCTCATAAATCAGATCTTGAAATTGCTCAGACTTCCACCTTGAAGCCAATTGTAACCATCGCAAAAGAAATTGGCATACAGGAAGATAAGCTCGAACTATACGGAAAATACAAAGCCAAATTACCGCTTGATCTGTGCGATGAAAAAAGGATTCCCAATGCAAAACTTATTTTGGTAACCGCCATGACACCCACTCCGGCCGGAGAGGGTAAAACTACAACTTCAATCGGTCTGTGTGAGGGATTAAATAAGTTAGGAAAAAAAACTACCGTGGTACTTAGGGAGCCATCCCTGGGCCCTGTTTTTGGTATGAAGGGAGGAGCGGCTGGTGGAGGGTATTCCCAAGTAGTGCCCATGGAGGACATCAACCTTCACTTTACCGGAGATTTCTCCGCCATTGAGAAAGCTAATAACTTATTGGCTGCATTGATAGACAATGACATTCAGAAACCGGATGGGGGATTGGGCATTGACCCTCGCACCGTGGAATGGAAAAGGGTAATGGATATGAATGATCGTGCCCTGCGCAATATTGTTACCGGACTGGGCGGCAAGAATGGTGGAATGATCCGCGAAACGGGATTTAATATTACGGCTGCTTCTGAGATTATGGCCATACTTTGCCTGGCTAAAGATCTGGAAGATCTCAAAACAAAAATCGGTAACATCTATGTAGGGGATACGTATGGCAAGAAAGCAATATTTGCAAGGGATTTGAACGCCCATGGATCGGTTGCTTTACTTCTCAAAGAAGCGATCAAACCCAACCTGGTTCAGACATTAGAAGGAAATCCCGCGATCATACACGGAGGTCCGTTTGCCAATATAGCCCAGGGAGCCAATTCAATCATTGCGACTCGCATGGGAATGAGTTTTTCTGATTTTGTGGTGACCGAAGCCGGTTTTGGTTCTGATCTGGGTGCAGAAAAGTTTATCGACATTGTGTCAGGTTATGGCGGATTTTCGCCACATGCCATCGTATTGGTTGCCACCATCCGTGCGTTAAAATATCATGGAGGTGTAGAGCGGGAGGATCTGACCAAACCCAACATGAAGGCGCTGGAGGTTGGGTTTGCGAATCTGGAAAAGCACATTGAGAACACAAAAATATTTGGATTGCCCGCGGTTGTATCACTTAATAAATTTGTTTCCGATACTCCGGAGGAAATTAACTGGGTTTTAGAAAAATGTAAAAGTATGGGTGTTCAGATCGCTTTGGCTGAGGGATGGGAAAAGGGAGGTGCCGGCATGACGGGATTAGCCGCTCAGGTGATTCAGGCGGCTGAGAACTTCAAAGGAAAGTGTTGGCCTGTGTACAATTGGAAAGATAGTATCACGGAAAAGATTGAAGCCGTGGCCATTAAAATTTATGGCGCAAGAGGCGTTGAATTTTTACCAAAGGCCAAACAAAATCTGGCTAAACTGGAGCGCCTCGGCTTGAACGATAAACCCGTCTGTATCGCCAAAACACAAAATTCATTATCCGATGATGCAAAAAAAAGAGGCAGACCTAAGGATTTTATCATTACCGTTCGCGAAATTGAGGTAGCTGCTGGAGCTGGATTTGTCATTCCCATTACGGGGGATATGTTGAGGATGCCCGGTCTGCCAAATGAGCCAGCCGCATTGGGAATGGACATTGACAAGGAAGGTAAAATTTCAGGATTGTCATGAATTTATTTTGACTATGAGTTCTTCCGTCAAACCTATAGAAATAACCAAATATTCTACCCACGGTAGAAAGGTAACACCGGATTTGATGGCTGTAGAGGAACCCCTTGAGATTCGTATCGGATTTGGACCACTGGCCCATCGTGAGCAAAAAAGCTTGTCAGTAACCATGCGCACACCGGGTCATGATTATGAATTGGCAATTGGATTTTTATTTACCGAAGGAATAATTGATACCTACGATCAGGTTGAGAGCATTAAATATTGTGAAGATGTAGGTCGTCAGGAGGAGAAGGATAATGTGGTAAGAGTGGAATTAAAACCAGATGTGGTTTTGGATCTGAAAAAGTTACTTCGAAACTTTTATACTTCTTCAAGTTGCGGGGTTTGCGGAAAATCATCTATCGAATCGGTAACAGTAACTTGTACACAATTAACGGATACTGTAAAGATTAATAAAAAAACCATTCATTCTCTTTCTTCAAAACTAAGGGAGGCTCAACAAATTTTTGAACATACCGGAGGATTGCATGCCGTAGGCTTGTTTTCGAAGGAAGGCGAACTGAAGATGACGCGAGAGGATGTGGGCCGTCACAATGCTATGGACAAAGTGGTGGGGGCAAGTTTATTTATCAAAGAAATCCCATTGACTAATCATATCATGATGGTAAGCGGACGTGCTAGTTTTGAGTTGGTGCAAAAAGCACTGAGGGCAGGTGTACCGATTATGGCAGCTGTTGGAGCTCCTTCAAGCCTCGCTGTTTCGCTGGCCACCGATATGGGAATGACCCTGCTCGGATTTGTGAGGGAAAATAGCTTTAACGTTTATGCTGGTGAACAAAGAATTGAATAACTACTCAGGCAAAACATTAATAATATCCTTCAGAAATTGATTGTCATCCAAAGCATTTCCTGTTGTCTGACTAAGCTTTACAACCACCAATTGTTTTGAAGGTAATATAAATACGTTTTGACCTTCAAAGCCATCTGCCCAATACAGGTCGGTAGGTACATCAGGATATATTCTGTTTTTCCTATCGTCAACGGCTCCGGCATTCAACCAGAATTGAGCGCCATATTCACCCCTTTTTGCACCCGCAGTTGGTTTTGTTGAGTAGGCAACCCATCCTTCGGGAAGCAAACGCTCGCCACTCCAAACGCCATCGTTTAAATATAAAAGACCAAACCTCGCCCAATCGCGAGGCGTAGCATAAGCATAGGAAGAACCCACAAACGTACCGCCTGCATCGGGTTCCATGATCAAACTATACATACCTATTTTATAGAAGATTTCTTCATACGGGAAGCGGTAATACTTGTCTTCATTATAAACTTGCCGTATCAGTCTGGAAATGATGTTGGTGGTACCACTGGAATAATAGAAAGCTTCCCCAGGCGTATCTTTCAATTTACTGTTGGCTGCAAAAAGACCCATAAATCTCGACTTGAAGAGCATGTTGGTTGCGCTGCTTGGACCTGAATAATTTTCGTTCCAACCCAATCCGCTACTCATTCGCATCAAGTGATCTATGGTGATGTTTTTTCGATCGTCTTGTCTCCATTCCCAGATAGCGGCATAGTGTTTCAATTTAAGTCCTTTTGTTGCCAGGTTACCCACGATGGCATTGGTCAGGCTCTTGGTCATTGACCATCCCATTTGTCGGGAATTTGCATCGAATCCGTCAGCGTATTTTTCTGCAATAAGTTGGCCTTTATAAACGACTACTATGGCCCGGGTTCTTCGGGTTGGTTTATCACCTGGTTCCTCAAATGCCTTCTCAACAATTTTTTGAAGTTGAGGCAGATCTACATTCAGTGATATGGAATTATTCAGCAGGTTGCCGGTTGGCCAGGGGATCGTATCCTGATTCATGGCTGGTTTTTCAGCCAACCGGATTTTTTGATTTCTTAACTCAGCCTCATCTATCTGAGAAATCAATGTGCATCCTAAACCCCTGCGAAAAATTGCCTTCCGTACCGACAATCCAAAAACGGAACCATAAGCCGAGGAATCGGACGGATCAATTTTAAATTCACCAAGACTCAACGGAAAACTGGCTAACTCATTTTCAATAACATTTTCAGTAGGTCGTTTTCCAACATAAACACACGAACAAAGGTTTTTGGCTCCATAGCCGCTCAAGATGGGCAGCGCCTGGTTGATGTAGTAAATAGTGAACAAAACCGCCAGACCAAGTACGATGGGCAGCGATTTTTTCAAAAAAGTGCGTACTGTCATACCTCTTACATTAATAAAAGAGCCAAGATAAAGCATTCAGAGGTTGTTTTGCCATACTTTCCTTAAATTAGAGGTACTGAACGCCAATTGAGATCCACGTTCAGTACAGAAACTTTTGAATTGAACCCATGTCAGAGAATTTATCAAAGCTAGCGAGGCGGAAGGGAGTGGAAAATCCGTTGTTTGAAAGATTAGTTGCAATCTCGAAAGAAAGAAGAACACCCGATCCGCAGGAGATCAGGTCCCTGGCCAGAGATTTTTTGGTAGGCAATGCGAACATCTACGGGACAGTTAGTTTTTATGATTTTTTAAAGAACGAAAATCAAACCAAAAAAATCTTTCTGTGCAATGGTAGCGCCTGCCTTGTAGCCGGTACACAGGATGCTGTAAAGGATAAATTACTAAAGCATTTTAAAGAAGAAGAAATTGGACACTGGTGCTGTCTGGGACGTTGCCATGAAAATAGCGCTTATCATTTCGAGGGAAAGAATTATTCTGGTAAGAATGCCCTGGATACAGAAATTGTAATTGCACATAGAGGAACCAATGAAGATACCTATCATGTAGGTTCTAATCTGAGTGAACCCATCCTTACCAATCCTTATCCTGAAGCGGAATCATTCTTTGCGTTTGTGAGGGAATGCCTCAGCCGGGATAAAGATCAACTGCTTGCTGAAATAAAGAAATCAAATCTTAGGGGAAGAGGAGGAGCCGGGTTTCCTATGGGATTGAAATTGGAGTCTTGCAAAAATGTTGCTGGTGATCAAAAATTTGTGGTTTGCAATGCGGATGAGGGCGATCCGGGTGCCTACTCTGATAGATACCTGCTGGAAAAGCAACCGCATCTTTTGCTTTTTGGAATGCTGATGGCCGGTTATAT
>CAYTBO010000010.1:0-64977 GCA_964436055.1 uncultured Ohtaekwangia sp.
TTATCAACTTCATCGCTGGGTTGATGATAATCCTCATGAATACCATCAAAATAAAATATGATGGGAATATTAAGTTTGGCAAAATTCCAATGATCTGATCTTTTGTAAAGATTCGTTGGGTGGTTCACATCATTATAGGTATAATCAAAATCCAACTGGGTATAGATTGAATTCACACGCTCACTCAGTTGGTGCAATTCCATTGAAAGTTTATCAGAGCCGATAACATACACATAGTCCTCCTTATCTTTATGTTCCGGATCCGTGCGTCCAATCATGTCAATATTAAGGTTAACGACCGTATTCTCAATGGGGAATATAGGATTTTCCGTATAGTACTGGGAACCACACAAACCAACTTCTTCTGCGGTCACTGTCATAAACAACATACTTCGCCTGGGGCCATTACCTTCCGCTTTCGCCTTGCTGAATACTTTTGCCAACTCCATTACGGTGACCGTGCCAGATCCATCGTCATCAGCTCCATTATTTATTACATCGGGTTGGTCTCCTTCACTTATTCCAATGTGGTCATAGTGAGCCGTTATTACTATGAGTTCATCCTTTTTGTCAGAGCCTTCGAGATAACCTAAAACATTAGGTGAGAAAATTTGATTGATGCTGTTGGTCAGTGTGTAGCTGATTTTTGCAGGTTTTATTCCAGCAATTCTGGAAAGTTTTGCCTCCGCAACTGACAATTCCCTAAGCCTGGAAATGGGGGTGTTCATTATTTTTTCAACGGCCCCCGGAGAAACAAAAACCACTTTTTCCAAGCTGCCGGAAGCAGTGGGTCTGGTAAGGGTAAGTCTTCTCGAATTAAAACTTTGCTCTGCCCTGGAAGCAAAGCTGTTGAAAGCCGCATCATTACCGGAATTGCAAACCAATACCATTTTCGCCCTTCTCTCCATTAATTGCGTAAAGTTAATTTCATCCATACGTTTCTCAGTAATTATAAGCACACTCTTACCCGCAACATCCAATTTATCCAAAACCTCGTCATGAGCACCTCCAATAAATAATACAGATTCATCTGACCCGCTCAGTTTCCCTAAGCCCAGGTATGCAAATTCCAGAAAATTTTTAAACGTATTATTTGATGAATAAATAGTAGATGTACCGGTCGTTACTGAGTAAAGTGGTACTTGCTGAAAATACGTTCCATTGACCGGGGGTTTCAATCCAACCTCCTCAAAATGATTGCTGATGAATGTAGCTGCCATTTTTTGACCTCTGGAGCCGGTCGCCCTTCCCTCCAACGCGTCCGAAGCGATAATGGATAAATTGACTTTCAAATCCGATGATAAAATCTGCTCTGCATATCTCTTTGTAATTTGATTTTCCTGGCTAAAGGAATTTGAAAAAACAGAAAGGCCTAGCACAATAGCCAGGCTCTTGCTGATGTAGTTAGCTTGAAACATAGTTTAAATCAAGAGTTTAAATTTCGTATAATTTGGATTTAATCAAATTCCCAGAGCTTCACGCTTTGACCAGATTTCATCAAGGGGATCACCCTTGCTGCTCTTGCCACTGTGTCTCCACTTGCCATCTTCCAGCCTAAAATCAAACTGCAAACTTGCGCCTACCCGTGAGTTATCTCTGGAAAAGAACTCGACATTTTCAGTATATTTTCCATCTTTTGTCGTGTAGGATCCTCCACCTGTTCCAAAAAATTCCTTTGTCTCAATATTATAAGCAATCCATTGAAATTTAGTGCCAGACAATATCTTCATCGTCCTCCTTACACCGGGAGTTGATTCCGACAATTTACCATCCTTGTATCTTCCGGTAAACAACCATGCTCCTGCCAATTTTCCGGGTTTTCCATCATCAACCCGTTTCCAATTATCCGTACCTATAGTCAACGTATTTCCATTCAAATGAGGCTCAAGCTTTTCACTTACTCCAATTTTTTCTGCATCTTGTGTATGATACTCCCTATTCACTTCCATTTTTCCATCATCTGATAAACTCCATTCCCCTCCTTCAGTGTATTCGAATTCGTTGGACTTGTACATGGTAATGGAAAAATGTTTTTCGGTAATGATCCACAATCCATTTCGTTCACCCACTTTGCTTTCCCACGCTCCAATAAATCCCGCACGGTGAGGCAAATTCAAGGATGAATATTTAGTAAAGGATGTGGTTGATATGGCTAGTAAAAGCACAAAAACAGGTGTGAATAGTCTCATGATGTTTAATTTAATAACGATGCCAAAGTTAATTCTTCCGGCAGTGAAATAAAATCAATTTTCTCCATAGATTCATTAAGAAAGAAGCTGTAAAAGGCATAACTGATTCGTTGCCCGGATCAGGTTCTGATCCGGATAGTTAGTTTGAAAATAAGTATCCCCCTCCAGGTAGTCGGTCAGAAAGCGAATACCGATCATAAAAGTCATCATCGGTCCGGCAAGGCCAGTGATTTTTTTCTCAGCAGATGTCAAAACGTGATCCATCTCAGTCAGATACCCCTCGAAAATGGCATCAAGTATATCTCTTCGCACAACAACTTTTGTCAGGTCTGCCTCCTCCTCTGATACCGGGCTGGCCATCGTACGTATCATATCACCCAAATCATAAATAAAATAACCAGGCATGAGCGTATCCAGGTCAATAACACAAACAACTTTGTCTGAAGTTGACGAGAAAAGCACGTTGTTAATTTTCGTGTCATTGTGAGTAACGCGCAGGGTAAGATTTCCTGAGTCTATCAACCATGCATAAGATGCAACCAGGTTTGAGTATTCCCGAAAACCATCACAAACTTTTTGCGATTTGTTTTTCCTTTCCTCTGGTGCTTTGGCTAAAGCCTTTTCAAAGTTTTGAAACCGAAGTGTCAGGTTGTGAAACTGAGGAATTGTTTCTTTAAAAAGTGAAACATCACATGAACTCAATAGCCTGCCTAGCTGACCAAAGGATTTTGCGGCTTCATAGGCTTGTTGTGGTGTGGATACTTCGTTGCGGGTTATTGAATTTTTTACAAATGGATACAGTCTCCAGGGTGTTCCTTCGGTGTCAAAAGTAAGATCGGCTCCCCTTTTGTTTCTGATCGATTCCAGAAAAAAATAATCGGGAGCGAAAAGCTTCAAGTGCCGGCTTGCCACATTCAGGTTGCTGGAAATAACCTCAGGGTGTTTAAAAACATTTCTATTGATTTGCTGCAGCACATAATCATCACCAATTTTAAATGTACGATTGATATGTCCCGAATTGATGCGCACTATCGTAGCGTTCTCCCTATCAATATTATATTGAGACAATACGTTATCAATGCTGCTCTTCAATTCCACAACCGGGATGGGTAAACTCCTTGCCGGATCAGGTCTTGAATTTTCCTAGAAACTTCCTCTTTGTCCTGTTGGTAAGTAACACCAAACCAGGTGGTGCCGCCAGGTATAATATGTACTTGTCCCAGGCCCAGGCGGATCAGCTCGGTAACCATCAGGGCAATGTAAAATTCCGCTTTAGGGCTATTTCTATTTTTTTCAACAAATTCTACAAACATCTTTTCAGACAATTCAAAAACTTCCGGCAGAAACCCCCATGAGTTCATCGATACGTTAAGCTCCGCGTCAAGTTCGCGATCGCCTGTTTCTTCTTTAGAAATTATTTTTCCGTTTTGTTTTACAATGGTTGTCAACTCCGAGAGAGAAATTAGCTTTCCATCTTTTGCCTGATTTGCCACCCCTCTGGAAACACCACCGTGATCTGATAAAACATCCTTCAACGTATAGCCTACCATCGCATGATTTCCTTCAGATGCTTCCATCAGGAATTTTGCCAAGGCGTCAAATGAATCCCTTCCGTAAAAGTCATCGGCATTGATTACGGCAAAGGGTTCTTCAATTACTTCTTTTCCACAAAGCATCGCATGCGTTGTACCCCATGGTTTTTGCCTGTCGACAGGTTGAAATTTACCGGGAACAAATTTTTCAAGGGATTGGATTACAAAATGAGCTTCCGCTTTCCCTTCCAGCTTTGGTAAAAACATTTCCTTTACTGTATCCCTGATTTCTTCTCTCACCACAAAAACTATTTTAGTAAATCCGGCTCGAATGGCATCAAAAAGTGAATAATCCATGATCGTTTCGCAGTTGGGACCAAATCCGTCAATTTGTTTGATGCCTCCATAACGACTACCCATGCCGGCTGCCATCACCAAAAGACTGAGTTTTTTCGACTGATTCATGGTACTGTGGATTATTTCATTTAAAATCGACTGCGAAAATCGAAAAAAGAATCCGATAACGTAAAGAAATTCACTTCTAATTCTCTATACATGGTTTTAAGCACCCTTGATTGGATTATCATTATCGGATTTTTTGTCTTCTCACTCACCATCGGTCTACTAAACAGTAAGCGAGCCGGCCAAAGTGCAAATGAATATTTTCTATCCAGCAGAAATATGCCCTGGTGGTTGTTGGGAATTTCTATGGTTGCCACCACCTTTTCAGCTGATACTCCCAATCTGGTTACTGACATTGTGAGAAAAAATGGAGTGTCCGGTAATTGGGTATGGTGGGCCTTCCTGCTCACGGGAATGCTTACCGTTTTTGTTTATGCCAAATTGTGGCGCAGATCGGGAGTAATGACGGATCTCGAATTTTATGAATTGCGTTACGGTGGAAAGTCGGCTGCGTTTCTCCGCGGATTCAGGGCGCTCTACCTGGGCGTTTTTTTTAATGTTGTTATCATGGCCTCTGTGTCGCTGGCAGCAATTAAGATTGGTGGAGTAATGATGGGATTAACTCCGGTTCAAACATTGGCAATTGCCACCTTGGTTACGGTTGCCTATAGCTCATTGGGAGGTTTACGAAGTGTTTTAATCACCGATTTTTTTCAATTTGGAATTGCCATGATCGGATCGGTTGCGGCAGCCATTTATCTGATCAATCTGCCTGATGTTGGAGGACTCAGTCAACTTCTCAGTCAAGCCTCGGTAATTTCAAAACTCTCGTTATTACCTGATTTTACTGATTCCGCTACATTGATTCCATTGCTCATTCTGCCACTGGCAATACAATGGTGGAGCGTGTGGTACCCCGGAGCCGAGCCAGGTGGTGGCGGCTATATTGCGCAACGTATGCTTGCTGCCAAAGATGAAAAAAATGCGCTCACCGCAACCCTTTTATTTAATATCGCTCATTATGCGTTGCGCCCATGGCCCTGGATTCTTATTGCTTTGGCATCCATTGTAGTTTTTCCCGATCTCGCTTCACTTCAAGAAGCTTTTCCGCATATTCCGGCAAGTAAAATTAATGATGATCTCGCCTATCCTGCTATGCTCACATTTCTCCCCGTAGGATTATTGGGTGTTCTCATCGCATCCCTGGTGGCTGCTTATATGTCTACCATCTCCACACACCTAAACTGGGGGTCATCTTATGTAGTCCATGATTTTTACAAACGATTTGTCAAACCAGAGGCAACAGACCGGGACTTGGTACTCGTGGGAAGGATATCAACTGTATTTCTGGCTGTTGTTTCAGCTCTGCTTGCCCTACTTTTAAGCAATGCACTTCAGGCATTTAATATTCTTCTCCAGATTGGTGCGGGCACCGGGTTGATTTTTATCCTTCGCTGGTTTTGGTGGCGTATTAATACGTATACGGAAATTATGGGAATGACGGTTTCTTTTTTTGTTGCAATCTATTTCGAGACAATTCACGATCACTTGTTCTTACCCATTGAAGGTCATTGGAAACTTTTAATTGGGGTTGGCATAACTACTATCTCATGGCTTACCGTTACCCTGCTTACCAAGCCGGAAGAAAATGATGTGCTGGTAGGATTTTATAAAAAAGTGAGTCCTGCTTCCATTGGATGGAAGCCTCTGTTGTCAAAAAATCCTGATGTAAAAGAGGAAAAAGGTCAGTTGCCAACTGAAATACTCTTTATGGTAGTGGGGTCACTCGCGGTTTATAGCACTCTTTTTTCAATTGGCTTTTGGCTTTACGGCAACCTGATTCCGGCCTCCTTTGCTGGAATCATGGCTATCGGCAGTACCTTGTTGATTATTAAGAACTGGAGAAAACTAAAATTTTCCTGATCGTTCACTTCACTTCGTTCAACATCGCGTCTACCTTGTTTTTGATGATCTCAAATCGATCATCCCACGATCCATGCACCAATGAATATTCAATATTTCTCTGTTCAAGCGTAAACTTGAATTTTTGATGCATCTCCTGACGTTGCTCGCCAAGATCTCGGAGGCCATCGGATACCCATGGTACATCAATATCAAATAAAAAATAATGATTGTAGGCAATTCTCTTTTCCAATTCCAGCAGAATGGGTGGCACGCTGCCAAGATAGTGTCGGCAATAAATTTGTGTTGTGATTAAGTCCGTATCACAAAAAAGAATACGATTAGCAAGCCGTGACAATTCGTTGATCCTTTCTGTTTGAGCATAGCCTATTTTTATGATATCATCCTCGGTAAAATCATTGGATGACACGAATTCCCGGGCCACTTCAGGCACGAATACCGTACGATAAAATTCCGCCATCCGCTTTGCCATCTCGGTTTTACCGGTGCTTTCCGCTCCATAAAAACAAACTTTAATCATGCGTAGGATTTGTATTCTTTCATCCATCGCCATAAACCAAATGCAGCAATAAAACAAAATGCCAGGTATTCAACACCTACGAATTTAATTTCTTTTGCAAAGTATAGTCCGGTTGCAACCATGTCAACCAAAATCCAAATGATCCAACATTCCACTTTTTTTTGTATCATCAAATAAGTGGCCACGATACTCATCACCGAAACAAAAGAATCGAGAAAGGGAAATGCACTGGGTAAACTAAAGACGACAGGAAAGATTTCGTGCAATTGACTGGCGAGTCTGCCCATGAGTAAGGTGCCAAGCAACCCTAGGGCAGAAATAATAATCAGTTGGCGGGTGGGCATAAAGCTGACCTTCAATTCACGTTTACTATCCTCCTCATTCGGATTGGGGTGAGCCCAACGCCACCATCCTATCAGGTTTGTAATAAAAAAAAACACCTGAAGAAACATGTCAGGATAAAGCTGTACTTGAAAAAACAAGAAGAAGAATAAGGTCACATTGATCAGGCCAATTGGCCAACTCCAAATGTTGGCTCTTGCCGACAGCCATACGGCAATGGCACCTGCCACCGTTCCAAAGAATTCCAGGTAGCTCATGGGATAGCCCCATATTTCAAAAAATATATATTCTATTCTAAAAAAGTCCATGGTGGGCTAAAGGCCTAGAGCTTGATGCAAATATTTTTCTGCTCGGTGAAAAATCGCAAAGCTTCCCAACCTCCTTCACGACCTAAACCTGATTGCTTCATTCCGCCAAATGGTGTTCTCAAATCGCGAAGCAGCCAGCAATTCACCCAAATGATTCCGCTTTTGAGTTTATGAGCAACCCGATGAGCCCTCTTCAGGTTTTCTGTCCAAATGGTGGCTGAAAGACCATAGGCGGTGCTATTAGCAAATCCAATCACTTCATCTTCCGTATCAAAGGGCATGACTGTTACGACAGGGCCAAAAATCTCTTCCTGATTGGTGCGACAATTTTGATTCAGGCCAGTAATTATTGTGGGCTCAACAAAATATCCACCCTTGCATCGTCCTTCCAACTGAATTCGATTTCCCCCTGCTATGATTTTACCTCCTTCGGTTTTAGCAAGGTCGATGTACGAAAGCACTTTGTGCATGTGCGCTTCAGAAACCAATGCCCCTATACGCGTACTTTCTTCTGCCGGATCGCCGACTTTAAAGTCTTTCGTTCTGCTTACAAATTCATTTACAAATCGATCATAAATGGAGCGTTCAACTAAAATTCTGGAGCCACACAAACAAATTTCACCCTGATTGGAAAATGAAGAATGAATGGATGTACTTACAGCCTGCTCGAAATCACAATCTGCGAAAATGATGTTCGGATTTTTTCCACCCAATTCTAATGAAAGTTTTTTAAACATGGGCGCAGCCGTTGCTGCAATTCTTTTGCCTGTGGTTGTGCCACCGGTGAAGGATATTCCTACCACCTCAGGATGATCCACAATAGCCTGGCCGGCACTTCCTCCCAATCCATGAACGATATTTAATACCCCGGCAGGTAATCCAGCTTCTTTGCAAATTTTTGAAAAAAGAAACGCGGTCATCGGTGTAAGCTCTGATGGCTTAGCCACTACCGTACATCCAGCCGCAAGAGCGGGTGCTATCTTCCAGGTAAAAAGATACAAAGGCAGGTTCCATGGCGAAATACATCCTACCACACCAAGCGGTGTATGCGTAGTGTAGTTTATGGCAACGTTATCCGTTTGGTGCGCTAGTGAATCGAAATGAAGAATGGCAGTGGCGAAAAAACGCATGTTGGCAGAAGCCCTGGGTATATCCACTGCCTTGGCCAGCTTCAGTGGCTTTCCATTATCCTCGCTTTCGGCTTTGGCTAATTTTTCAAATTCCCGATCGATGCCATCAGCAATCCTCAACAAAGTTTCAGATCGGTGTGCCACTGGCATTTCTGACCAGGAGGGAAAAGCCTTCTTCGCGGCTTTTGCTGCATGATCTACATCATCGCTGGCTGAATCGGGAATCAGGCTATAAACTTTTCCCTCCGCGGGATTATAATTGTCAATCCATTTTCCATTGACAGCAGGTGTCATTTCTCCATCAATGTAATTAAGTATTTTTTCCATTTTAGTCTACAGATTTCCAGTACGCCCTCCATCTACCGGCACATTAATTCCATTGATATATGATGCCGCCGGTGAAGCTAAGAATGCAATGGCTGACGCCACTTCATGAGCTTCGCCTATCCTGCCTGCCGGAATTTCCTCAATCATTTCCATTTTTATTTCTTCTTCTGATCTTCCAGAACTTTTTGCCTTGCCTTTAATTATGGATTGCAATCGGGATGTCATGGTAGCCCCCGGCAACACATTGTTCACTGTTATACCGTGTACTGCCAACTCAAAGGATAAGGTCTTTGCCCAGTTGGCCACTGCCCCTCTGATTGTATTCGAAACACCCAGTCCTTTAATCGGAGATTTCACGGAAGTGGAAATAATATTGATGATGCGTCCGTATTTTTCACGCTTCATGCCTGGCACAAAAGCCTGAACAAGATATTGATTGCAAATCAAATGCGACTGAAAAGCATTTACAAATTCAAAGGCACGTGCGTCAATTGCTTTGCCTGCCGGTGGGCCTCCGGTGTTATTTACCAGAATGTGAACCGCATTGCTTTGAGAATAAATATCGGCAGTCAGTTTTACATCATCGGGCATGTTAAAGTCAGCTACTAGATATTCGTGTTTCTGTCCCTGCCGAACCGGCAAGGAAGCAACTACATCTTTAAGTTTATTTTCATCACGAGAGAATAATGTAATATGAGCTCCCAAGTTTGCCAGTTCAACTGCTGACGCTTTGCCAATCCCTTGTGTAGCCCCACATACAACTGCTCTTTTTCCACTTAAATTCAAATCCATTCTATTGATTGTGTTGTTTTTGTAAATATAAGACTCAAAAAGTTGTTAGTTTTACTTAGTGAAAATTAAATGAACCTGTATGGCCATTCGAAGACCTTTCAATCTTAAACAATGGATCAGTGACAACCGGGATTTATTAAAACCTCCGGTGGGCAATAAAAATCTCTATGCGGATGCAGGAGATTACATCGTCATGATCGTGGGTGGACCCAACGCGAGAAAAGACTATCATTATAATGAAACAGAGGAGTTGTTTTACCAAATCGAGGGCGACATCAAAGTAACCATTCAGGAAGATGGCAAACCAGTAGAAATACCTATCAGGGAAGGAGAAATGTTTTTACTTCCCGCGCGGGTTCCCCACCAACCCGCCAGACCGGCAAATTCAGTAGGATTGGTTATCGAATGCAAAAGAATCAACAATGAGGAAGATGGATTGATGTGGTTTTGTGAAAATTGCAACAACCTGCTTAAAGAATATAAATTTCACCTTACCAACATTGAAAAAGACTTTCTCCCAAGGTTTAAAGAATTCTATGGATCTGAAGCTTCACGCACCTGCTCATCGTGTGGAACGGTAATGAAAGCTGATCCGAGATTTGTATAAACTAAAGGCGTGGAGGGAATTACATATTACGATTCTCCTGTCGGTGAGTTGGTTATCCGATCTAAGGACGATTTTATTACCACTGTAAACTTTACTTGAGAGAAAAAATGAAAAAAGAATTCACTACTCCTACTACAGTGCGGTGTATCTTTGAAATAGTCAAAAAAGTAAGGCCGGCGGATCAATCAAAGTTTATCAGTTGGCCGAATACAGTTGGTTAAAACGTTTACAGGATGATTTTTTGATCCCGTGTAATCAATTGCTGCAGCACATCGGACACATTCTCCGAGGCTAAAATTTTCCGAAATCGAAACATAAAAAATACCCTTTAGAATACTTGATACATCAACCTCACAAGCAAAATCAGTAAGAAATACATTTTCATGACCATTCCAAGTCTCTCCTAAATGGTAAAATTCAGGGTTTTGAATTTTAAGTACTGCCTGACCGCAAATTCCCATTAGGTAAGAAACCGCAAAACAATTTTCTCCGGGTATTGCCAACTCACGCTTTTCACATCCTTGAAGCGTGAAAAAAACCATCAAAATCGCACAAAACCTTTTCATAACTCCTTCTGTTTCCTTGTTAGACTCCATTTCCTTGTAACGAGTTGGAATTTAAACTCTAAATTACTAAAAATTATCTATTACTATAAATGCTTTGTAGGAGGCTTTGATTACAAAATATGGTTATTAAAACACGAGGGATACCTTTCCAATCAGTTGCGGTTGTTTTGAATTTTCGCGAGCCATGCTAGTCGTTTACTTTGCTTCCTATTATCTTGTAGGCCATGAACTTTGAAAATTCACTTGCCTTTGCAAAGAAAATGGACAGAGAGGATTCCCTCGCTTCCTTTCGAAAAAGATTTCACATCCCAAAACACCAAGGCAAACCCTCACTGTACTTTGTGGGAAATTCACTGGGGCTACAACCTAAAGACACAAAAACATATGTGAATGAGGAATTAGCCGATTGGGCAAACCTTGCTGTTGAGGGTCATTTTAACAGTAGGCGTCCGTGGCTTTACTATCATAAATTTAGCAAGCAGGCGCTGGCTAAGATTGTAGGTGCAAAACCGATAGAAGTAGTTGCCATGAATCAGCTAACGGTAAATCTTCACCTGATGATGGTTTCATTTTACAAGCCTAGAAAACAACGTTTCAAAATAATCATTGAGGCAGGCGCTTTTTCCTCCGATCAATATGCGGTAGAAACACAAATCAAGTTTCATCAAATTAATCCTGATGTTGCTTTGGTGGAATTAAAACCCAGACAGGGTGAATTTACGCTTCGAACGGAAGACATAATTCAAAGTATTGAAGATCATCAGGAACAACTGGCGTTGGTGATGTTACCAGGCGTACAATATTATACAGGTCAATTTTTTGAAATAGGAAAAATAGCTGAAGCCACCCATCGTGCGGGGGCATACGTTGGGTTTGACCTTGCACATGCCGTTGGGAATGTTCCCCTGCAACTTCACAAACATAATGTTGACTTTGCCGTATGGTGTAGTTACAAATATTTGAATTCCGGACCGGGAGGAATGGCAGGGATTTTTGTTCATGAAAAACATAAAGATAACACAAGCCTTCAGCGGTTTGCCGGCTGGTGGGGGCATGCTGAAAAAGAGCGATTTCAAATGAAGAAAGGCTTCAAACCAATGGCAGGTGCTGATGGCTGGCAACTTTCAAATGTGCCGATTTTGGCTGGGGCGGCTCATTTAGCTTCACTCAACCTATTTCAGATGGCTGGAATACCACAGCTTAGAAAAAAGAGCATACAATTAACAGGATATCTGGTTTACTTGCTGAAGGAGATTGATCCTGAAAAAAAATACTATAAAATCATTACGCCTGATGATCCGCAAGCCCGAGGTTGTCAGGTTTCCATCCTGATGGCGAAAAAGGGGAAAAAAGTTTTTAATGCTTTGGTGAAAAAAGGAATTTTTGCAGACTGGCGTGAACCTGATGTCATCCGTATAGCCCCTGTTCCGCTGTACAATTCTTTTGAAGAGGTGTACCATTTTGTAAATGTATTTGGCAAATTGCTGAAGACCGGAATCCATTAATGACAATTCTCATATTTTGCAATTAAGGCTTATTGTAAATAGAAGGACGGCTTATAACCCTATGGAAACTTGCACTCGTATAGAACAATACTATTAAACTAAATTTTGCAATGAGTAAAGACAAACACATTGGTATTGTAGGCGCGGGGCTTGTAGGATCGCTGCTATCCATCTATTTGGCCAAAAGAGGTTATCAGGTGACTGTCTATGAAAGGAGGCCCAATATGAGACAGCATGTATTGGATGCCGGTAGGTCAATAAACCTGGCCCTGAGCAACAGGGGTATCAGAGCGCTTGAGTATGTAGGGTTAGCTGAATCTATGAAAAAAGTGGCTATTCCTATGAATGGCAGGATGATCCACAATGCGAAAGGGGATCTCACTTTTCAAGCTTATGGCAAAGAGGGGCAATTCATCAATTCAGTTTCGCGAAGCGGGCTAAACATGATGCTGATGGATGAGGCGGAAAAACAAGGGGTTCATTTTTTTTATGAATACAAATGCGAAGATATAGACTTTGAAAGTACCACGATGAAAATGCAGAGCTATGGATCACACATGAAAAGGAAATTTGATGTGATCGTTGGCGCGGATGGAGCATTTTCTTCAGTGAGGGGCGCAATGGAGTCGGATGGATTTGTAACTACCCGTCAGGATTTTCTTGAACATGGGTATAAGGAGCTAAGAATACCCTCCTCTGAACTTGGCGGATTTCTGATGGCTAAAAACTCATTACATATTTGGCCTAGAGAAAGCTTTATGCTCATTGCGTTACCCAATCCGGATGGCACCTTTACGTGTACTCTGTTTTTACCTTTTGAAGGCACTCTATCTTTTAAAGCATTAGGTACGGATGAAAAGATTTTTGAATTTTTTAAAACCCATTTTCCTGATACACTTCCGTTGATGCCGACCCTATTGGAAGATTTCAGAGACAACGATACGTCTACGCTGGTGACCATACGCAGCTATCCCTGGATTAAAAACAATACCGTACTTATTGGAGATGCCGCCCATGGCGTGGTTCCATTCTATGGTCAGGGTATGAATGCCGGGTTTGAAGATTGTTATGTGCTCAATCAGCTTTTGGATAAACACGCGGATGATTGGTCTGAGGCACTTCCTGAATATCAAAAGTACCGCAAACCTGACAATGATGCCATTGCTCAACTTGCTTTGGATAATTTTGTGGAAATGCGTGACCTGGTTGCCGATGAAGACTTTCTGTTAAGAAAAAAAATTGAAGCCAGACTACACGAACTCTTTCCGGAGGAATGGATTCCCCTTTATTCGATGGTTACTTTTAAGGAAGATATGCGCTATTCAGAAGCCTTGAAAAACGGCACGCTTCAACGCCAGGTGATGGACAAGGTAATGGAGAAACCGGACATAGCCACTACATGGGATCAATTGAATTTTAGGGAACTCGTAGATCAGTTTTTAACACTACGAACTAATTGATGTAGCGTTTGTATTCTTCATACCTTGCCAAAATCTCCTTCACATATTTTACGGGTTCTTCACACCGGCAGTATCCGGCTTTTACATCCGGATCGCGATAGTATTTCGGATCCGATTTCAAAAGCAAATAGTTCTCTACTTCACCATCCCATCGGGTGGGGTTTCCTTCGTATTTCCGAGTCAAATTGCGGGCATCGATTACGTGTGAGAAGCCAACATTGTAGGATGCCAGCATAAATTTTATGCGTTCACTTTTATCCTCAATGGTTATGCTCCATTGCCTGTCAAGAAATTTTAAAAAGTTAACGCCAGCACTTATATTTTGCGTAGGATCGAAAATATTCTTTGCCCCATAATGTCTAGCGGTAGAGGGAATTAATTGCATCAACCCCCTCGCTCCGGCCCACGATTCTGCAGCAGGGATAAAGGTTGATTCCTGATAAATCATCGATGCCAACAACCTCCAATCCCAATCCAATTCAACGGCTTTCTTTTTGATCAACTCATCATATACAGATATCTTGTTTCCTCCCAAAGAAGAAAAATCACTTTTTCTTCGAATGGCGGACGTACGCGGACTGTTGAAATAACGATTGTAAATAACATTAAACGTTCCGTTCCTTTTTACAACGGCAAGCCAATCGTTGATCGATGACAAAAGATCGGGTGAATTTTTTCTTACAGCCCAGGCGATACGTTGAGGAAGGCTAACCGGGGTTTTTACATCCAAGTTAGGATAGTAAGCAGCATTTACCATGGCAATGGTCTGGTCGGTAACGGTGTAATCTATCAACCCTTCGGCTACCTTAATAATCAGGGCTTCTGTTTCTGCTGAAGCACTGTCTTCTACAATAAATATTTCTCCTCCAATTTCCTGTGACAGGTTTATTAATCGGTCTTTAAATGATGATCCATATTTTACATAAATTTTTTTTCCAATAAGCCCGGAGGGATCCCGGATCATTCCTTTTTCAGCCAGATAAGGATTATCTTCCCACTTATCAGGCTTGCGTTGCACGAGTACCTGACTTGTATTAAAATGAGTATCCGTAAACTCCATCAGTTTAGTTCTTTCCGTGGTAACGGTGAGAGGGAAAGCAACAATATCGCCAATACCTGCATTGAGCATAGTTGTAGCCTGATCAATGCTGGTGATTACTTTGATCTTCAGGTCAACATTCAGGTGCTTGCAAAACCTGCTTAACAATTCATACTCATAGCCCATTGGCCCTCCTTTGTAGTAGAAATAACTCATGGAGTTGTTATCCACCAGTGCATTAAGATATCCGCGTTGTTTGATCTTGTCGAGGTCGAGATAGATTGACCTCTGATCCTCATCCCGATCCTGTACCAGAGGTTTGTTGCAGGCACCAACTAAAATGAAGAGTATCAGTAGGGTTTTTTTTTGCAAAAAGGCCGATGCCATGTATTGAAAGTACAACTAATGGCTGAAAATAAGAAGGGGCTGCGGCAAATTTGCCACAACCCCTTCATAACCCACTATTTACTTATTTATTTCAATCAATTAAAAATATATCTTAAACTGATTTGCCCCTGCCATACATCGTTGATGCTGGTGTCTTTTCTAAATGTTTCTGTCAATTTGTTGATAGTTCCTGTGCTCGATACCCCCAGGGTGTTCAACCGGTGCAAGGCTGCCCCATTGGCATCGACACCTACCGCACGAAGTGGTCTATTAGAATTAATAACTGATCCAACACCCCATTTGTCGTTCAGCAAATTCCCAACATTAATGATATCAAACCTTACCTGGATGGTATTGCGTTTTCCGCTTGTACCGGTTTTGACGTAAAACTCCTGAAGTAAGCTCAGGTCGGCACGCCATACCCAAGGAAAAATTACTCCATTCCTCTCTACAACAGAACCACGGTTCTCGCTCAAGTATTTATCCTGCTGAATGTAGGCTTCCCAATCTGCTGCTTGCTCCGCGGCTGCATATATACCGGCTGGACCGCTGCCATCCGGATCATAATCCTGAAAATTCATCTCCCCCTGATTTCTTGGAATATAAATCAAATCGTTTACACCACCATCGCCATTCAAATCAGTAGAATAGATATAGCTGGTTCTTCCCTGATTACGTCCTTCCCAAAAAAGACCTATCTGGGTAGCGCCTCCAAACTCTCCTCCGTATTCTTTGCGATAAGAGGTTGCAAAAATAAAGCGATGCCTTTGATCATTATTGGTAAACCCTACTGTCGGATCATTTGGATTGAATGACACAGGGTTGTTAAACCATGTTCCAGCCGCAATTGAGCCCGGATTAACTGTATTCTTTGATACACCAAAATTGTAAGCAGTCAGCGCAGTGAACCCATTTTTAAAGGGTCTTTCCAGCTTGACAGTAAATGTCTGATTGTATCCTTTGTCGGAGTTGGTTAAAGTAACCGCATTCGAGATGTTGCTGTTAATCCTGTTTGAAGTATATCTTGGCCTGCCATCTGCTCCGGTAAAGCTGGTGGTAGGTGCAGGCAGGTTAGCGTTATAATAACCCATTCCGTTTACATCCGATGAATAAATGTATTCTACGGTACCCACCAGATCAAGTGGTAATTTTTGATCGATAGCTATGTTGGTTCTCAGTACTTGTGGAAATCTAAAGTCAGGATCCGTTAATGCCAGTTCAAATGTAGCTGGAAGATTGGCAGTAGCCGGAATATAAGCGCCTGGATCAGGATTAAATGGCCTAAAGTCCAAAACGGGATCATTGGGATTGGATGGAACGTCATCAAACTGATCGAAACCTGTCAATACGCCATTGTTTCCAATCTGATTTGAAATCCATACAAATACCGGACGCCCTGTGAAAATTCCAGTACCTCCCCGGATCTGCGTCTTACGATCTCCGGTTACATCATAGTTAAATCCAAGGCGTGGAGAAAACAAGATGTTGGAATCCGGAAGTTTTGCTGTATTTACCGATTGACTGTTTCCATTTTGATCTACGAATGACAATGGTTCAACCCCTGGATTAAAGAACCCGGTTTTTGCAAACTGAGGACGATCGAGACGCAGGCCTGCAGTAAGCTTCAGGTTAGGGATAGGAGAAAATTCATCCTGAATATATACGCCCGCATAATTTACTTTGGTTGGTTGAACTGGGTCTGAACCTGGTTCAATCAGGTTTGGATTAACATACCTGAGCTGAAATCTTCGCAGCGCCGGATTGTTGTTTGGATCGGTATCTGTATCATCATAAAAATCCTGAAGACTGTTGTAAACGTATACGCTTTGTGAGCCGGGGAAAAATACATTTTCAAAAGAGAATTGCTCAAAGTTGATACCCGCGGTAAACGTATGGTTGCCTTTGAAAATCGTCAGGTTGTTTTGAAACTGAAAGGTGTTATAACTGAGTTGGTTATTTGGAGTAAACGGCTCAAATCCAAAAGATATGTAAGTCGTTCCCGCATTTTGAATTTCTACTAAAGGAAAGAAGTCCCCTCGGGAACCACGATCTTCAACCTGTTCAGTATATCCAACAATCAGGTTATTAGATATATTATTACCAAAACGTGAATTCACTTCACCAATGACAGAAAAAATATTTTCCTTTTGGATGTAATTCGTGTTTTGGTAATTCAGAGCCTGCGTATTCGTTCTGCGGCCTCCAAATCCAAGAGATGAACTGTTACTGGCCAATACATCGGTTTCCGATGTTAACGTATTGAAACGAAGACTCGCCTTGTGATTTTCATTTATGTTGTAGTCAAACTTCAATAGAAATTTGTTACTCGATGTTTCGTTGTTATACCCTTCATAGGGGCCTGTCTCATACCCATAGGTGTTGAGCAAAAAGCTTCTCAGGTCATCCAAATCACTGCGTAGCACTCGGGTTTTTGTTCCACCCACGGTTTCAGTTCCGGAATTGGCTGTAAACTGAGTAGCTGGTGTCGATTGTCTTTCAATTTCACCATTGGCAAAGAAAAACAATTTATTTTTGATAATAGGACCACCCACCCTAAAACCATATTGGTTAATATTAAAATTTGTTGTAGTCACTTCTTCTCCATCTGCTTCATCTCCTACTAGACTTTGATTTCTGAAGTTGTAAAATACAGATCCGGTGAATTCGTTAGTTCCACTACGCGTTACTGCATTCACACCAGCACCTACAAAACCTGCCTGACGCACATCATAAGGTGCAATGTTCACTTGAATTTCTTCAATTGCATCAAGACTGATGGGCGTACTGCCTGTTCTGCCTCCGGGCTGATCCGAAAGACCAAAACTGTTGTTGAAAATTGAACCGTCTATCGTGATGTTATTGAACCGGGCATCAGCCCCCCCAAAGGATCTTCCACTTGCCTGTGGAGTCAGTCTGGTGAAATCATTAATAGAACGGTTAATTGTAGGAAGGGTGTTAATGGATTCTTTGGTAATGTTGGTAGCCGCTCCTGTCCGTTCTGAACTGAAGATGTCATTTCGGTTGGCCGAAACAATCAGCGTCTCCAACTCAGTTGCCTGCTCGCTGAGTTTCACACTAAGATTAGCCGATGACCCCAAACTGAGAAAAATATCATTGACTACGGACTCCTGATAGCCCACAAAAGAAATGCGCACCATATAAGGCCCTCCAATGCGCATGGCAGGAATGTTAAATTTTCCATCTACCTGGCTTACTGAACCATAGGTAGTACCCGATGGCGTATGGGTGGCTACCACATTAGCCCCCGGTATTCCCGATCCCTGAGGATCAACAACCTTTCCTGTTAGATTTGATGTAGTGACTCCCTGTGCAAACACACCCGATAAGGCGGTAAACAACAGTAACACTAAGGCGAGTAAATTTCTTTTCATATCGGTATTTTTTTTATTGACACGCAAAAGTATTCCCGATATGAAAAGACTTTCGATTTCACAGTTTATCGATTTTAGAATTCTTTATGAAGGCCGTAAAGATTAATTAACGAAGGGCTAAAAGGGAAAAATCTAATTCTACAATGAGAAGGCCTAATCTTGGATTCTGGATTAATAAAAAGTTAAATCCTCTTTACCTCTGAATTTTAAGAGGTAACTTCCCGTTAACTTGCAATTGAGCTAGTGACCATCGGTAGCCCGGAAATAGAGGATTCATTAATTAGGATCATTTTCCAATGCGCCTCCCTCATAAGCCCCTTACATCCCTTTTCAATTAGCCAACGTGCTGATTTTCAAAGTTTTTCTTATTTTTGTAAAACTTTATCCAGCGTGATCCGAAAGTTCTTTCCTCTGGACAAAAACTACCTCCTCGAAGAAGCCCAGCTTTCGTTGCAAGATTACTTGCTCAGCCTATTGGTTGAAAAAGTTAAGAAGCAATACATGCTAGGACAAAATCCGTTGCAAATCATGGATTCCTTCAGCCTGAAAATCGCATCTCATAAAGCCGGGAATTTGAAACCACTTTACCCCTTTTATCAAAATATGGCAGGAATTTACCGTTATAAATTCGGGGAAAACCAACTGGAATTTTTGTGGGATGGAGTGGATCATACGGAAAAATACAAACAGGATTGGTCGGCTACCTTTGATGAATGGACTTCGGTTTTTTGCAAACAAGACCATTTTCTAATGGCCGTAATGGACCTTACCGTATTTCTTCCGCTCAACAGGAAAGCCCATCTGGCCGAAAACCGGATGAATTCTTTTATCGCCCAATTTTTTGACCTCAGGATTCACAAGCAACGTGGAATTATGGAAATGAGGATAGCCTAAATACCCTTGTTGACGATATTTCAGATTTGTTATATTTGTTAACACCTGTCTAATCCTAACCCTACTATGCACGTTCGAAAAATCTTTGTTCTGAGCTCTATACTGGTCTCAGCCATTATTATCATTTGGGCCTATTTCTGGATTGATGTACTACTCCTTTTCCTGATTGTTGGTCCAATCATGGTCATGGGTATTCAGGACATTGCACAAAAAAGGCAATCCATTAAACGAAATTTTCCTGTTATTGGCAGGCTAAGGTATTTTTTCGAAATGATCCGGCCTGAAATTCAACAGTATTTTATTGAGTCTGATACTGATGGTTCACCCATCAATCGCAATGACCGATCGGTGATTTACCAGCGCGCCAAGAAGCAAATTGATACTACGCCATTTGGCACTCAGTACAATACATATGCTGAGGGATATGAATGGCTCACGCATTCTATTACCCCAAAGGATTTCCACACTATGAATCATCATCCCAGGGTAAGATTCGGAGAGGGTCGATGCAAACAACCTTATGACGCCAGTGTACTCAATATATCAGCCATGAGTTTTGGTTCTTTGAGTAGCAATGCCATAGAGGCGTTAAACTGGGGAGCCAAATTGGGTGGCTTTGCGCACAATACCGGTGAGGGTGGAATCAGCAGTTACCATTTGCAACACGGAGGAGACCTGGTTTGGCAAATTGGAACCGGATATTTTGGAGCACGCGATGAACAAGGGAGATTCAATGACGATGCGTTTTCAAAAAATGCTTCGCTTCCCAATGTCAAAATGATTGAGATAAAATTGTCTCAGGGTGCCAAGCCAGGGCATGGCGGTATATTACCCGGGAAAAAGAATACGCCTGAAATTGCAGCTATCCGGCTAGTCAAACCGGGAACTACAGTTTTCTCTCCCCCTTTCCATAGCGCCTTTACCAATCCGGAAGAGTTAATTCGGTTTATCGAAAAACTAAGGGAACTATCCGGAGGTAAACCCGTCGGTTTCAAATTGTGCATCGGCAGGAAGAGTGAATTTCTCTCCATCTGCAAGGCCATGGTAAAACTGAATAGTTACCCTGACTTTATCACGGTTGACGGTGGTGAAGGCGGCACGGGTGCTGCTCCACCAGAGTTTTCCAATTTTGTTGGCATGCCACTTCTCGATGCACTGGCATTCGTTGACAATGCGCTTCGTGGTTTTGCCATTCGAAATCAAATGAAACTTATTGTTGCAGGAAAAATTCTTACCGGCTTTCATATGGTCAGGGCAATGGCCTTAGGAGCCGATATTTGCAATAGTGCTAGGGCAATGATGATGGCGGCCGGTTGCATCCAGGCGCTTCGATGCAATGCCAATGATTGTCCTGCCGGAGTCGCTACACAGGATAAATCTTTAATGAAAGGGTTAGTCGTGGACGATAAAAAAGTACGCGTAGCCAATTTCCATAAGAATACGGTAGAAAGCTTCGTAGAATTGTTAGGCGCTTGCGGATTGGAAGATCCAAGCAAACTGAATCGCACTCATGTGTACCGACGTGTATTTATGAATCTGGTGAAAACTTATGAAGAGATTTACCCTACGATACCCGAAGGTTGTTTATTAGACGGCGGTGATGTTCCCTTTGATTACGATTCTTACATGAAGAGGGCAACTTCAGATGCTTTTGAAAAAGAATACGAAGAACAATTGATCAAATCAGCAAGTATTTAAGATAAATAATAGGCTTTCAAATATGCAAAAAGCAGCCAACTACCTATTGTCTGCTTTTTGCAGTTTAAACCTGTAATAAAGTCTATATCCATTAATCAGCTTGGTGTGAAGTTTTGAGCCAACTACTCCGGCAAATTCTGCGAACAACTTTTGCCATTTCGATGGCACCAGCCTCCTGATCCTTTCCCATTTCATTTCATCCTCAGCCTCCATAGCATTCACTACATTTTTACTGATATCTTCTTCTTCCAACTCTATTAGGCCTGATGATTTCAATTGCTTTTTCAACAAATCCATATTCTCTACACTCCTGAAATCAACCAACAAGAGATAACCACCGGGCTTCAACACTCTGTTGACTTCACTTAGGAAATTATCTACCGATCCATACGCATGACATGATTCTACATTAAGAACAACGTCAATGGAATTATCCTTCAAAGGAATAGACTCCGCACTTCCCTGAATAAATTTAAGATTGAGGACGTGATGAATTTTATTGGCCAGGTCAACAGCACTTTGCGCAAGATCCATTCCAACATAAGACGCAGGCTCCAGGGTTGCTGCCACATGTTTTGCTCCTCCTCCTCTTCCACTCCCCACCTCCAGAATGTCTTTATTTTTTATGTCCGCTTTCAACGCCAGATAATGATACATCTGCAATGAATATCGCTGTACTGCAGGATCCAACGATATGTTAAATGATGGCTCCTCCGGATTAGGTACATAGCCATAATTCATAAATTGCCATTCATCAGCCGGGATTTTTTTAGCGAGAAGTTCGTACGTGACTTTGGCATTGAGCCGCTTAAACCACGGATAGTGCTTGAATACACGAATAATAAAATTGATCATCTACTTGGTTTGGGTTCCAAGTTAAAATTAAAAGACAAACATTCCCTTTTTCGCTTTCCTCATTTTATTTAATAGTTTTAACCTTGCATTATTGGATAACCCAGTCCCATTAAATACTGAACTATGAGTGGCACATCTCGCGGTGAATTTTCTTCCTCTTTTGGTTTCATTATGGCAGCAGCAGGCTCTGCAATCGGTTTGGGGAATATTTGGGGATTTCCTACTCAAACAGCACAAAATGGTGGAGCTGCGTTTGTGCTCCTATACCTTATCATGGCATTTTTAGTGGGCTACCCAATCCTATTGGCAGAATTTACTATTGGAAGACACGGACAAAGCAACCCGGTAGGCTCGTACCAGAAAATAAAAGGAGGGAATCGGTTTGTACCGATAGGATTTTTAGGACTTATGACGGTAGGTCTCATTCTGAGTTTCTATTCCATTATTGCCGGCACTATGGTTGCCTATTTTATTTCCCCTTTTCTAAAGCTTGTAGGGGCGGATAACGCATCACAATGGGTTACTTCTCAAGGCATAGGCAGCAATATGTTGTTTGCCAGTGTCTTTTTCTTTTTCACCATCATGATCGTAGCAGCCGGAGTGAAAAACGGAATCGAAAAATGGTCTTCACGGCTCATGCCCACGCTGCTTTTCACTATTGTGATGTTAGTGATCTACGTACTTACTTTGGATGGGGCGATGGAGGGGCTTAAAGTGTATTTATTGCCCGACTTTAGCAAAGCACTTGATCCTGGGCTTTTCACCAGTGCCTTAGGTCAGGCTTTTTTCTCTTTGTCATTGGGGGTAGGAAGTATGCTTGTACTAGCTTCTTATACCAGCAAAAAAGAAAATTTGGTCAGGCTTGGCCGCCTGGTTACGTTAAGTGATGTAGGGATTGCCTTCCTTGCCGGGCTACTGATTATTCCTGCCATGTATGCCGCGTCGGCTTCGGGCACAGAAATTTTTGATAATGCCGGAAACCTGATCTCGGGACCTAATCTGATTTTCCAGGTATTGCCCGCACTTTTCAATACCATGGGGTCCATCGGCATTGGTCTTTCCGTCATCTTTTTCTTCCTGATGATCATTGCCGCACTCACTTCCACTATCTCCATGCTGGAAGTTCCTGTATCCTACCTGGTCGATAACAGAAACATTCATCGGACGAAAGCCAGTATGCTTACTGGTGTTACCTTCTGGGTGGTGAGCATGATCATCGCTCTCAACTTCGACCTGCTCTTCGGCCTAGTGGTCACTGTTACCACTGAATACATTCAACCCTTGCTGGGTCTGTTCATCTGCCTTTTTGTTGGTTGGGTGATGAGTCGAGATGCATTAATCCAGGAAATAAAGCAGGGGAATCCGGGGATAGAGAACACGCTTTTTATTAAGATCTGGCCTTTCTTTGTAAGGTATGTATCACCTATCCTTATCCTGATTATATTGATTCAGGCATTCTAAAATAGAGAACCTGAAAAAAAAATGCCCCCAAACAAGTCGGGGGCATTCTATCAACCAACTCCATAAACTTTATTGAAACGAAACTATAAGGTTGCTTGTCTCTAATGGGTTGAACGGGCTTAAGCTTGGGAGT
This sequence comes from uncultured Ohtaekwangia sp., assembly GCA_964436055.1. Taxonomy (GTDB): domain Bacteria; phylum Bacteroidota; class Bacteroidia; order Cytophagales; family Cyclobacteriaceae; genus ELB16-189. Next base: position 23,463 of record CAYTBO010000010.1, read on the forward strand.
CTGGCCTCGTACACATCCCAGGCTGACCCTGGTGATTCTCCACCCACGATAAATCCTACTTTGTTGCTGAAGTATCCGGGAGCTTGTGTGTTCACTAAAAAATTGGCTACCAAAGCAGGCTCAAGTGTAGGCCATACCGCGTTGATCTCATTGGTGAATACAGCCTCGATCGAATAATCCTTTAGTAACACATCACGATCAGAGACGTCAAGATCATCGGGCGGCAAACCCACTTCGGCAACGCCAAGTTCTTTGGGATCGGAACCAGACGCTACAAATGCCCAATTGAATCCAACATCACCCGAAATGAATACCGCATTAGGATGACTAGAGTTTCCCCTCACGTCCACAATCTCACCCTTTTTACCCGCCCACATGTGAATTGTGCTTATTGAATAGGGGTCATCCAACGGACTGGCAAGAGGTAATCCGGAAATTTGAACCTCCATCTCCGCGTCATACCCTTTATCGCTCACCTGAGTGTAGTCTATTCTAAAAATGGCTTGCCCCACATCAAAAGTACCATTACGATCAATATTGAAAGGCTTAAGAATAGCAATTCCTTCAAACGGCTTGCGGTGATTCCAAAAAATCTGCATGGCTTTCCCTCCGTCGTCATTGCCTTCCGATTCTGCATCGGTCACAATCAGCATATACTCCCACAATTTTCCAGTAAGTTCCACGTCGGAACTTACCGTAAGGTTCTTCACTCGCTGATCGTCATCGCTAATAAAACTCAGCGAAATCACTCGGTCGATCTTGTGTTTTTTAAGACCGATTATGATTTCCTCAACAATCTCCGCTGCACCGTCTCCGATAGCGATGAAGGTCCCCAGATTCAGATAGATATCATTACCCTGAAGCGTATCCTCGTTTGTTCGGCCAGACAACCGGCCCCCCTGCGCTACGACAGCGCTGCTGATGGAAGCGGGAATGTCAATGCCAAACTCATTTGGTAAAATATCTTCCTGGGGAGTAACCTCAGGGTTCTCTTCACATGCAGTAAAAACCACTGATAGCACCATTGTGGCCACCACCAGATAGACTAATGATTTTAATTTTTTCATTTTCATTATTTTTTTGTTAAAGGTTTTCTTGCCTCTTTGATCCTAAAACACGACTACCGGCAGACACCCTTACTTCTCCCTAAAAGTTTTTTTTATATGCCATTTGGAGGGCTTTTTCAGGGCTTTTCAACGATAATCGTTGTGTCGGCCTGAACGGTGGAAATTGCAAAAAATCCAAGCGCTCCCCGCACGTTGCCACCCGCATTGGATCGCTGAACATCAAAAATACCTCCGCGCCACTCTGATTCTGAAAGTACTGATCGAAGAAAATTACGGTGTTCGGGTGAAACCGAATACTTTCTTCGGATAACCTGTGCATTGACGGGAAATGTGAAATCCGTTTTGGCGGGTTTGAACAATTCATGTACGTCAATAGTCTTGAGATCATAATAAATTACCAAACCGGAACATGCATCATCGGGACTACAAGTGGGCGTATTGGACCAAGACAACCGATGTTCCACAAAATTTGCCTCAGTCCCAGATTCATTTAAGATAAGGCGATACTGTCCATCGTCAGCCTTTTCATACGATAAAGGAGTCATCGGTTCCACTGGAACTGACCTCGCTTGGGCTATAAAGTCCGCTCCTTGATATCTTATAACAAGCGTATAGACCCGCCCAAATACCGCAATCATCTCGGTCGTAAAATATTCTCCCGATCCGGGTGGAGTTTCAGTCAATGGGAAAAAGCTATCACTACCTTCCACTACCAACACGGTTGCCCCGGATACAGCAGCCGGCACGTCATTGGGTTCCCGGTAGGTACGTGTGAGTTTTACCAATTGGCTTTTGCTCTCATTTGTAAAGTTTGCTTCTACTACAATAAGGTCTGTGTCCGTTGAAAAAATGGGTTGATCAATTCTGTCCTCACATGCAAACAGCAGTATTGTAATCATTAAATAGGTGCTTCTCATTATCATCGCCAGTTAAAATTATAGGTTAAGGAGGGCGTGAATCGAAAGAGATAAAATTGAGTGGTCACGCGTTCTCCATCCTGAAGATTAAATGGAACTTTAAAACTTCCATCTGATGCCTCCGTCTTATTATAGTTGACAAAAAGCGTATTCTTGCGGGCATACAAATTATAAATGGAAAAAGTAAGATTGTGCTGAAAGCGACTCTCCGGATTTTTGTTGAGTTGCGCAGTTGCTGAAAAATCCAGCCGATGATAGTCCGGAAGGCGGGAATTATTCTTTTGGCCGTAGCGTGGAACTTCCAATCCATTCTGCTGGTAAAAACCAATGGGAGAAGAGTAGGGCGCACCGGTATAGTAGGACCAGTTAAATCCAAGCCGCCATCTGGGGCTGATTGTATAGGTGGCTGCAACATTAACCTGATGAGGCCGGTCATAAAATGCATTGAAAAGTTCTCCTCCGTTGACTTCGGCAAACCGCCTTTTGGCCCGAGAGTAGGTATAACCAAGGAAACCTTGAAGGCTGCCTATGTTCTTTCTTAAAGTAAATTCAGCCCCATACGAAAACGCTTTTCCAAATCGCAGCTCACGCTCGAAAAGAGGGTTTAGAAGAGTCTCGGCATGTGCTTCGTAATCGATCTGGTTATTCATTCGTTTATAGAATGTTTCTAATTCGAGAGTCACACCCTGTTTGGTTATGTCTCGGTAATACCCAAGCACAAACTGCAATGAACTCTGAGGTCGGATATTGATGCTACTTGGTAACCACACTTCGAAAGAGCTAAACGGGCTGATCGAATTAGAAATCAAATGGATATTCTGAATGTTTCGAGAAACACTCCCTCCGATGGCTTCATTCTCCCCGGTCTTAAAGGTGAGTGAAAGTCTGGGCTCTGCTCTGGCATAAGGTTGATACCTTTCACCTTTTTGAAAGAACAACGTGTCTACAGGATCACGGTTTTCATCAAACACAAATTCAAAAGAATCTCCTTCGTTCGTCCATGTCGACAAGCGTAGACCATAGTTTAGAATCCATTTTTTACCTACCTCAATTTCATGGTTTCCATACAACACCAGTTCACCCGAGTTTCTAACGGAGACGACAGGTGGCTGAAAAGCGGTGGTGGAAAAATTGCCAGGATTGAAATTATATCCGGCCAACGCAAGACCAAAATCTATTTTTTGCGTAGGTGAGTGAAAGTAGCTGAAGTCGGTTTTTAAGGTGATATTGGAAAGATGAGAGCGCCACTTCTCCTTATTTTGCACGTTTGTGTGCAGTTCATAATCATATACTCCTCCCGCTAGTGTAGTATTCAAAAACATCTTCTTATTGATCACGTGATTCCACCTGAATGAAGTCGCATTGTTAAACCAGGCCACACCGCTATTAGCTAAGAAATATTCGTCTCCACCAGTGTAAAAGGAAAAATAGATCTTATTCTTCTCATTGAGGTTGAAGTTCATTTTACCAGTTAAATCATAAAAGTGAAACTGCTGAACGTCTTCCTGAAGTGCTTTAAAAATCCATTTAACCCTTGAGAACCTTCCGGAGAGCAGAAACGAGCTTTTGTCTTTAGTGAAGGGGCCCTCAACAGTCAGTTTGGTGGTCAACAAACCCATTCCGCCAGAAGCCTCAAAATTCTGATCGTTGCCCTTTTTTGTTCGAACATCCATCAAGGAGGATAACCTTCCTCCAAGCCTGGCCGGCATGGCTCCCTTATACAATTGTATATCATTGACAGCCTCGGGAATAATAGTGGAAAAAACACCTAACAAATGATTTGGGTTGTAAACGGGCGCATCATCGATCATAATAAGATTTTGATCACGATCCCCACCACGTACATAGTAAAATGTTGATCCGTCTGAGTGTAACTTTATGCCCGGAACCATTTCAAGCGATTTCACCGCATCTGCCTCGCCAAATAGGGATGGTTTTTCGCTGACCGTTTTTGGGCGCAGCTCTGTTCGTCCTTCCGAGGCCCGCTGAGCAATAACTGTCTCAGTCGAAGCCGTTATTACAATTTCGTCCAACAGCGGGGACAGCAATTTTAGCTTAACGTTAAACGTTGTCGGTTTCTGCAGGTTGATCCGAACCGTTTCCCTTTCAAAACCCAGGTACGAGAATGAAACCTCGTAATCACCTGCTTCAACGGTGATCGAATAAAAACCATACGCGTTTGTCACCACACCAAGTTGAGGCGACAGCATTACGGTAGCCCCTATCAACGCTTCTCCATTTGCCGCATCATACAAGTAACCACTGAGGGTGGTCAATTTTTTTTTGACTTCCGGTAAGTCTGTTTTAGGTTTTAGAACTATTACCCCCTCAAGCAATTCAAATGAAACCTCAGATAGTGCTGAAATATCACGAAGTACGTCACTCACCTTCCTCTGGCGTGCCGTGTAGGTTATTTTTTTCTTCAGGTTTATGCGATTTGGGTTGAAAGAAAACGATAGTCCGCTTTGCTGTTCAAGAACGCGCAGCACTTCTTCAAGTGCAACCTGATCAAAGTTTACGGAGATTTGTTTAGAAAATGCATCTTGCTGAGCACGCGCGGTGTGAACCCCGAGCAACCCTAAAATGCAGCACAACAAAAGAAGCCGCCTACTCAAATACCTGACAGGTTTCAGCATCCAGCCTTTATGATCTCAATCTTATCATCGTTTTTTTTGTAAGTCAGATTCAACGTGGACTTCAATACGGCTAGTACAGCATCCAGCGATTGATTATCAAATAGTACCGTCACCTCGCAGTCAGGCGAGATATTTGTGCTGATTATTAAATTGACACCGTACACCTTGCCAATAACATCAACAACCTCCTTTAGACGTGTACTTTCAAAAACAATCTTTCTTGTTTTCCATGCCAGGTAGTTGATGTCATCATTGGTATTCTTCACTATCGTTTCCGTATTTTTGGCGTATGTTCCTCTTTCGCCTGGCTCAAGATGGACTGACTGCGTATTAGACTCATCGCTTAGTTTTACCAACCCGGTTTGCACCATCACCTCAACACCGTCAGGGTGATTGCGTACGTTAAATTTTGTACCCAGCACAGTGACTTCCGCACCATTTACAGCAACAATAAAAGGCTTTCGCTCGTCATCGGTCACTTCAAAAAACGCCTCTCCCATCAGGCTAACTTTTCGCTCCTCGTCTCCAAATGATCTAGTGTAGGTCAGTGATGAATTTCGATTAAGTGACACAACTGACCCATCGGGTAAAGCCACGACCGATGGCAATGCATCGGCATGAAATTCAAAATCCTGATTTTGTCGTGAGAAATAGTTTACAATTAAACCGGATGTAATAACCAACAGCATCACAGCGGCTATTCTCCATGTGGTGAAAAATCGCCCTTGATCGGTAGCTGCCTTTCCATCCCGTTTTGCCACCTCGTGCTGGAACCGGTTCCATTCTGCATTGATATCTATCCCTAGGTCGTTATGAACAGTTGACACCCTTCCCGCGAGATCATACGACTTGTTCATTTTCTGAAAAAAATCCTCGTTGGAAGGACTTTCAGAAATCCACCTGTCTAATTCCGTCTGCTCCGGTTTTGTTATTTCACCGGTCAGGAATTTAGTGATCAGGTTTTCAATGTCGCCATTTAGTTCTTTTTCATTCACTGTATTTATCCTCATTTAGATAACACACTAATCTTCATTTACCCTTATGGTATCAAAAGAAAAATTAGCACAGATAAAAAATCGGCAAGATGCTTTCTCAAGATACTCAATGCCTTGCTCATCTGCGCTTCCACTGTCTTTACTGACAGACCTAATCGTTCTGCAATTTCTGCATATTTCATTTCCTCAAATCGACTCATCTCAAAAATGATTCTGCATCGTTCCGGAAGGCTATTGATAGCCAACAAAATCTCTCTCTCCAGTTCCCTTGTCATAAGCTTTTCACTGGCATCCTCCACCGCCTGATCTTGAGCAGACTCCACGGAAAGGTGCATTTTGCGGTCGCGAAGGTGGTTGAGGCTTCTGTTCTTAACCGCTGTGTATAAGTAGGCGCGATAGTTCGTATCCACGGGCAACGATTCAAATTTCTCCCAAATGCCGATAAAAGCTTCGTGAACCAGGTTCTTGGCTTCATCAAGGTCCCGGACATACTTTACTGCAAATCCGCAGAGCGCAGAGAAGTGCTCACGAAACAGTTTTTCAAACTTGACCTTGTTTTCGGGCTCCAAAATTGACGGAATTCGAATGACAATATCGCGATATTAAATGAATTACCTTTACCACTTACGGGTGTTGGCGTATCGGTAGCACATGCCGTTCTGCCTTGTGTATAAAAGCCAGGTTATTGCTAGTATTTTAGTAGTATATTCATCCGCATTTTTTACCTGACTTGGTTTGTACTATGAAGGTTTCCCTTTCCAGATTGCTAACAACCCTTTCTTGTTTAAGTGTCATGTACCTTCACGGACAAAGCAATGGGACAATGCCCGATGTTAAAGATCGGCCGGTGGCAAACGCTATCCAACTCAAATCAGAGCCGGTCATAGATGGGGAAGTTATCAATGATGAACTCTGGAAAGAACTTCCGGCTTTTGACGGATTAAAGCAGATAAGGCCCTATGCTGGGCAACCGGCATCAGAAAAAACGGATATTCGCATTGGCTACACCGAGACAATGCTTTACGTTGCTGTGGTTTGTTATGATTCTCAACCAGACAAACTCGTTGTATCTGATGCACGCAGAGATGCCTCGCTTGACGGAACGGATAGTTTTATTTTCATCATCGACACCTACCATGATAAGCAAAATGGATTTGTGTTTGGAACAAATTCTCTGGGCATAGAATATGATGGGCAAGTGGACAATGAAGGACAAGGAAATTTCAATAGCAACAGGCAGCAAGGTGGTACCATTGGGGGCTTCAACCTCAATTGGGATGCCTCTTGGGAGGTAAAAGCCAAAGTTGGTGATTATGGATGGAGTGCCGAGTTCGCCATTCCGCTGCGTACAATACGTTTTGCTTCCGGCACCGACAAAGTATGGGGGCTCAATATTCAACGTAATATCCGCAAAACTAATGAGGTAGCCTATTGGGCGCCACTGCCCATTCAGTTTGATCTAAAAAGGCTTTCCCTAGCTGGCGAACTTCATGGGCTGAACCTAAGAAGCCCAGGGAATCTAAAATTTATTCCTTATGGGCTCTATAATATCAACAAAGATTTTGTAGCCAGCCCTCCCAAAACTAAAAATACTGTTGAAGTTGGCGGTGATATCAAGTACAGCATTACACCGGCCATGACACTAGACCTTACCTATAACACCGACTTTGCTCAAGTAGAAGTTGACCAGCAACAAATCAATCTTGATCGGTTCAATTTATTTTTTCCGGAGAAGCGACCCTTCTTTTTGGAAAATGCCGGCTTCTTTACCGTGGGTAGCCCGGGCGAGGTTGACCTGTTTTTCAGCAGGCGAATAGGCATTGCCAACACTGGTCAGATTGTTCCTACCATTGGTGGGGCAAGGGTTTCCGGAAGGGCTCACAAAACGAACATAGGAGTGCTCTCCATGTTTACGGATGATGCCACATTTGCCACGGATACAGACACTACTGTGATCCAAAAAAATAATTTTAATGTAGCCCGGGTAAACCAGCAAGTGGGAAAACGCTCGACAATAGGCGGCACTTTTGTAAGCCGCGAAGGCCGGGGCGAAATAAGCAACGACTACAATAGGGTATTTGCGTTGGATGGTAAGCTCGGCATTGGCAACAAAGCCCAGATTTCTGGCTTCTTTGCGCGCTCTACCGCTCCCGCGTCTACGTCAGAGGGAAATTCTTTTAAGGTACAAAGCCAATATGAATGGAGCGGCTTAAACGTAAACCTGGCTTATACCCAAGTGGACGATACCTTTGATCCACAGGCCGGGTTCCTCTTTCGCAAAGCATTCCGGAAGCCTGAGTTTCTGGTATTGAAGCAGGTACGCATGAATGGTAAACTGGGCGGTATGTTGGAAATAAGGCCACATGTTTCTTACCGTGGGTTTTGGGATTTTGAGGGGTTTCAGGAAACCGGGTTTCTTCACGTAGACAATCACTGGGTATGGAAGAACGGTGTTGAAATCCATACCGGTATAAACTTTACTACCGAGGGCTCTATTGCCGATTTTTCTATTCCCGGATTGGGCGTAACGCATGCGGCCGGTACCTTCCCCAACCAGGAAGCGCAAATTGTTGCTATTACAAATCCCAGTAAGAAATTGTATTTTACTACCAGGCATGTGATGGGTGGGTATTTCTCCGGGTCCAGGTCCGCCCACAGCGGAACCTTGGGCTTCAGGGTTGGCGATAGATTCAATTCCGAGTATAGCTTTAACCACAACGACCTACACCTGATCATTGAAGGTGCCGACCGCTATTTTTCCACCGATGTATTTGGCGCCAGGCTTTCCTACGCCTTTAAGCCCAGGCTTATCTTGCAAAGCTTTTTGCAATACAACAGTGCTTTGGATATTGTGTCAGCCAACATCAGGTTTAATCTACTCGAACAAGCCAATACCGGGCTGTTCGTTGTGTACAATGAACTATGGCAAAATGGAGATGTGCTCAACCGCAGCCTCACCTTTAAATACACGCATATCATTAATATACTTAAGTAGTAATCCATGTCTAAAATCCCAGTATTCCTTTGTGCCATTATTCTTATGAGTTGCGCAAACAACAAACAAGAAGTTGATGAAATGTCCTATCCTCTGGGTGGAGTTGGTGCCTTCGGAGAAATGGTCAATGCCGGGGTCAAGCAATTGGCACTCAGTGCAACTATGTCAAAGGAAGAGATGGATGCCTTTCTGCCTCGAGCGGAAGAAATAGCGAGGGAAAATAGTGTGCTGCTCTACCGCGAAGCGGATTTGATCGTTACCGATTTATTTCCCGAAGATATTGCCCGGGATAAAGAAGTATTACTTATTTACCAGGGAGCAACAATAGACCAATACCAACAGTTAAAAAGTGATAAGGACAAGTTGGTGAAAGAAGGGAAATATGATGGTAAATACCGGGAAGAGATCGCCAGAAGATTTGGAAGAATGCTTAGCTACACTCCGTCTAAAATTAATTCACTCTTGGCTCAAAATACTTCTTTCAGAACCATGAAATATTTTGGAATTATGGCTACCAATCTATTTTTATACTACCAGGATTTGGGCAAGGCTACAGCATTTTATACTGAGACGCTTGGCTTTGAGATGGTTGCTGATTACCAAATGGCCGCCATCTTGAGACTCACAGCAGATTCTTACCTTATCCTGGTGGATGCGGCCAAAGGCATGCACACGGCCGATGAACCCAAAACCGTGGCGCTGGCATTACTTACTGATCAACTACCTGAATGGTATGCCCACCTGAAGAGAAACGGTGTAAAAATAAAATACGATTACAACCCTAAAGATGGAGGGGCACATGATGGATTTGTGGCGATTGATCCGGAGGGTTATTTGCTCGAGTTTGAAACATTCAAGCAACACCCGGAAAATGAGAAATTTCTTCCACTATTAAAAACAGCACCGTTGATCACATCCAACAACCTCGGCTTTTATGCAACGATTACGTGGCTATACTACAAAGATATACCCATAATGGAAAAATTCTATCAGCAGGTATTGGGTTTGGAATTGATCGCGGATCAGGGTTGGGCAAAAATTTACCGTGCTTCAACCACGGGTTATGTGGGTTTGGTGGATGAGCGCAGGGGCATGCATCAGTTCACAGAAAAAAAAGCGGTCAATGTTTCATTTCTGATTGATGACATTGACAGTTGGTTTGACTACGTTCAATCATCCGATGCGTTCCAACTCAGGTCGGATGAAATGGAAGTCGGCCCGGAAAACAAATACCGGGCTTTTGTAGGTTTCGATCCAGAAGGATACTTCATGGAGTTTGATAAGTTCTATGAGCATAAGGATAATGATACACTCATGAAGTATCTAAAACTTACCAAATTTTAAGGTCAAGTCAAACGAATGGTCGCTCAGCCTCGATGAAATACGGTTTGAATTTGAGATTGCTCCCAGTCCTGTTCATGTGCAATCGCGTTGAAAAAACCGACAAAAAGAAAAATTGTAAGCGCCGGATTTGCTTTCATGTCTTTTTAAAATTGTTTTACAATCTCAAGACAATACAACAACACCTCACTCCTATCGGGTTTAGAATATTTTATTCTAAGATTTTCTTATTTCAAAATTTGAATACCCTTGTGGCACATCCTCGGTAACCTGTATTCCAGTTACTAATGCCTTTTCTGGTCCTTTTTTACACCAATCCATAAACTGATTCAGGGTATTCTTTTCTCCTTCAGCCTCGATATATACCGTGCCATCGGGTTCATTTCTGGTAAATCCCTTTATTCCTAATTCCCTTGCCTTGTTGCGGGCAGAAGCCCTGTAAAATACACCTTGCACTTTTCCGGCAATGATGATACGGTGGTGTTCAATGCTCATAGAAACATCAGAAAATAAAATCTGTACTTAAGAAGGCAGATTCACGGTTTCGTATAATTGAACCTATTATTTGTTTGTTGGAATCGGAAGCTTTGGTGGCTACTACTGTTCGGATGGAAAAAACACGCAAAGCATCAGCCACAGATAAAGTGCCTTCGGCAGAATCTTTTCGTCCGTTAAACGGAAATGTGTCTGGTCCTCGCTGGCACTGAGCGTTCAGGTTTATCCGGCCAACCTGATTGCAAAATGCGTCCATCAATTTTGCAATTCCTTTAGACTCATTACCAAAAATGCTGACCTGCTGCCCGAAATTTGAGTTCACCACATAGTCGATAGCTTCCTGCACATCATCATAAGCCATAATTGGAATTACGGGGCCAAATTGTTCTTCTGCATAAATCCTCATTTTGTTATTTACGGGATATAACATAGCCGGATAAAAAAATGATTCCAATGACTCGCCACCATTTTCATTGATAATTTGCGCACCATGTTTTTTAGCATCTTCAACAATTTCATTCAGGTAATCAACTTTGCCGGGTTCTGGCAGTGGTGTGAGCGAAACGCCCTCTGTCCATGGCATTCCTGCTTTTAGCAATTTCACTTCTTCTTTGAATTTGTCAATAAATGTATCAACTACACTTCGGTGAACAATCAATATTTTGAGGGCTGTACATCGCTGTCCGTTGAATGACAAGGATCCGGCCACACATTCCTTCACCGCATCGTTGATATCGGCATCAGGCAAAATGATGGCAGGATTCTTGGCGTCCAATCCAAGTATGGCTTTCAATCGGTGCAATTTTGGGTGAAGTTTTTTCAAATCATTGGCACCCTTGTTTGTACCAATAAATGCAAAGACATCAATCCTTCCAGTCTCCATCAATGCGCCAACGGTTTCACGTCCTCGTCCGTAAATGATATTGATGACACCCGGAGGAAAACTGATTTGAAATGCTTCAAGCAACGGCCTGATCAGCAATACTCCATATTTTGCCGGCTTGAAAACCACGGTGTTTCCCATAATCAAGGCCGGAATCAACGTGCTGAAAGTTTCATTAAGCGGATAGTTGAATGGCCCCATACACAAGGCTACGCCCAGCGGCACCCTGCGTATTTGGGCCATAAACCCTTGCTCCTCAATCAACTTGGCGGCATTGCGATCCAACTCTTTCAATGACCGTATGGTATCTTCAATATAGTCACAAGTGCGGTCAAATTCTTTTTCAGCATCCTTCAATGGTTTTCCTATTTCCCACATCAACAGCTTTACAACCTCTTCACGCTCGGTTCGCATTTTACTAAGGAATTTCTCAATATGTGCAATCCTTCCTTCTACACCCAGGGTGGGCCAGTGGCCGTGCCCCTGATCGTAAGCGGCCACGGCTGAATCCAATGCCTCCAAAGCTTCCTTTTCCGTAAGAAGTGGCGTACTTCCTATTACGGCTTGTTGTAGTTTTCCATTCACCTCAATAAATAGGGGGCTGAGCACTGGATTAAGTTTTCCTTCCCAAATCCGCTTCTCTCCACTAACTAAATATTCACGCTGTTCTACAGGCTCATCCAGTTTGTATTTAGAGGGAATGTCTGCTTGTGAGGGGAACACATTTTTTAAATCAAAATTCATTATTGAAACTGGTTGTATTGTTTTACGATGGTTACTGCAGATGAAGTGCCTATCCGATCTGCTCCTGCCTGCAGCAAGCCCACAGCTTGTTGATAAGTTTTAATTCCTCCCGATGCTTTTATTCCCACTGACTGAGGAAGTGACTTACGCATAAGTGAAACACATTCTACACTTGCCCCGGAAGGAGCAAAACCAGTAGATGTTTTTACATAATCCGCACCGGCGTCACTGCACATCTTGCAGGCACTTACTATTTCTGCATCAGAAAGATAACCAGTTTCAATGATGATCTTCAGTATTTTTCCATTATCGTGCATCAGCTTGCTGCACTTGGCAAGTTCTATCTTGGTCCAGGGCAGTCCTGTTTTGAATGCGCTGATATTCCATACCAAATCAATTTCATCAGCCCCGTTATCGATTGCACGAACGATTTCATCTACCTTTGTTTCCGTCATTTGATAGCCCAATGGGAAGCCCGCCACGGTAACCAACATGGTGTTGGATTTACCAATTTCCCGCCTTGCTCTTTTTACCCAAAAGGGAGGCACACAAACGCCAAATAATTTGAATTCTCTGGCTTCAGCTACCAGTTGGTCAATTTCATTGACAGTTACGGTAGGATTAAGATTGGTGTACTCAATACATGAATTGATATTCACTTTGCTATTTCAATTGAATCCTGTATCTGTAAAATTATCCAATTAATTAATGCTTGATACCACACACTTTGCAGACTTTGCGCTTGTCAGCTGGTCTGATCTTAGGTGGCCTTTTGTGGCCAAAGTAAGGTGGTTGCGTCTTGTCTGCTTTCTTTTCTCCACTTATATTTTTTTCATGCTTCTCGCGCTCCTTCCAGTTTTTCTCCATCCTGTCTTCAAAATCATTCCTCGCTTCATAGGTAAGTCCTGATTTTTTATTCTTCCTGGAAGCTTTAGGGACGTATCGGATTTCGTTGTTGCCAGGATCAATTGAACTGGGGGCTGTCTTTTCAGATTTTTTTTTCTGAGCATACACCCCAATGGTAAAAAAGGTGCATACCAGAATCATAAAAAGACGACCAATCATAGAGCAAAGATAAGCATCTATTCGGACGAGTAACAAAACTCAGATTGATCAGCCTTAAAGCCTGGATTTTAGTGTCTGATATGGCACTCATGACAAAACTTCATGCGATGCGAAGATCTTCTTTTTGGCTTTTTCTTGTGCCCGAAATAGCTTGGGTCGGAGAATTGGGGTTTCGAAAGTTTTTTGAGTATGCGCTGTTTATCCCTGGCTGCTATCTCTACCCGTTTATAAAATTCATAACGCGCGGTATGCTTTACATTTTTCTTTTTTGACTTAACCGCTTTTGCTCGCTTGGGTGAATAATGTTTGCGCGTACTCGGTTGCAAAATTGTCTTTGCATTTGGGTCAATGCTGTTTTGGGCAAACCCCACAGTGCCTGAGCCAATCAAAAAAATTAGAATAAGCCTTAGTCGTTTCATACTAAGACACCTAACGAGTGCTTTTTGAAATTATTCTTTCCGAATTGAAAAAGTTTGGGTCATTTACTTTTTGGCACAATACTGAGCGATCGAAAACCTGGCTTTCTCGTCTCCAAATTCAACCGCTTTTCGCCAATCAAAGCAAGCTTTTTCTTTGTCTTTGAATTGGTAAAAATAATTGCCGCGCGCTTTATAATAGGAAGCGTTTTTATCATTCAGCTTTATCGCTTCATCCAAATCTTCGATGGCCTCGCGCACATCTCCCTTTCGCGCTCTGCTGTTGGACCTTCCATAGTACGCTTGCGCATCTTTTGGATTTAATTGAATCGCCTTATTGTAATCAAGCACGGCGGCACCAAAATCTCCTAACTCTTCTTTGATTACCGCACTGTTATAGAAAACGTCTGCACTTTTTGGATTCAAACGCTGCGCCATTTCGAGATCCGCTATCGCTTTTTCAAACTGCTGTTGATTTACATAAGCCCTGGCTCTGGCCAAATACAATTCCGTCGAATGATCACCTTCTTTATGTGCAAGGTTAAATGAAGCAATAGCCGCATCAACCTTCCGGGTGCCTGCCAGGCATTTTCCCATCAGGTAGTGAACCGAATGACTTACTCCGTCAAAGGTGATTTTGGTTATTCCTTTCTCAATAGCTTTACCCGCATCCTCAATCGCACCCTGATAATTTTCTAACTTGTATTTTGCTATGGCCAATAAAGCATAATCTCCAGGATCAATTTCACCCAACGCCTGGGCAACGCTTAAGTCAGTTATCACCTTGGCCCAATCGTTCAACACCTGATAGGCTCTGGCTCTTTCCTGGTAGGACTTTAAACTCTCAGGATTCATTTTTACAACCTGGTCAAAGTCCGGAATGGACTCAATGGCCCTTTCAGCTTGTAATTTAGCGATCCCCCTATTTGCATAAACATCCGTTGTATGCAATTTCATATCAATGGCTTTTGAATAAGCTTCAACGGCTTTATCCCATTGTTTTCTTTCTTTGAAAATATTCCCCAACTGAAAATAAATCTTATTATTTGCGCTTTTAAGTGAATCCGCTCTTTTGAGAAAAGGAAAAGCCCGATCAAACTGGCCACTTTGTGCATAGGCCAGGCCTAATAATTCAATAGCCGCGGACAATGAACTACCCCCTTTGATACTTTTGCTCAAATCGTTAATGGCTAAATCCAAATGCCCTGCAAAATAGGCGGCTATGCCCCGGGATTCATAAAGTTTTCGATCACTTTCGCCCAATGCCTCAGCCTTATTCAGTTGCTCTACGCACTCTTTGTATTCATATCTTTCCAGGTATAAATATCCGAGGTAGAGGTGGCCTTTGGCAGACTGATGGCCGGCCTCTATCGCTTTACTAAGAAAATACCTGGAAGCTTCCCATTCATGAAGCTGATATTTACAAATACCAAGCAACCCAATAACCTGTGGGTCATTTTCTGATTCCGCCCTCACTTTATCCAGATCTTCAGCCGCCCCCTTGAAATCGTTCAGGTGAAATTTCGCAAATCCACGATAACGATATATTGATTTATCAGAAAAACCCGAATAAATAAGTTTATCAAACTTTTGAAGCGCCTCCGCATAAGCTCCCTTGTCAAGCAGTTTGATGGCTGCTTCCAAATCCAGTTGACTGGAATGGGTTGTTTGCCCCAGGGATGGTGCGACCAACAGAATAAAAAAAATAAAAATTACGAATCGCCTTTCAACCGTTGTCATCAATGACAAAACTAGGGAAAGAAGAAAGACTCACAAAACAACGCCAGCGGGATCTCCGGGCAAGATTAGCCAAAGAATTGCATATAGAGGTAGTAAAGCAAGTAACCAACACCGACCACCAGCATCATGTAGCCAAAGATTTTTGCTCTCCGGAAGTAGCCTTTGGTTGACATTGCGTCCTTATGTCGGTCAGCTTCTGCCATTAATTGCCAGCCTCAACAAAGAATCGAACAGCAATGTAGATGACCATGCAAAATCCAAGCATAATACCAAGAACGCGGGCTCTCTGCATGTAGAATTTCATAGGAAACATTTTCATAACTATGTGATAAAGAATTAATTAGGATACTATATACGAAGAAAAAGTTGAAAAAGATCAAAAATTGTGATAAATCGACAAAAACAAGGGTTTAATGCCCATTTAATGCTTGAAGCGGTGAAACCCAATTCCTGAATGATTCAAAAAATTTCAGATTTCAAGGAGATGCAGTTTATGATTTAGCAAGGCTGCCGATAACCTGCATAGTTTCGAGCGTTGGAACGCTTACACCACCGCGAGGCTCGACCGTTACTGCAAATACAACAGCTCCCTCGATGGATTTCATAGGTATCAACCCTTCAAAATTCAAATCAAAAACACCTGCATCCACGGGCTTACCATCTACAATAGCCCACAGTTGAAATTGATTATCACGCGAAAGCTCCCGGAGGTTTTGAATACTAAGATAAACTTCCCTTGTGGATGAATTCCAATACACGGATGCCATGGATTCGGGGGCGTTATCTGTGCCCTTCATCACAATTTTTGCGAATGCGCTATTCTCAATAATCGAAAAATCATTCTGAATTTTATTCAGTTTTTCATTCACTAGATTATAGTCCTGGGCAATCTGTTGATTTTGAGCAATCAGGTTATTCAAAGCAATTGAAGTATCCGCCCAATTTGTGTAATAATAGTAGGCCATGAAACTTGTAGCTAAAGCGATCGCAATTGAAGCGGCAGTTGCGTAACGCCAGACAGGCTTGGCATGTATTATAATGGTTTTCAGTCGAGTCTGCTCATCAATTTTTGATAATATGACCTCCTTCACACGCTTTCGAGGCTGTAATGAATTTTTGAAAACAAGTGCTTCCAGGGTTCGTTCAATCTGGTTCAAATCAACCCGCAATTCAGGGTATTGAATCAGATATTGTTCTACCTTTTGCTTTTGTGTCGGTGTTACCTCACCCAACGCGTAAGCTTCCAGTATTCCTGACGCTATGTAGGATTCTAAGTTCAAGTTATTCGAAGTTCTCTTCTAAGTTCTATCATGGCCATACGCAATCGCGTTTTCACGGTCCCTAGAGGAATATTGAATTCCTCTGCCAATTCACTGTGCGTATACCCTTTCAAATAAATGTAAGTGACTACAAATTTTTGATCTTCGTTTAGCTTGTCCAGCACGGATGCAATTCCAATAGTCTCAATGGGTATCTCACTAACCTCCCGGCTTTCAACCATAGATACGAGATTATCGATGTCGCTGGTTTTTTTAAGGTAGCTTATTTCTTTGGATCGCGTCTTATCGATTGCCTGATTACGTGCAAGGTTCAGCATCCAGGTAAACAACCTTCCTTTTGACTGATCATAATGGACTATCCTATTCCAGATTTTGAGAAATACATCCTGAAGGATTTCTTCGGCGACATCTTCATTCCCAATAATGCGAAAAATTGTTCCATAAAGCGCAGGCGAATAGTGATCATAGAGATATTCAAGAGCAGTGGTGTCTTTTGATTTCAGCCTGCTTACTAAATCGCTTTCTTCAATGGTGCCTTTCGTTTTGATAGGAAATAGTTAGATCGAACGGTTATGGTTAAGGTAATGTGCTTAATTTTCAACAACATCTTTTACCCCATGGATCATAAATGGATCACTTCATCATAAGCCGCCGCTGCAGCCTCCATGATAGCCTCACTCATAGTGGGATGTGGATGCACCGATTTAATAATTTCGTGAGCGGTCGTTTCAAGTTTTCTGGCTACCACAACCTCAGCTATCATTTCTGTGACATTGGCACCTATAAAATGAGCGCCTAGCCATTCTCCGTATTTCGCATCAAAAATTACTTTCACAAATCCCTCTGTTGCTCCTGCCGCCTTCGCCTTTCCCGAAGCGCTGAATGGAAACTTACCCACCTTGATCTGATATCCCGCCTTCTTCGCAGCTTCTTCTGTATAGCCCACGGAGGCTATTTCCGGTGAACAGTAAGTACCACCTGGAAGATTGTTGTAGTCAATGGGTTCGGGATTTTTACCTGCTATTTTTTCAACGCAGGTAATTCCTTCAGCCGATGCTACGTGTGCCAGCGCCGGACCTTTTACAATATCGCCAATGGCATAGATACCAGGTACGTTGGTTTTATAAAAATCATCAACGACCACCCTCCCTTTTTCTGTCTTTACACCAACTTCCTCCAATCCGATACCTTCGATGTTAGTAGCCACACCTACCGCGGACAACACTACATCACACTCGATTTTAATTTCACCGGTTGGTGTTTTAACTGTTGCAACACAAGCCTTTCCTTTCGTATCTACGTTGGTTACTTCAGAATTGGTGTGAATTTTCATACCTGCCTTTTTAAAAGATTTTTCCAATACTTTGGAAACTTCCTCGTCCTCCACGGGCACGATTCTGGGAAGAAATTCTACAATCGTTACTTCCGTACCAATGGTATTGTAAAAATAGGCAAACTCAACTCCGATAGCGCCAGAGCCAACAACCAATAAACGCTTAGGTTTCTCCTGGAGGACCATGGCTTCGCGGTATCCTAAGATTTTCTTACCATCAATTTTCAAATTTGGCAACTCACGGGAACGTGCTCCTGAAGCTAGAATAATGTGCTTTGCCTCATAGTCTGTTTTTTTTCCTTTTTCATCGGCCACTTCTACTTTTCCGCCCTTTTTCAGCTTACCAAATCCTGCGATATGATCGATCTTGTTTTTCTTAAACAAAAACTGAATCCCTTTACTATTGCTATCTGCTACACTACGGCTTCGTTTCACCATGGCTTTCAGATCTGCTTCTGCTCCTTTCACGCTGATCCCGTAATCTTCCGCATGATTCATATACTCAAATACGTTGGCGCTTTTGAGTAATGCCTTGGTTGGAATACAACCCCAGTTGAGGCAAACACCACCCAACTCAGCTTTTTCAACAACCCCTACTTTCATACCGAGTTGTGAGGCACGGATTGCTGCCACATATCCGCCAGGACCACTTCCAATTACGATCAGATCATATTTTGACATAGACGTGAATTTTTAATTTTGATTGCCGCCAAATATAAGGCAATTGACCAAGGAAATGAAGGCTAACAGAATGTGCAAAAATGTCTATTTTTGAACACTGCGCTTTAAAATCGACTAAAAAATGAAATTACTACTGGGAAAAAATGCTCTTGTCACGGGTGCCTCCAAAGGCATTGGCCGCTCTATCGCTTTAAAATTTGCTGAACATGGAGCCAACGTAGCCTTCACGTATTTATCCAGTGTTGAACAAGGTCAGGCACTTGAAGCTGAGCTTACCTCAAAAGGCGTGAAAGCTAAAGGTTATCGCTCCGATGCATCGGACTTTGCGCAAGCAGATAAACTAATCAATGATGTCAATACGGATTTTGGGTCGCTGGATATTCTTGTCAACAACGCTGGTATTACCATGGACAACCTGTTGCTGCGGATGACCGAAGAGATGTGGGATAAAATTATGCAGGTGAATTTAAAATCCTGTTTTAATACGGTAAAAGCCGCGGCACGCCCTATGATGAAACAGAAAGGCGGTTCAATTATTAACATGACATCCGTAGTGGGCTTAAAGGGAAATGCAGGCCAGGCCAATTATGCTGCTTCGAAAGCCGGAATCATTGGATTCACAAAATCCGTTGCCCTTGAGCTTGGCTCCAGGGGCATCCGGTCAAATGCGATTGCGCCGGGTTTTATCGAAACGGAAATGACTGGCAAATTGGATGAGAAAACCGTTCAAAGCTGGCGTGATGCTATCCCGCTCAAGCGTGGGGGGCAGCCAGAAGATGTAGCCAATGCTTGTGTGTTTTTGGGATCGGATCTTTCATCCTATATCACAGGGCAAGTCCTGCAAGTAGATGGCGGAATGCTCACCTGATAACTGTGAGTGAAGTTGAACCCATAATATAATACAAGCGCTCAGCGATACCTTTGATGGCGAGGCCTGGCATGGCCCCAATGTGAAGTCGGTGCTGTCAAAAATTCAGAGAGACAAAGCAGAAAAGAGGATCGGAAACAGTCACTCGATCATTGAACTCGTTCTACACATGACCACTTGGCGCATGTTCGCTTTAAGAAAGTTGCGGGGCGACAATGAATTTGATGTATCAGACGAATTAAATTTCCCAAAAAAAGGAAATTGGGGAGGGGCAATAGAAGGTTTAGAGCAAAGTCAGCGTGACCTCATCAGCGAACTTTCCCGTTTTGATGAAAAAAAATTGCAAGAAATTGTGCCTGGTCGAAAATATTCCTTCTACAAATTATTACATGGTATTGCTCATCACGACCTCTATCATTTGGGCCAAATTGTAATGATTTCCAAACAATTCTGAGTCATTCCTAACACACATTAGGGTATTGGCTTTTCCCTACTTAGGCCAGGTTGTAAAAAAATAGTTGACAAATTTTTGGAAACTCTACTAAACTAGTATACGTTTGTGTTATAATAGTCGATCAAGTAATATCTACTTAATCGATTTATAAAGAAGCGCTGAGAGACAGGCTCGAAGAAGCGCTAGCAACCTGTTCAGAAGAGCAAGGTGCTAATTCCTGATCCCGGCTTGTTGCCGAGGATACTATAAACCGATTAGTAAAATGGAAACTTCACATTCAACTTCATCTCGAAACCGACAAGGTTCAACTGCTTTTTCAGCACTCACTATTTACCCTATTATTCGCTCAATCACTTGCATGCGTACAGCCATAACGTGTTGTACATGCACGTGTTGTTGCTGCTAATTCTTTAACACCCTAGAATACCTGCAGTAACAATTGGCTCTGACAAGTCCTGTCACTGCTGTATTCAATTCACTACGAAATTTTAAATTTTTAACCATTAAACAATTAATTATCATGTCTGATTACCGATTCGAAACACTTCAACTTCATGCCGGTCAGGAAGTAGACCCTACAACAAGATCAAGGGCGGTACCTATTTACCAAACCAGCTCCTACACGTTCAAGAATTCCGAGCACGGAGCCAATCTATTTGCGCTGAAGGAATTTGGAAACATTTACACCCGTATCATGAATCCAACAACGGATGTTTTTGAAAAACGGATAGCTGCTTTGGAAGGTGGTGTAGCGGCAGTCGCTGTCGGCTCGGGCCAAGCTGCGCAGTTTATCGCGCTCAATAATATTTTACAAGCCGGTGACAATTTTGTGTCTACCACTTTTCTGTATGGTGGCACTTACAATCAATTCAAAGTATCATTCAAGAGATTGGGTATTGATGCACGCTTTGCTGAAGGCGACAAAGCTGAAGCTTTTGAAAAACTGATTGATGAAAAAACCAAAGCTATCTATCTGGAGACGATTGGTAATCCGGGATTTAATATTCCCGATTTTGAGGCGATTGCGGCTCTGGGCAGAAAATATGATTTGCCAATAATCGTGGACAATACTTTTGGCGCTGCAGGTTATTTATTCAGGCCACTGGAGCACGGTGCCACCGTTGTCGTTGCTTCCGCCACCAAATGGATTGGCGGGCATGGCACTTCCATTGGTGGTGTTATTGTAGATGGCGGTAACTACAATTGGGGCAATGGGAAATTCCCGCAATTTACAGAACCTTCTGAAGGATATCATGGGCTCAAATTCTGGGATGTATTTGGTGAAAACAATCCTTTGGGTCTGCCCAACATTGCTTTTGCCATTCGTGCCCGTGTGGAAGGCTTAAGGGATTTTGGCCCTGCACTCAGTCCATTCAATTCCTTCCTGTTCCTGCAGGGTGTAGAAACACTTTCCCTGCGAGTTCAGCGATCTGTTGATAATGCTTTGGCCCTTGCGCAGTGGTTGGAGCAAAATCCAAATGTGGAAAGCGTAAATTATCCAGGTCTGCAAAGCAGTACCTATCACAAGCTGGCGAAGAAATACTTACGCAATGGATTTGGCGCGGTGCTTTCCTTCACGCTGAAAGGGTCTAAGGAAATCGCAACCCAATTTGTGGACAGATTGAAACTGGTCAGCCATCTTGCCAATGTCGGTGACGCTAAAACATTGATCATTCAACCGGCCGCTACAACGCATCAGCAGTTATCGGACGAAGAACAACTGTCAACCGGTGTTCTTCCCAACTTGCTTAGAATTTCAGTTGGCATTGAGCATTTGGATGACATCAAAGCTGATCTTCAGCAGGCTTTTGAAAAAGTTTACATAGAGGAACTCGCGTCTGTATAGGTAATGAAGCTAAAGAATCATACTTATATTCATGATCAACACTTCAGTTTGGAAGCCGGGGGTACTTTGCCTGGCTTCCAATTGAAGTACTCCACGCTTGGTGAATTAAATGCCAGGAAGTCAAATGTGATCTGGGTATGTCATGCACTTACCGGAAGCTCTTCATTTCAGGATTGGTGGGGAGATTTATTTACCCCTGATGGTCCATTCAGTCCACAGGAACATTTTATCATCTGTGTTAACACGTTGGGTGGATGTTATGGATCTACCGGCCCATTGTCGGTAAACCCGGAAACAGGTTTACCCTATTTTCATGACTTTCCCTTTCTCACCAACCGAGACATCGTGAGGGCATTTGAATTACTTCGGATGGATCTTAGCTTGGAAAAGATTCACACGCTGATTGGTGGATCATTGGGAGGGCAGCAAGCCTTAGAATGGGCTGTTTTGCGGCCGTATACATTTCAGTATTTGGTCCCCATTGCATGTAATGCAAGGCATTCACCCTGGGGAATTGCCATCAATGAATCGCAGCGAATGGCTATCGAAGCAGATGCATCGTGGTCAAATAAAACCGTTGTTGCTGGTAGCAAAGGACTTGCGGCAGCCAGAGCAATGAGTATGGTTACTTTTCGTGCATACCAGGCGTATGGCGAGCAGCAGCAGGATGAATATCCAAAACTAGATCGTCATAAGGCGTCAGCCTATCAGCAGTATCAGGGTGACAAATTGGTGAAACGTTTCAATGCGTTCAGTTATTGGACTTTAACCAAAGCAATGGACAGTCATCATGTCGGCAGAGATGAAGAGGGAGTACAATCAGCACTAAGGAAAATTCAATCCTCAACTTTGGTGATTGGCATAGACAGTGATCTATTATTTCCGGTAGCTGAGCAAGAACTCATTTCAAGTGCTATACCCAATTCACAACTAGAAGTAATTCATTCGGAATTCGGTCATGATGCATTCCTGATCGAAACGGAAAAACTGAAGTCAATTATTTATCAATTTTTTAAAAAACAATCTAACTATATTTTACAATGAGCAGAAAGTTAAAGCTTGGGCTATTTGGCCTGGGGTGTGTCGGACAAGGATTCTACGAACTATTGGAGCAATCCATTGATGCCAAGGTTCAGATTAAGAAAATTGTAGTGAAAAACCAGGACAAAGTGCGCACGGTAGACACATCCCTGCTTAGTACCTCGAATGCAGATATATTAGATGATCCCGAAATTCATATCGTTGTTGAATTGATCGATGATGCCCAGGCAGCATTCGAAATCCTAAAACAATCGCTTCAAAAAAGGAAACCTCTAATCACCGCCAACAAAAAAATGTTAGCCGAAAACCTGGAAGAAATTTTCTGGCTGCAAAAAAAATATGAGACCCCGGTACTGTACGAAGGATCCGTTTGCGGAAGCATACCGTTGATACGCAATCTTGAATCGCACTATGCTTACGATGCATTGGAGCGTATTGAAGGTATCTTTAACGGGTCGACCAATTATATCCTCACCCGGATGATTGAAGAAAAAAAGAATTTTTCTGATGCCCTACACGAAGCACAACGGTTAGGCTATGCAGAGTCAAACCCAGCACTCGATGTACAAGGATATGATGCCAAATACAAATTGGCCATAACCATAGCTCATGCCTTTGGCCTCTTTGTGCAGCCAGAGCAGATTCTGAACATTGGCATCGGAAACATTACACCACACGATATTCGATTTGCCAGACAAAATAATTGCACCATCAAGCTAATAGCCAGAGCCGAAAAAATAGGCAATACCATTTTTGGTCTGGTTGCCCCGCAGTTTATACCACTTGACAATCCGCTGGCTCAGGTAAAAAACGAGTTCAACGGAGTGAACATAACAGGCGCCTCCACCGGCCTTCAAACAATGACAGGAAAGGGAGCAGGAGGCCTTCCCACCGGATTGGTAGTACTTTCGGATGTCTTTGCCGTTGCTTCAGGCTCAGGATACAAGTATACTAAGCGCCAACTGACTAAAAATTACAGTTTTTCTCCTGAAGGGCTTGTGAATGTCCATGTGAGTTTTGCGGGAACAGCAATTATAAATCCTGGTGATTTTGATGAGTTCAACGGGGGCTTCCGAAGTCCACATGTACAATCCATGAATGGTTGGGTGTCTACAGAAAAGCTAAAAAATTGGTTGACTCTGGAGGGGCTTTCAATCATCCTAAATTCCGGGCAAACTACGCGATTGGATACATCCAAAAAAGAGGCAGAATTTAGCCTTGTTTAGTGAACATGAGTGGCCCTATGCCGGTTATTAGTAGTGACTTTAATTTTTATATCGACAGCACCCAATTTTAGGGTTCTGTCGATATATTTGTGACTCACAAACTGGTTTTATTCATGCTGATATTTACATCCATAACGGCCTTTACCATTGTTATTTTATTATTGGTTTTTGTGCTCTTATATGCACAAAGGCGACTCGTGCAGTCAGGACCCGTCAAAATTGTTATCAACGGTGAAAAAACCATAACCGTAAGTGCCGGTAGTACGCTACTGAACACATTAGCCAATGAGAAAATTTTTCTGCCATCGGCATGTGGTGGCGGTGGCACTTGTGCCATGTGCAAGTGTGTGGTGGAATCTGGGGCGGGAGATGTGTTGCCAACCGAGATTGGTCACTTGAATAGAAAAGAAAGAAAAGAAAATGTGCGTCTTGGATGCCAGGTTAAGGTAAAGCAAGATTTGAATATCCGCATTCCGGAGGAGATTTTTGGGATCAAAAAGTGGGAATGTGAAGTGGTGTCAAATTATAACGTATCTACTTTCATTAAAGAGTTTGTGGTTAAACTGCCGGCTGGAGAAACTTTGAAATTTGAGGCCGGTGGATATATCCAAATTGACGTTCCTCCGATAACTGTTGACTTCAAGACGATGGATATCACACCCCATCCGGAACTAGGTCATAAGCAGGATGTTTTCAAAAGTGATTGGGATAAGTTTAAGCTTTGGGACCTGAAGATGAAAAACGATGAGCCCATTTTCAGAGCCTATTCCATGGCCAACCACCCCGCTGAAGGTAATATTGTGATGTTGAATATCCGGGTAGCGACACCTCCGTTTGACAGAGCAAACAACCGCTGGATGGATGTAAATCCCGGCATTTGTTCTTCTTACATTTTCTCAAGAAAGCCCGGAGATAAGGTAACCATTTCAGGTCCTTATGGTGAGTTCCACATTAACCCGACACAAAGGGAAATGATATACGTTGGAGGTGGAGCCGGGATGGCCCCGCTTCGTGCACAAATATTTCACTTGTTTCACACGGAAAAAACAAACCGTAAGGTATCGTATTGGTATGGCGGACGTTCTAAAAAAGAATTGTTTTACACCGATCATTTTAGAAAAATAGAAAAGGATTTTCCCAACTTCAATTTTCATATTGGGTTGTCCGAACCCTTGCCGGAGGACCACTGGAAAGTAAAAAAATCATTGGAAGACAGAGAAGCAGATGGCTACGTTGGTTTTATCCACTCATGCCTTTACGATAACTATCTCAAAAACCATCCGGCTCCTGAAGATGTTGAATTCTATCTGTGCGGGCCTCCACTGATGAATGCCGCTGTACTAAAAATGCTGGACGACATGGGTGTTCCCAATGAAAACGTCCGCTTTGACGACTTCGGAGGATAAGTTTCTTTTCATCGGTTAGTTCACTGAAACCGCAAGTGTTCTAAGTTGCCCTGGATTAGGATCAACTCCGGCTAATGTATAAAGGCCGGGTGATCTTTTAAATTTCGCAGGGTTAGAGTTGGCGTTTCTTCTATAATGGAATAGCTTTGTTTAAATCAGATTCCAATGGATTTAACCATTCTATTCTCTCCACTCGAAGAATCCATTTATGAGAATATCCAGGATCCTGCATCAATATTTCGCAGCATCCGATTTTTTGGAGATAAAATGCCCGACTACAGAAATGCCCAGATAGCCATTTTTGGTATCGGGGAAGAAAGGGGAACAATATTAAACAAAGGTTGTAAAAATGCTCCTGACGCAATACGGAAGAAGCTATACAGGCTAAAGCGCGGCTCCGGAAAGAATAACATTGTAGACTTGGGAAACCTAAATCCCGGCATAGACCTGGATGAGACCTATGTGCGTATCAGTGAAGTGTGCCGCATCCTGTTGGAGCATAATGTACTACCTGTAATACTCGGAGGCTCACATGACCTCGACTATGGCCAGTATAAAGGATACGAAGAGATGGACAAGCTGGTTAACCTACTCAATGTTGATGCTTTACTGGATTTGGACGACTCGAAAGAAAGCGCAAGCTCACTGCGTCATATCAATACCATTTTACTGCATGAGCCCAATTATCTATTTGGTTATACTCACCTCGCACACCAATCTTACCTGATTGATCCGTTTGCGGTTTCTATTTTGGAGAAACTTTATTTTGAAGCATACCGGGTAGGCCAGCTCAGAAGCAACATAGCTGAAATGGAGCCTGCAATCAGAAATGCAGACATGGCCTCCTTTGACATCACTGCCATCAAATCGGCAGATGCACCCGGAAATGCAAACGCTCAACCGTTTGGGTTAACCGGAGAAGAGGCGTGTCAGATTTGCTGGTACGCCGGCACCAATGAAAAGCTGAGCTCCATCGGGTTCTACGAATATAATCCAGACAAAGACGATGAGCACAAGAAAACAGCTTCTGTAATTGCCACGATGATCTGGTATTTTATCGAGGGTTTTTACCACCGGAAAAAAGAACAGGACTTTAAGAGCAACGACTTTCTTAAATACACCGTATCGATGCCGGTGGAGCCTGAGGTATTGACGTTTTACAAGAGCAAGTTCACGGAAAAGTGGTGGATGGAAATAAATCACCATCGGGCCAACGATCGGTATGCACGCGCCAGCATTGTTCCCTGTAGCTACAAAGACTATCAGGCTGCAACGAGCGGAGAGTTACCTGAGCGATACATCGCTAGTTTATCGAAATTGATTTAACTTTTGTCTTCTCTCAGAGAAACTTTCATTCCGAATACATGGTTAATGACTTATGAAAAATACCTTATACCTATTGTTTGCCAATCTGGGCATCCTGCTATCAGCATGCGAAAGCAAGCCTACCGATGCACAGAAAATCATAGATAAAACGCTACAAGCATCCGGAGGCGAAAAATACAACAACACCACCATCGAATTTGACTTCAGGGACAGGCATTATATCGCCAGCAGAAACGGTGGGAGTTTTTCCTACGAACGGATTTTTGAAGACACCCTGGGTACGGTGCACGACTATGTTACCAACAGTGGCTTTAAACGAGAAATCAATGGAACTGACACGACGGTGCCTGATTCCATGGCTGTGAAATATGCAGCATCCACCAATTCAGTAAACTATTTTGCCTTACTGCCTTACGGACTGAATGATGCGGCCGTCACAAAACGTTTTTTAGGAGAACCAAAAATTAACGATCAGAATTATTTTAAGATACAAGTTACCTTTAGTGAAGATGGGGGTGGCGAAGACCATGAAGATGTTTTTCTTTACTGGATTCATCAGGATAATTTCACAATCGACTACCTGGCTTACTCATTTGAAGAGGAAGATGAGATTAGTTTTCGGTTCAGGGTAGCTTATAATCCCCGGGTAGTAAATGGAATCCGGTTTCAGGACTACATAAATTATAAACCAAAAGATGATTCGTATGATCTCGAACAGGTTGAAGAACTCTTTATCCATGGAGAACTGATTGAGTTGAGTAAGATTGAAATAAAAAAAATAACAGTACGGTAATCAGTCATTATAACACGGCTATAGTTAAGAGGCAATGCGTGTAAATAGTATACTCTTCTGCCTGACGCTGCTCCCTTTCATCGCATGCCAAGATGATGACGTACCCCCATCTACTTTAGGTACATACGAACTCGTTGAGGCGTTTCCGGAACTTTCATTCAACCGTCCGGTTGATTTTCAGCATCAGGGTGAGCGTGTATTCGTAGTAGAGCAAGCAGGGATTATTTCAACCTTTGAGAATACTGAATCAGCTCCGTCAAAAAAAACTTTTCTTGATATTAGAAATCAAGTGAATGATAGTGGAAATGAAGAAGGGTTGCTGGGTCTCGCATTCCATCCAGACTACAATACCAATGGGTTCTTTTTTGTGAATTACACCGCCACAAATCCTGCTCGTACGGTAATCTCCAGATTTGAAGTATCATCGACCAATCCCGATGCTGCGAATACCGGCAGCGAACTTGTTATCCTTGAATTCCCCCAACCATTTAGTAACCACAATGGCGGTCAATTATCGTTTGGCCCGGATGAGTTTCTTTATATCGCTTCCGGCGATGGCGGTTCGGGTAACGACCCTCAGGGCAATGGTCAGAAACTTACTACCCTCCTGGGAAAAATACTGCGCATTGACGTAAACACACAGGCTGGAGGAAAAAACTATGCAATCCCTGCGGATAATCCATTTGTCAATAATGCCGCAGGAAACCGTGAAGAAATTTTTGCTTACGGGCTAAGAAATCCGTGGCGCTTCAGCTTTGATGCTGAAAATGGTCAGATCTGGGCAGGCGATGTAGGTCAGAATGCGTTTGAAGAAATTGACATCATCGTAAAGGGCGGTAATTACGGTTGGGCAATCATGGAGGCCTCACAGTGCGTTGAAACCGATTGTGACGCAACCGGATTAACGTTGCCTGTATGGGAATATGGTCGAAGCGAAGGTATCTCGGTCACCGGAGGATTTGTTTATAGAGGCTCCATTTTTCCTGAATTTATTGGGAAATATATCTATGGTGATTTTGGGTCAGGAAAGATTTGGGCGCTGGATAATGCTGATCAAAATAATCCCGTTAACACCGAATTGGTGGATTCGGACTTGAATATTTCATCCTTTGGAGTAGATGCCGGTAACGAATTGTATATCTGTTCCTTTGACGGAAATATTTACAAATTGGAAAAAACTTCTGACTAGCGATTGTCTATCACAACACGTTGCCCAATTGCTCCTTAATTTTTTCCAACTCCTCTTTCATCATCACCACGTGTTTTTGAATTTCCGCATCGTTGGCCTTACTCCCGATCGTATTAATTTCGCGGCCTAATTCCTGTGCTATAAATCCCAATTTTTTACCATTGGGCACATTGCTCTTCAGCACCTGGTGAAAATAATTAAGATGAGTTTTAAGCCTTACACGTTCTTCGTGAATATCCAGCTTCTCGATATAAAAAATTATTTCCTGTTCCAGTCTGTTCTCATCAAATCCCTCTTCGCCGAAAAAATCTTCTACCCGTCCTTTGATTCTGCTTCTTATCTTTTCAATCCGTTTAGGATCCATTGATTCAATCATTGCCAGACCTGACTCAATTGAATTGCAATACGATTCTAATTTTTTTTTAAGCTGATTGCCTTCAGCCCTGCGAAAATCATCACACCCCTTGAGTGCCTCTAGCACACATCGTTGCACCGCTTCCCATTCTTGGGGATTAATTTCTTCCTTACCATTCCCTTTTATTACTTCTGGAGAATTCAGTGCCATCTGAAATAAATTTTCATAAGGCGCCACTACTCTATCGGCAAGCTTTTTGAGCGCTGCGTAGTATGCTACAAAAAGATCCTCATCGTACTGTTGTTGAATTTCCTTTTTTCCACTCCGTTCACATTCTACATT
This sequence comes from uncultured Ohtaekwangia sp., assembly GCA_964436055.1. Taxonomy (GTDB): domain Bacteria; phylum Bacteroidota; class Bacteroidia; order Cytophagales; family Cyclobacteriaceae; genus ELB16-189. The sequence goes on from CAYTBO010000010.1 coordinate 52,897, forward strand.
AATGTTGATTTTGCCACGCTCAAGCTGTTCCGATATCATGTTGCGTAATTCCAATTCTTTTTCAGTATACACGCGTGGCAATCGCAGCATCAAATCCATAAATTTTGAATTCAAACTCTTGACCTCAACTACAATTGAAAGGTCACCAGTAGAAGTATTGGACTGACCAAAACCAGTCATCGACTTTATCATAGGAAATAAATTCTGTCAGTGTTTAGAAATCAAACCCTAAGGTAACAAATATGCGTGGGTCTTTTACCTGATAGTTTTCTACAGGCCAGGCAAGGTCAAATTTTACGTAGTATCCGAGCATCATACTTCTGAACCCAAATCCGTAACTAAGCAGCCATGGATTGAGGAAGTCCTTGATCTCCCCACGGAAAGGCCCACCCTCTACTATTCGTGTCTGGGTGCTTGTGTTGGAGTTGATTGGTGGTTTACCAGTCCAACTTGTACCAATGTCATAAAATGCTGTCAATTGCATGTTGCGGAAAAAGTTGGATGTGATGGGTCCACTTGAAAGTGCACGTATCAGAGGTATGCGCAATTCAGCATTAGCCAGCGCCACGCTCCTTCCAAATTGAGTGGCATAGTTAAATCCACGAAGGCTTGTTGCAAATTCCGTAAAAATCAAATTGCCATTGAAGCCCTCCCGGTTGGCCAGTGGATTACCCGTTCCTTCATTGTTAATTCTGTTACCAAGCCAATTGTCCATACCTCCCAATGCAAAAGATTTAGGGGAGTTTCCAAAAAACGTACCTGAGAAACCGCGCACCGCAAATACAATTTCCTTATAAATCTTTTGGTAATGCCGGACATCAATTGAGGCGTGTGAAAAACTTGCTTGCTTATTTCCCATGCCCTCATAATGAGTCAGATTAATCTTTCCTCTCGTTCCTTCAATTATATTCAAGCCGGTAGTTAGGCTATTGTCAAAAACCAATTCTACCTTGGAGCCAACATAAAATTGCTCTTCGGAGGGTAGGAAAACGGGGGGTGCAGAGGGTGAAGTATCATTTCCTCTATCGACATAGCGGGTGTAGCCAAGAAAAGGCTTTAAGGTTAACCGTGTACGAACGGTAAGCGGTAGTGAAGCGCCAACTTCTACCTTTTGCCACGAATATTTCTGTTGATTGGTCAATCCCTCCCAGAATATCACCTTGCGGTCTATTCTCGCACTATAATCAACACGATGCGGCAGATACTGAACTTCTCCGTAGATATCGCCACTTTTCCAATCAAAGGCCGTTTGAATTCCACCAAAGAATCGGTAGTTCTCCAACATATCGTTCATTTGAGTTTCCAACCTCACGCCGAAACCACGCAGGGGATCAATTACAAAATTTGTAATCAGATTCTCGTATGTAAATTTAGGTTCATAAGGAAAGGGACCTTGTATCCTGGAAGTCTCTCTCGCCTTCATGTATCGATTTAGGAAGGTTTCAGTTGGCTGAGTTACTTTTGCGGCTTCATCCTCAAACACATAGTCATCCGTGTTAATCACATCTTCCACATTTACTTCCACTGCTTCGCTGACGGCGGAAATGGAATCCAAAGGTTGAGGTTCCACAACAAGTTCATCCTCAAAAATATAGTTGTCTGTATCAACCGAATCGGCAGGCATTTGATTTATTCGTGTGTCGTTGGGAATTTGATTTTGGCTTTGTGAAAGGGAATCGGTTTTCTCCCGAAGCCGTGTGTTAATAAGCTCCCTGATGGATATTCCTTTTTGAGGAGCTTCCTGTTTTCTTCTCTCAGTGATCGCCTTGGCTTGTTGTACTTCTTTACGTCGGGTAGCTGGCGTGAATACAGATCGGTTCAGGTTAAAAGGTTGAATTAGAAAAATATCCTCACTCAGGTTTTTATCCATGACAATAGCCAATGAACGATTTTCAAAATTAAAATCATACTCTTTTATACTGGAATTGTAATTGGTAATCTGTGAATAAATTCCAGTACTCCGGGTATACTTAAACACATTAACTATACCTCGCTGATCACTGAGATAAAATATATTATCGCTATCTAGTGCCAATGGGTAATAATCCTTACTCAAGGTGTTGGTCAGTCGGCTTACTACATTGGTTGTGGTATCAAGGTCATATAGATATAAATTGTAATTATTTGGAATATCCTTAATTCCCTTCACAATGGTGTTGGTCGTATCATTGGTGCGATTAGAGCTGAATACAATGGTATTGGTATTGGGGATGAAGGTAGGATCAAAATCATCATACAAGTCATTGGTGAGCCTGCGGGTACGATCCCTTCGACTACTGATGAGAAACAAATCATTCTGTCCTTCAAAATCAGCACTCAGAATAGCCAGTCGTCCATTCCCTGAAAAATCAAAGCTTCTGATGTTGCTAAATCGGTCCAGTTCACGGGGAAGTTTGCTTTTGGTGGTGAGATCGTAAAGCCAAAACACATGTTCGCCATGCTTTACACCTATCACACCCAAAGTGTTTTCATCGGCCCAACTAATGAGGGGAACATTTCTATCTACATCCTGACGGAATACTTTATTACCACTTGTCAGAATCGTGATTTCCTTACCATTTTTGAGTGACTGGATTTTGACAACAAACCTGCCCCTATCATTTTCTGCATAGGCAATGTTATTTCCATCCGGACTCAGCTTCACTGTTGTATACGTAATCGTCTTGCGATGTCTGGAGCTAACTTTAGATGAGTCTTGTGGAGGCATATAACTTTGTCCTGCCTTTTCCTCCATTTCAGAATAATATTGTTGCCAATCACTGATCAACTGTTTAAAACTTATCCCCAACGTGATAAGAACACTCTTCTGCTCATTGCGGATTACCCTGGTATAATTCAAAATATTGGAGATGCTGCTCTTGCCATACTTCTCTACGATATAATTCCATACGGATTGACCAACCAGTTCGGCTTCTTCACCAGTAAGTTTTAAGGATTTCTTTATTTTTTTTGTGCGCACCAACTGACGGATATAATCATCCATCTCCGCACTCCATCCTTTGGCTACGTAGCCGGAGGCGCCCCGGATAAACCATTCCGGTAAATTAAGCAGCACCGCATTTTGAAACATGTCTTTCAAGCTTCCCCCAAACATCATTTCATTGACCATTAACTCGGTCATTTGATAGATTAGCTGTTCTTTAAATTGATCCAACGTACCGGGGTGAGCGATTTCAACGTAGGGTTTTATAAATTCCGTCTCACCACCCACATTGAAGGCGGTATGGTTCAAGCCAACATTGCTTTGCTGTAAATCAGAAACGGAATTATAAAGAAAAACCTTAGTTTTTAAATACGGTGGGTAGCCGATAAGGTCGGTAATTCGGTCAAATTCTCCTTCAAGATATTGAATGGCTTCGGTTGCTATCTTTCTGCGATTGTCGTAATAGTAGACATCAAAATTTTCTGACGTCAGGTACTGCCATTCAAATTGTTTGTATTGAATTCTGTTTTTCCCGAAACTCTCCCTGGCTTGCTGGGCATGGGAAGTTTGAAGGGGAAAAAAGCCCATTACAACAGCCAAAATGGCCATTGTCCACTTCAGTTGATCAATCTTACTGTTTTGAATTTCCTTGCTTTCGCGCTTCCTAATTATCATCCCATTACCAATCTGTAGATCAGGTACTTACCCAATGGCAATCAGCTTCATTGGAACCTCGAATATAACGATTTAACACGATTAATATTTGCCTCCTCATCCAAATTACCCCTGCTGGTCAGGTAATCGGCAAGTTGCCCCGAAAAATACGGAGCCAGGCTCACACCTTTGGTGCCCAGACCATTAAAAATTAAAATATTTTTCCAGCCTGGATGCTCCCCAACAAAAAGTCTGCGGTCTGTTGTGGAGGGTCTGATACCCCAATCTTGGTGAGTTACTTCAAATGACATGGCTAACAAATCCTCCAATTTATTCTCCAACTCTGATCTTCCTTTCTCTGTAGTATTTTCTTCCAAGTTGGATAGATCATAGGTCGCTCCCACTTTGTATTTCATTTCTTCCGATTCGATAAGGTAAACTCCACGGTTGTAAATTCGGTTCAAACTGGATGATGTTTTGATCGTCAACACTTCTCCTTTCAATGGTTTTAACGATAGCCAATCGAAAAATTTGCCTCCCAATGCATGAATACCCGTACAAAAAATTACCTTATCAGCAACTAAATCTTTAAAACGAACGCCCGATTTATCTTCTTGCAGAAAGTCATCATTAAATTCCTCTTCCCGATAGCAGCCGGAATTGGTCAGGTGATTTCTTACCGCTTCCAACATCCGGTTCGTGTTTATGTATCCACATTGCGCCAAGAGAATGCCACCCAATGGATCGCGCACTTCTGCTGAATAGGTTGCTTTTGACTCTACTTTCAACAAATAATCAGAAAATGATTTGTCGGCGCTTCTGGCCATCCATTCATTTTGCTCTTCTATGGATCGAAATGGGGTGTAAAGTGGTTTTGGGTAATAAAACTGAATTCCAAATTGCTTTTCTACATCGCTATAAAAGGTGTTGAGGTAAGGAAATAAAATATCTGCTTTCCATGTCTTTACAATTCTTTTCCCGGTAATGGGATTAAACAACCCCGCGGCAATTCTCGATGCTCTATTTTGACCAGGAAGATCGTAAATAAAAATTCGCTTGCCTCGTTTCAGCAATTGTATAGCCAGGCAGGCTCCTGCCAATCCCATACCCACGATGATATAGTCAATTCTTTTTTCCAGGGCTAATTTCACCTTCAATTACGTGCCTATTGAGGAAACGCTTATCCATTCAATTAATACTTCTTTTTTCAAATATTAAGCTACAAGATGATAACTTTGATCATGATTATAATTTATGGTAAAAGTTAAATCATTTGAATTCAATCCATTTGGTGAAAATACGTATGTAATCTCTGACGACACAAAGGAAGCAGTCATCATAGATCCCGGTTGCTATGAAACCAATGAAAAAAAGGAATTGGATGATTTTATCAAATCAGAGCAACTCAACGTAGTCCTATTGCTCAACACGCATTGTCATATTGATCATGTTTTAGGGAATGATCATATAAAGAGCAAATATAATATACCCTTCCTTATCCACGAAAAAGAACGCCATATGCTTCGTGCCGTAAATGCCTATGCTCCAAATTATGGCTTTCATGCTTACCGGGAAATTCAGCCCGATAAGTTAATTGATGAAAGGGATGAGATCACCTGGGGAAACAGCCGAATGAATATTCTCTTATTGCCCGGACATTCTCCGGGGCATCTAGGGTTTTACCATCCCGATCAAAAAATTCTAATCGTCGGAGATGTCCTTTTTAATGGAAGCATAGGGCGGACAGATTTGCCCGGTGGCGATATGACTACGTTGATCAGTAGCATTAGGCAAAAGCTTTTTGCTTTGCCAGACGAAGTGATTGTTTACCCGGGGCACGGACCCACGACAACCCTTGGAAAAGAAAAAAAGACTAATCCCTTCTGTGCTATAAACCCCGAATGATGTTAGCAAAACATCTCCCCAATATTCTAACCTTGGGCAACTTGATTTGTGGTTGTTTAGGCATTTTACTGGTTCAGGAATTTCCTCCATATATCCCGGCCTACCTGGTGTGGGCTGCTTGTGTTTTCGATTTTTTTGATGGCTTCTCTGCACGGCTTCTGAAGTCAACTTCATTGATAGGAAAAGAGCTGGATTCCTTAGCCGATATGGTAAGTTTTGGTGTACTACCATCCTTGACTATGTATACATGGTTACATCAAGTTCAGCCCGATAATCCACTGGTGTACTCGGCATTTTTGATAGCGGTGTTTTCTGCTTTGCGATTGGCAAAGTTCAACATCGATGAAAATCAAAAGGACAACTTCATCGGATTGCCTACCCCCGCACACGCCTTGTTTATTACCGGATTGGTATTTTTGGATGAGCCATTTGATGCGGTTACATCCAGTTTTTCGGGATTATTAACCATTACGGTGCTAGGTTCGCTTTTACTGGTTATCCCTCTCCCTTTGTTTGCCTTAAAATTTAAGAATTATTCATGGGGCGAGAACCAGTTAAGGTTTATCTTTGTTGCCATGTCTGTACTGTTGCTTGCCTGGATGCAGGCTGCAGGGATACCGTTTATCATACTATTGTATTTAGTGCTTTCGTTAGCTGAAAGAATACAGGCAAAGAATTAATCCAACCGTTAATTGTTGATTGTGAGAATTGCTAGTCGAACATACCTGACCCTCATCTGCTTTTGTGCAATTACGATGCAATTACCTGCACAGTTGATTGATTCTCCGTTGAGTAGCGGTCAATGGGCAAAATTCTCGGTTGAAAAAAATGGGGTCTATAAAATAGACTACACCTTACTCAAAGAGAGTGGATTGAATGTAGACAACCTTGATCCTAGAAATATCAGGATTTTTGGAAATGGAAGTGGGATGCTGCCTCAGGCAAACAGTTCGGATCGAATTGGCCATTTGACCGAATTGGCCATCACTGTGGAAGGGGAAGCGGACGGAGTTTTCGACCAGGGTGATTTTATAATGTTCTATGGTGAAGGACCGGATAACTATTACTACGACCTTCAAAAAGAAATTTTTAATTACGAAAATCATCTTTACTCAGACAAAAATTTTTACTTCCTCACCTTTTCTTCACAGCCGGGAAAACGTATGGCCAATACTGAGAACATCGAAGGAGTTTATCCAATTATTAACACGTACAACGATTTTATCTTTCATGAGTTGGAAAATCATAATGAGCTAAAATCCGGCAGGCAATGGTTTGGAGAAAAATTTGATGTCACGACATCACTGTCATTAAAATTTGATAAACCCGGCATTACCCCCAACTCTTCTATGAAAATAATATCGGGTGTAATGAGTCAAAATTTTAATCCTGCATCTTTCAATTTGTCTCTTAATGGGGTGAACATTTTAGACCAACCTATTGATCCTATTGCAAACACACAATACGGTATAAAAGGAAGATTGGTAATTGATACGGTAGTTTCCAATGCCAATACCTTAAATGCACCATCGAATGTAACTCAGGATTTTACATACAGGTATACGAAGGGTTCTTCCGGAAGGTCGATTGGCTATTTGGATTTTATACTGGTTAGCCTTGAACGGAACCTGGAAGCCAATGAAGAACAAGTTGCCTTCCGTTCATCTTCAAGCCTTTTGAACCTCATCAGCACGTTTGAAATCAATTCCGTTGCTGACCAGACTTCGATTTGGAATGTTACGGATCCTTTTAATGCGAGCGTCCAATTATTTCAAAAGAATAATAATAAGCTTAGCTTTTCAACTTCTACAAACGAGCTAAAAAATTTCCTTGTCTTTGGCGCTAATCCACTTATTCCAAAATTTGAAAAAACTGTTCCTAATCAAAATCTCAGAAACGGATCAAGCCCTGAATTACTAATTGTAACGCATCCGGATTTAAGAGCAGAAGCCAACCGGTTGGCAGCACACAGACAATCGTTCAACGGCATTTCTTCCCTGGTTGTTACCCAGGAGGAAGTTTTCAACGAATTCTCTGGCGGCAAACAAGATCCGACCGCTATACGTGATTTCTCACTTCATTTATTCGGGAAAGGCTTGAAACATCTTTTGCTCTTTGGCAGAGGCTCATATGATTTTAAGGATAGAGTAAACAAGAACACCAACCTGGTTCCGACTTATGAATCACGTAATTCACTATCTCCTTTGGAGACTTATTCATCGGATGATTATTTTGGTTTTCTTGAATTGTCGGAAGGTGAATGGCAGGAAAACCCGGCTACAAATCATACACTGGATATAGGCGTAGGAAGATTACCGGTCAAATCGGCTGAGGAAGCAAGTACCGTTGTTGACAAACTAATTGGATACGATACTAATTCTAAATCCTTTGGTCCATGGCGAAAAGAAATTGTTTTTGTGGCGGATGATGGCGATTTTAACATTCATCAGGGAGATGCCGACCAACTGGCAAGGGATATTGAAGCAGGTCAAGCCCAATTTGATACAAAAAAAATATACCTGGATGCCTTTCGTCAAATTTCGCGTCCAAGCGGCCAAATTTCACCGGATGCAAGAAAAGCATTATTGAAAAAACTTAATCAAGGCGCTTTAATTATAAATTTCACAGGACATGGATCAGAAAGAGTTTGGGTGCAGGAACAAATACTGGATGTGGAATTGCTGGAAGAGTGGAATAATCCGATCGTTTTTCCGCTGATGGTTACCGCTACTTGCGAATTTGGCCGGCACGATGATCCTGCTCAGATTTCCAGCAGTGAACTTTCATTAATTAAGAAGAATGGTGGACCCATTGGATACGTTACCGCTTCCAGGCCGGTGAATGCCGCCAGCAATGCTTTTTTGAATGGCGCATTTTATGATGCGCTTATGGTAAAAGAAAATGGGAAGTACCGCGATTTAGGCACCGTATTTAAAGACACTAAAAATAACAGCCTGAATGGAGTCGCCAATAGAAATTTTTCATTGCTGGGTGATCCCTCCATGAAACTGGCCATTCCCGACAATGAAGTTGTAGCCACAAAAATTACCACCGCATTGGGCTCTGATACTCTCAAAGCGCTATCACGAATCCTGATAGAAGGGGAGATTCAGACTGGGGGGATAAAAAATACCGCCTTTAATGGGTCTGTAAGAGTGATGTTGAAAGACAAAGAGTTTTCTTTCAAAACGCTGGGAGATGAAAATCCTGTTTTTACTTATAAGGAGAGAAGTAATACGCTTTTTAATGGAGAAGCCACCGTAGCCAATGGGGAATTCCAAATCGAATTTATCCTTCCTAAAAATATAGCTTATCAGGTAGGAGCCGGAAAACTAAGTTTATACGCTAAGACTGCCAATAACACACAGGATGCCATGGGGGGTACCATTGAATTCAATATTGGGGAAAGCGAAGTAGATGACGGAAGTGATAAAACTCCTCCAGAGATAAAGCTATTCATAGGTGATACTACGTTTATTAATGGTGGTATTGCATCACCATCAACTTCACTCGTAGCGAGGCTCTCCGATAAAAGTGGGATTAACATTCCAAATTACGGGATAGGTAATAATCTCATCGGGATTTTAGATGGAGACCAAACTTTCGAATTAGGCGAATATTACCTGGCGGACATTGATGATTTTACGCGGGGCACCATTACCTTTCCACTTGAGAACTTGGCTCCAGGCAAGCACACCATCGAAGTAAGGGCTTGGGATGTTTATAACAATGGAACTTCTGAATCCATCCATTTTGTGGTTACCGGGGACAACCAATTAACTATCGAGCAATTAATAAATTATCCTAATCCGTTTTCAGAAATTACTAATTTTCAGTTTACACACAATCGCACAGGAGAAGAGTTGGAGGTTTATGTTATGGTTTTTGATTTATCCGGAAAACCAATGAGTTCTATGTACTATGAAATTGAAAATAGTCAGTATATGGTTACTTTGCCCGAATGGGATGGCACTAATACAACCGGAACAAAATTAGGCAACGGCATATACCTTTTGAGGGTGGAAGTTCGTTCACAACTGGACGGGTCGAAAAATGAGCGGATTTCCAAACTAATTATTCTGAATTGATTATCTTTAGAGCTTAGATCTTGATTATGAATAAGTTAAGGATTGCGATCATACTTACTTTATCCATTGGCATACCATTTTGCGGCTTTTCTCAAGCCAATTTAATTGGTCAGGACAGTACCAATAAGGTGATTACCACGGCGGTTCCGTTTCTTACCATCACACCCGATTCAAGGGCTGCCGGCATGGGCGATACCGGTGTGGCCACTTCCGCAGATGCCAATTCAGCCCACTGGAATTCAGCAAAATTGGCATTCATAGAACAAGGTTATGGCGTATCCGGATCTTATACACCCTGGCTTGGCAAAATAATTAACGATATGTCCATCTTCTACCTTTCCGGTTTTTATAAAATTACCAGAGAGCAAGCGGTAGCCGTTTCAATGAAATATTTTGATTTGGGCGAAATACAATTCAATAACGGCCCTACCGTGAATGATTTCCTAGGCCGTTTTAATCCCAGGGAATTCGCTTTTGATGTAACTTATTCCCGATTATTGACAGAGCAATTCAGTTTAGGTGGCGCACTGCGGTATATCCATTCAAATTTAACGGGAGCTTTTTCCTCGGGTGGCATTGATGCAAGACCTGGTAATTCTGTCGCGGTAGATGTTGGTGTTTACTACACCAAACCTATGGTATCCAGAAATTCAGCTCTTTCGTTGGGTGCAACAATTACTAATATTGGCGCGAAGATTTCCTATTCTGATGCTGACAATAGAGACTTTATCCCGACTAACTTGAGATTAGGGGGTGCGTATAAAACAGAGCTTGATGCATTCAACAGCATTACTTTTGCGATGGACGTTAACAAATTATTGGTGCCAAGTCCATCTGCCAACAGCAGAGATAAGGCTTTATTAAGCGGAATATTTGGTTCATTCTCCGATGCACCGGGAGGTTTCAGCGAAGAGATAAGGGAATTTTCGCTATCCACCGGAGTTGAGTACTGGTACAACAATACGTTCGCAGGTCGGCTCGGTTATTTTCTGGAGGCTAAAGACAAAGGCAACAGAAAATATTTAACTGCTGGAATTGGGGCCAAGGTCAAAAAATTTGGGATAGATGTAGCCTATCTGGTGCCTACCAATAGGAATGAAAATGCATTAGCGGAAACCATTCGGTTTACCTTGATGATGTATTTTGAAGCCAAAAAGCAGAATGAAGAATCGGTCACTGATCAATAATGCTGGATAGAACTCTTGCTCCTCCTTTTGTAAAATCCACTTCTTTTCATTTACCAGAGGTTACCCGTGCAGAACTTTCTAATAGAATTAGGCTACTGCACTTGAATAATGTGCGGCAGCATATAGTCAAAATTGAAATCGTATATAATGCCGGCAAATGGTTTGAATCAAAACCGGAAGTATCCCACTTTACTGTTCAAATGCTGGATAAGGGCACTAAAACGAAGACCTCAGCCGAGATTGCAGAATACTTTGACAGATACGGTGCGCATATTGAATTATCCAGCAATTTCGATTTCGCCACCGTGTCATTGTATTCACCAGCTCAATACCTTACCACCCTCTATCCTGTCTTTCTGGAATTAGTTACATCACCCGCATTCGCTGAAGATGAGTTAATTCAGATGAAAGATCATTTTATTCAGGGGCTTAGGATAAAGAATGAAAAAACCAGCTACCTGGCATCCAAATTTATCCGAAAAAAAATATTTGGTTCTTCTCATCCCTATGGCCATACGATCGAAGAAGTTGAGGTAATAAAAATTGAACGCGGTGATTTAAATAGCTTTTTTAAATTAAGATTTACGCCCACTCATGTTTTCATAATTGGACAAATAGGTGATTTGGAACTCAATCAACTGTGCAATGACCTAAGCTCATTCGACACCTCTTCAACATCAACTCCGACATACGATATCAAACAACAGGGTGTTACTTCTGATGTCATAGAAAAATCGCAAAGCGTTCAATCATCCATCCGCCTCGGTAAGAGGTCGATCCAAAGGGATCATCCAGACTACCCAGGACTTTTATTACTCAATTATTACTTAGGCGGTTTTTTTGGGTCACGTCTTATGAAAAACCTACGCGAAGAAAAAGGTCTGACATACGGTATCTCTTCATCCATTAACCCATTCAAATACGACAGCGCACTACTGATTGGCACCGATGTAAATAAGGAAAACAGAAGTCTCGCGGTCGAAGAAATCATAAAGGAAATCAAATTACTTCAGTCCTCTTTAAATGCTGAAGATCTGGAATTGTCAAAGCGGCATTTTATAGGAAGCTTGCAAGGAGAGATCGCAAGTCCGTTTTCCATTATGGAAAAAATTAAGAACATTGAACTTTTCCAACTTCCGGATAACTATTACCAGAATATGGTAAATGCAATTGAGAATACAACTCCAGATGAGTTAAGTGTATTGGCAAAAAAACATGTAAGCGAGGGAAGTTTCCTACAGGTTACAGTAGGTTAATTTTTACCCCCCCCTACAGTCGAAGCCTTTTGTCAAGCCTCCCAAAAAAAACAAAAGCCCCGGAGATT
>CAYTBO010000011.1:0-9985 GCA_964436055.1 uncultured Ohtaekwangia sp.
CGGCAATCATTCCCAGTATTGAAGGGTGGGCCATGGTGACGGGTTACAATACGATTATCATTGACGATGATGATCCGTATGCGCATGGGTTTCAGGTGATTTAGTTTGGAAACTGGATTCAGGATACCGGATATTAGATGCTGGAGTTTTTAAATGAATTGATTATATGAGTTATAAAAAATTGGAGAATTGGCAGGCACTGGAACGGAATCACAATAATAATTTCAAAATCAATTGTCCCGCAGTCGCATATCTGAACAAATTCTCAAACACCCTGAATCCAGAATCTAGTATTCAATTGTGAAAAACATCGGCATCATTGGGGGAGGCATCATTGGCCTTTCGTCAGCATACTATCTGATGAAAGCCGGGCATCGTGTTACGGTGATAGATAAGGGGATTTTTGACGAAGGCTGCTCCTTTGGAAATGCGGGTATGATTGTGCCCAGCCATTTTATTCCACTCGCGGCACCTGGCATGATTGCCAAGGGCATTCGATGGATGTTCAATTCACGAAGTCCGTTTTATGTAAGGCCAAGATTTGATGTTGAGCTACTCCGATGGGGTTATCTGTTTTATAAAAGCGCAACGAAAGAAAAAATTTCGAAATCAATTCCAGCTCTAAAAGAACTTAGCCTATTAAGCAAAGCATTGTATAAGCAGTGGTCAGTCGAATTACCCTTCGACTTTGGTTATCAGGAAAGAGGTTTGATGATGTTGTATAAGACTGAAGAGACTGAAAAGGAGGAGAAGGAGACGGCTCATCTAGCCAATCAACTTGGAATTGAGGCTAAAATCCTTAACCCGGATGAAGTGCAATCGTTGGAAGCGGATGTAAGAGTGAACGTGAAGGGAGGCGTTTACTTTCCTGGTGATGCGCATCTCATTCCACAAGTTCTGATTAATCAATTAAGAAAGTATCTTTCAGATGAGGGGGTTACAATTGTTGGCGATGCGGAAGTGTTGGACTTTAATGTTAGTGACCATGTGTTAGAATCAGTTCAAACCTCGAAAGGAGATTTCTCTTTTGATGAAATTATTCTTGCTACCGGGGCCTGGTCTGGTAAATTGGGAAAGCAACTGAAGCTTGACCTGCCGATGCAGGCAGGGAAAGGTTATAGTTTCACTTTGGATCAGGTTCAAAAAAATATAAGGATTCCTTCCATTTTTCTGGAAGCCAGGGTTGCCATTACGCCAATGGGAAATTCACTGCGATTTGGCGGCACTATGGAGGTTGCCGGAGTGAACCACAATATAAACATGAACCGTGTGCAGGGTATTGTGAATTCTATCCCACAATATTATCCTGAAATGGAAGTCTCTGTGCCCTCCAAAGACAAAGTATGGCACGGGTTAAGACCCTGCTCGCCCGATGGACTGCCTTATATTGGAAGAACGAAAATTAAGAATTTGATTGTAGCTACAGGACATGCCATGATGGGCTTAAGTCTTGGACCGGGCACGGGTAAGCTCATCGCTGAACTGGTTGATTCGCAGAATCTGAGCATGAGCCTGCAGTGCTTTAAACCGGACCGGTTCGAATAGCTCAATTGACCGCCAGCGAACAATTTTATTCAGTATCGGATACTTTGTGTCATACTTATGGCTTTTTTATCAACCCATTTGATTTAATTTTGGTATGGCAAGCTAATTGGTAATGAATAATGTCCAAACCTCACCTTTATGCTAAAGAATAACATCAAAATTGCTTTCAGGGCATTATTAAGACAGAAAGTCTACGCAGTAATAAATATTTCTGGTCTTGCCGTGGGCATTGCCAGCTGTTTGCTTATTGCCCTTTTCGTTCAGAACGAATTTTCATATGACAATTTTATAAAGGATGCAGATCGGATTTATAAATTTGAGTTGGAACGAAAATACCCTGATCACTCTACTTATTATGCCATCACTCCTCATTCTTTTGCAGCCGTTGCGGCCAGGGATTATCCTGAAATTGAAAAGTCAACATTTCTGGTAGGTCCCTTTCCCAACACAGTCATTATTTATAAGGATGAGAATGATGTGCAAAAAGAGTTTGAAGAGAATTTCATTTTCACGGCTGATAGTAATTTTTTCTCCGTTTTCAATTTTAAGATATTAAAGGGAGATACAGAAAACCCGCTGGCTGAACCGAATGACCTTGTTGTTACTGAAAAAACGGCTGCCCGTTATTTCGATAATACTGATCCCATTGGAAAAGTCATTACTACCCAGTTTGGTGAATTTAAAGTCACAGCGGTTGTGGAGGATTCCCCTGAGAACTCTCATATGAAGTTCGAGATGTTGATTTCATCTCACACATTTCCATTTGTAAACGTTGAAAATTTCACAGGATTTTCGGCTCATATTTACTTTAAACTTTTCCCAGGAACTGATTCAAAAGCGCTTGAATCAAAGTTTCCGCAAATGGTAGACACTTATGCAGCGGCACAAATAGAACGGGAGCTTGGAAAGTCATGGGAGGATTATAAAAAGGAGGGAAATGGTTATCGTTACTTTCTACAACCCGTAAAGAATATTCACCTTGATCCAACGAATATAGAAGGAAAAATATTGGAAGGAGGAAATGTCATATCAGTTTATATCATGATTTCGGTGGCTGTGTTAATTCTTCTTATCGCCTGCATCAATTTCATGAACATGGCTACTGCCCGATCAGCGGAACGTGCCCGGGAGGTAGGGGTGAGGAAAACCATGGGATCGTTCAAAGGGCAATTGGTATTTCAGTTTCTAACAGAATCTATTGTGCTAAGTTTTTTGGGGGTGATGCTGGCAGTGGTACTTACGCAACTAAGTTTGCCTTTTTTTAATGACCTTACTGGCAAGAATTTATTTTTTGGACTATCCTCATTCAATGTTTCAATCCTTTTCATATTAATAGTTTTTGTCGGATTATTGGCCGGTATATATCCCTCATTTGTGCTTTCTTCCTTCAATCCGGTTGTAGTGATGAAAGGGAACTTCACGGGCCATAGTCAGGGAAAATGGATAAGGAGCGGACTTGTAATTTTTCAATTCTGGATTTCTATCGTACTTATGATAGGCACAATGGTTATTCAGGATCAAATGAAATACATGCGTGAAAAATCTTTAGGTTTTGATCGCGATCAAGTGCTGGTCGTTGAACGTTTGTTCAATATTAGCCCACAATTGGCGAACACCTATATAGAAGAAATGAGGAGAATGGAACCTGTTTCAGATGCAGCTGGAACTTTTGCGTTGCCTGGTAGGGAATTTGATTTTGCAGGCATTCAGTTCCAACCCGAAGGCTCGTCCGAGATTCTTACCACTAAAGGAATGGCAATTGATGATCGGTTGCCAAAACTTCTTAACCTGGAATTGGTTGAAGGAAGATGGTTTTCAGAAGAGACCAATGATTCTCTTTCCATCATGTTAAATGAATCTGCGCTGAAAGTAATGGGTATTGAAAACCCAATTGGAACGAAACTCAACAACATACAGCCAACACCTCAAGGTAATATTTCAAGGGATTTTACCATTGTTGGTATCGTGAAAGATTTTAATTTCCAATCATTAAGGGACCAGATTACTCCATTAGTGATTCAGAGCAATGAAACATTCAATGGTGGTGTCGGTTATGTGCTTGTGAAAGTCAAAGGCGGTAAGATTCAGGAAGCAATCACAATGGCAGAGCGTAAATGGAAAGAGATTGCACCTGAACAACCTTTTAAATTTACATTTCTGGATGAAGACATCAATGCAACCTATGCTGCGGATCAGCGCACAGGAAATTTATTTGCCATCTTTTCAGGCTTGGCGATCTTCGTAGCCTGTATTGGCTTGTTTGCCTTATCAGCCTATACAGCCAACCTGCGCACGAAGGAAATCGGGATCAGAAAAGTATTGGGAGCAAGTGTCAACGGAATTTTAGTTCTGCTATCGAAAGATTTTTCAAAGATGGTTTTAATATCATTTATCCTTGCCATACCAGTCTCCTGGTATGTAATGGAAACGTGGTGGCTACAAAATTTTGCCTATCGGATACAAATTGAATTCTGGACAATTGCGATTGCGGGAATTGCGGCATTTTTGGTGGCCTTGATAACGGTAAGCTTTCAATCGATAAAAGCCGCTGTTAAAAATCCTGTTCAATCTTTAAAGAGCGAATAATATTAAATGAAAAAAGGCCGGGGTTTTCCTGGCCTTTTAGTTTTATAATCATTGATTAGTCTCTTCTGCCATATCCACCACCGCCACCACCTCGGTTGCCACCACCACCGCTACCTCTGTCTTCGCGAGGGCGCGCTTCGTTGACTACAAGGTTCTTACCCATAAAATCTTTGCCATTCAACTCGTTGATTGATCTTCGAGCTGCGTCATCGTCTTTCATTTCCACAAAGCCAAAGCCTCTGCTTCTTTGAGTAAACTTGTCTGTAATAATTTTCGCTGAATCGACTTCACCGTATTCTGTGAATAGTGCCTTTAGTTCTTCTTCTGATGCCTTCCAGGGGATGTTGGCTACGTAAATGTTCATGGGTATAGAGAAATTAAGTTACAATTTAGTTAAAGTTAACCCCTTTAATTTATAATTAGGAGTGTTAACCAAGCAAAGTTAAAATAATTTTTCTGATTTATGTTTTTCTTGAAAAATACGCTATTTGGGTTGAAATAGGGCTTTTATTATTGGTAGGAGGGATTTTTTTCGATGAACGCCTTGAGGTTCTTTTCGGCCATAGCCCTTATTTTTTGCTTTAGCAATGGAGTCCAACCTAACAATACTCCAGGCAATCCCAGGGCCATACTACTCCATTTCCATAAATTAAACTGATCACGATGGTGGATGATTAAGCCATCTTTAAACGTAAATTCAGCATCAATTTTATTGTGTACTTTTCTTCCGGTTTTGGAAAAACTATAAGTTGCCTCCCAGTGACAACTGCCTTGTTGACCAGCCGTCTGGATTTGTGAAAAGTTGATTTCCAAATCAGTTGAAGCTGCAAGGAGCATATGCCACATCGCTCCTGCTTTTTTACCTTTTAATTGCGGAAAGGCAGGATCGTTAAATTCAACATCTGCATGATAACATTTTTGCATTCCCGCCCAATCTTTCTGCTGAAATGATGTGTAGAATTTCTGTATTAACTCCGACTCTGAACTCATAATTTCCTTAGTTTAAATTCAAAGATATCTGGCCTTGAGTAATGACCGATTACATCAAAGTCCATTTTTGCTTTTATGATTTCCCTATGGTCAATTTCAGCATACAGAATTCCCTCTTTATCAAAGAGCGGTCCTGCCAATGTTTTTCCCATAGGAGAGATGATAGCACTTCCGCCACTGCACATCAAGCTTGGCTGATCGTTAAGTTCTGCCTGCATAGAAATTGGGTATTGCTCCTTTGTTACATATTGGTTACATCCAAGTACAAAGCACCTGCCTTCAAAAGCGATGTGTGATAGCGTGGCTTGCCAGGTATCTCGACAATCTGCCGTTGGTGCCAAATAAATTTCAATCCCTTGTTCGTATAATGCCATTCGTGCAAGTGGCATATAGTTTTCCCAGCAAACCAATCCGCCAATTTTTCCGTGTGAAGTATCAAAAACGTTAAGGTCATGTCCGTCACCTTCTCCCCATAGTATCCGTTCTGCGGCTGTTGGTTTTATTTTGCGATGTTTACCCAATAATTCGCCTGTAGGAGAAAAGTAAATAAGGGTACAATACAGAGTATCACTTATAGTATCTCGTTCCGTTACACCCACTACTACAAATGCTTTGGCTTGTTTAGCCAGTTTTCCAAGGGCAATGGTTTCAGGCCCTGGTATTTCTATCGCATTTTCCCAATACGATAAAAATTGTTCTCTCCCCTGTTGACTTCTGCTGCCGATAACCGTACCAAACGAGAGTCCTCGTGGATAACCAGGAATAATTACTTCGGGAAAAAGGATCAGCTCCGCATTGTGCGAGGCTGCCTCATAGATTAGTGAACTAATCTTATCAAGTGTTTTCTTCTTGTTAAACAAGACGGGGGCAGCCTGAACAACAGCCACTTTGTATTGAAACATTTCAACTTAGTTTCCACCAAGATAGGGATGTTGATAAATCAAACCAAAAATAGGATTGGAATGCGGATGTGCCAGTTGCAGGATTAACTAATATGCCCTATCGACACTACCCGATCCGTACACTTTGCGCGTTACTTTTTTTGTATTCCCTTTGTGCTTTAGGGAACCGCTACCCATAACGGCTGCTTCCAGACTTTCACTTACGTTGATTTGCGCGCTTCCGCTTCCGCCAATCCGAATATCGGAATACTCAACTTCACAATTGAAGGCGTTTAAGTTTCCGGTTCCGCTAAGTATAATTTTATTCGATGTGGCATAACCCTTTAACAAAATGGTCCCTGATCCGCTTATTTCTGTATTGATTTTTTTTCCTTTAATATCAAGATCCATCGAGCCGCTTCCGGTCAGGCTGATCATTAAATCGTCTGAAGCGATCGAATTTTCTGAAATGATTTTACCGCCTCCATTTACTTGGAGGGTTCCAACATCCTTCACGCTCACATACACCTTCATGGTGGGATTGATTTTTATATCATCAATCTTCTCCCACAGGCTTTTGTTTGTCACCTCAGGCTTTCGTTCAATATTGACCATTAAAATACCATCTTCCACTTTTATTTCGGTAGCCCCAAGAATCTCCGCCAATGCCTCCACTCTTACTTCTTGTTTGTTGGTTTGCTTTAAGTAAACCGTGTAATTCGAGTTCACATAGATTCCACGGAATTCCGGCAAATCAAGTGTCTTTTTAGAGACCTGAGCGAAAGTAGTGGTAGAAATAAAAACTATAGCGAGCAGGTTGAAAATGCATTTGTACATCACGTTTTGGGATATTTTAAACTGCAAGAAAGAGATTGTAATGAAGATGTAAAGCCTCATGCTGTTGAAGCGCAGTTAGGCTCGTCAAAAAAACTTAATAGGAGTTAAGTTAAGAGATGTTTACTTCTTTTTGAAAATATATCGATATACCAGAATGAACGCTATTAATCCAATTGCCATTACAATGAGAACAGAGGGTGTTATCAGATCAACGGCATGCATGGCGTTAAAGTTTAATTCTGACCTGTAATGTAATATCATTTACTGAATTCCCGTCAATTGTTTCGTTTCCAGATCCGATTGTTTCTCTATCTTCAAATCGGGTGCGAGACCACTTGATCCAGGCATCGATACGTTTGCTAAATGAATATTTTATAAGGACGTAGTTTCGGATTCCAACACCCTGATAAAAAGGAAATGAATAAGCCAGCCAAACGTCCTTTTCGTAGACATATTGCCGGTTGTCAAAGTCATCCGTATCAAATAGTGCATACCGCGTGGAAACTGTAAGTTTTTTGAATTTGAAATTCAAGTCCTGAACTAATGTAAAGCCTGATGTACGCTGGTGCTCAAATTCGTAAGTTGAGAATTGGGCTCTTGATTTGAAGCTAAGGCGGTGACTAACCGCGTAATCCAGATTAATCCAATAGTTACGTTTAATTCCATTTTCGGTAGTGTACAAATTGCCCTCACCCGAATGATTTCTGATTTTTGACTCCTCCCTTAGTTGAAGGAAGAGGAGTACTTCTTTACTAGGCTGGTAGTTGTATCGCAGCAACCATTCGTGTCCCGATGATGGTGCAAAACCCCGAAACCTGAGCCAGGGGAATTTAAACATGTCGTAATATCCGGTAAAGTTATGCTCTTTATTCACTTTATATTTCAATCCCATGTAATATCCTGACTCGTTTTGAATAGCGGTACTTTCGGAAAACGCGTTGCCATAAAATGATTGGAAATTTCTATCAAAGTGCCTGTAGTGAATAGCCAGATCAAGATTTGGAGATAAACTACTCAAAATACCAAGGTTATATGCTTTTCCTTGCCCATGTGATTGAGAAAATTCACTAAAGAAGGTCATGTTGCCCATGGAATAGTTGAGAAAAACTCCCGTATTCAAATTCTCATGCCCGTTGAAAAAAAATTGATTATACCGGGTGGGCGATCTGTTGATCGGAATGGAAAACTCAGTGAAGTGAACGATGGCTCCGGCTTCCAGTGATTTGATTTTGTAGTTAATTACGGTTCCAAAATTGGTTTCTTTCAAAACCTTCCGATTGGCAAGTTCATTGGGCGTTCGGTGTAAGCCACTGATTGGTACGGACGACAACGAGAGTCCAAGACTATCCGCCGAAACACCATCTTTAATAAGACCTGAAGCAAACGTGTGCAGCATAACTCTTTTGGAAAGCGTTAAGCTGAGTGCAACACCACGAAAAAATCCTGATTCGTTAAGTGAAGTATAGGGCAAGAAACCGAGATTGCTCCTTCGAACGGAGGTAATGGATTCTGCGCCTTTACCCCCGCCAAAACCACCTCCAAAAATAAGTCCCTGGCCAAACTGAGCCTGGAAATCACCGAGAATTAAATTGTTAACCCGACCTTTGTTCAAAATTTGCGCATGATAAGAAGTGTAATCAAATCCATAATATCGTCTAGCGGGTGACCATCGAAGTGCCTCTCCGGGATCTTTTTCCAGCGTAAAACCAAAACTAAAATCGGATGCTCGGGCGGTTCTGAATCGGCTATAAATCCGATCGGGTGATCCTTCGTAGCGGTTTGTGGAATTAGCATCGCTTCGATATCCTTGTTTGGTTTCAAGGGTTCTGTTAAATCGAAGAAGCAGGTAATTATTTTTTTCGTTTGAAATTCGCTTAGCCAGGGATCGCATATCTTGTCTGCCGTTTCTTACCGTTACAAATGGAACTAATCTATTGATTGTATTTTGGTCAAAACCCTCTATAGATTGTAGCTCATAAACAGATAAAATGGGACTATTTTCTTTTTGATATTGAAGCAGGTTAGCTAGTTGAATTTCATTAAGTATATACAACGATCGTAGTTGCTCGGCCGTGGCCTTATTCAGATCAATAGGATTTGAAAGAATCTGAGCCAGGTTTTCATACAATTGAGAATAATCAAGATCCAAATCCTGTATGGGAAAAATAGCTTCGGCTAATTCTTCAAGATCATATTCGCGTTCAGGATATTCCTGCGCTTTACCGGCTGTGGCCAGCATGAGAATGATTAGGAAGAATATCAAAAACTTCATTCTTTACTCTTTATTTTCCCAAACCGGTAAGTAGTTGAGATTTGAAATTGCGTTTGAAGAGTTTGTGAATAGTGGAGTGAATAATCGGCTAACAGCCGGTGTGATTGATAACCGATACCACCGTGAATAGAATTTGGGTTTATATTAAACCCGGTACGCATCTTGAATTTCTGATAAAATTCATATTCAATACCGCCTTTGATGGTAGGATCGAAAAGAAGGTCTTTCTCAATTTCAACGAGTAAACGCAAATTGTCCTGCGGATGGAATTGAATGCCGGTGGCGAGTTTTGTAGGAAGCCTTTCGTCGGTATCAGCGGAAAGTTTTGGCTGATTTAGGTTGGTGATATACGCTCCGACTAAAAATGTTTCAGTAATTTCTGCAATACCTCCAAAATTTAAACTTACCGCTGTCATTGTCCCAAATCCTTCAGCCCGGTATTGAACATAGTTTACCCTCAAGCCAAGGGAAGCAAGCCCAAATTGATTGCTATACCCTATGGATGCGATTTGTTCGCTATAGAGTTCATCTCCAAATCGGAATAGTCCGATGCCTAAAGCTCCAATTTTCATAGGATAGGCAATGGATAGCGCGCTACGGTTTGCCCCTGGCAACGCCGGGCTGAGCGCATAGGCAAAGCTGGCCGATGATTGATCTCTTCCGGCGATTCCGGCAATATTGTTAAAGAATGACCAATCATCGCGCAGTGTGGTGGAGGCATTGCCCAGCGCGTCACTTCTGGCCCCCATAAGGGTTGAAACACTTTGTGATTTTGTAATTTTAGGCAAAACCAAGAGTATGACCAAAAGGGTTATTCTGGATTTCATGAATGAAATTTTCAAAAAGTAAATAAATAATGATTAAAATCCCTAGC
>CAYTBO010000011.1:10085-61407 GCA_964436055.1 uncultured Ohtaekwangia sp.
AGAAATCTATTGGAAAGTGTGTTGTTGATGGATAATTCCTGATATCGATCAAAGTTTTCAACGTAGCCCACATCCATATACCCTTTGAGATAAATGGACAGCGGGAAGTAATTAAACTGTTCAAAGGGCGCATTAGGCAGATGCCACCCTCTGGTAAAGATACGCTTCTTAAACGTAGCCTTGTTGAGAAAAAATCTTGAGCCCTCAATCAGGAAAATCTCGTAACCTCTTATAAATTGTTTGCGATACCCAATAGCATTGTAAAGGGAATAGGGTTGTTCCTGGGGAGTGCTTAAGTACACCGATGTGAAATTAGAAAAGTAAAACCCATTCTTCAGGTCAACAAATTGGGCATGGGCCAGGTTAACTTCAAATTGATCAACGCCACTGCTCAATCCGAGTCCGGTTTTCTTTAAATAAATATTAGAAAAATATCCATTCAAAGGATAGGCAATGACATCCCGGTGGTCTGAGGTAAATGAATAACTGATGGCTTCAAATTGTTGTTTTATTTCTCCATTGTCATAGTAGTTTGGATTCAGTGCGACAATGGTATCGGCCACTTCAGATGAACGATATTCAATACCCAGGTTGTGTGTTTCATAAAATGATTTACGGTAGGTATAATTTACCCCAACCAGTGAACTGGTGCGTAGTACATTTTCGGAACTCAGGAAAAGGAGTTGGTGATTATCTGTGAAGTATGATAAATTTTTTGGTTCAGCGTAAGCGAATAGAAACGAAAGCCCTTGCTTCTGCTTGCGATCGAGGTTTGGGATCTGATAAGTGAGGTCATACTTTCTGGTAAACCCAAATTGAGCCGTAAATCGCAAGGTTTCATTTCTCCCTCTGAAGTTGTACTGATAGAGCCTTAGACCATAGTTCACTCTTCTGAGGTCGTGATTGTAAGTTTGCCACCATTCATTAAAATTCCGATCAGAAATTTCAAAAATCGGAACAGGGAAAGTGTACCACCTTTCAGCTACTTCTACGAGAAGGTCGACTTTATTTTCTGAAAGTGTAATGGGTCGGATTTCGACCGTATTAAATAGACGAAGGTTGTATATTTTATTCTTATCGAGTTGAATTACTTGAGGCAACAACCTATTGCTGACGGTATCGCCTGGTACCAAACTCAATTCGCGCAGGATAATCCGATCGCGGGTAATTTTATTTCCAACAATGAGTATGCGATTTACTTCCAGCAAGACCAATTCGGTTGAATCATGCTCAAGCGCTGTGCTTGCTTCTCTTGCCCTTCGACTGATGACCCCGGCCTGCTGAGGCAACCCATCCGTAACTATCAAAAGAAAACCAATAAATAATATTGCCAACCGCTCATTCATTCCCAAAACTCTCAAATAGTATTCGTATTTCTCAGGATTTTAAAGAAGCATTTCGTTTTGACCAAATGATCACCCCAATTCCTACCATAACGAGGGGGATGCTCAATAGTTGACCCATATTTAGGGCCATTTCATCTTCAAATTGTACCTGATTTTCCTTAAGGAATTCGTATAGAAATCGCATCGTCCATAAAACAATCATAAAAATCCCAAAAATCTTTCCAGTGGCAATTTTTTCCTTCTCTAACCACCATATCCAAAGTAACAAAACAAATAGCAATAAAGAAGATATGGACTCATAAAGTTGAGCCGGATGCCTGGCAATGGCAAGCGTTTGAATTTTGGCTGCCAGGTTTCCTGATTTTTCCCGATATGTCTCGTACTGAAGCTCATGGGTCATGGATTCATCTACGTATTCGTTAAGTCGGGTTAAATAGAATTTTACATGAGACCGACAAAATTGGGTAACGGCCGCTTCTTGTGTGCCTTCTTTGAAGAACAAGTATATCAGAATAGGCTTTCGGCCATTGACTCCTTCTGGCAAGTCGTTGTTTTTCACTATGCTTACGGATTCAACAGGGCTCTCTCCAAAATCATCCCGGAGTATAGCCTCTTCTACTTTTCCGAGGAATGCAACTCCGAGCGAAGAATCCGTTGGTTTGCCAATAATTTCAGAATTGAAAAAATTTCCAAGGCGTATAAGGCAGCCCGTTAAGGCAACTACAATTACGATTCTATCCAATACCTGAAGATAATTTTGACCTGCTTTTTTCTTTCGGCTATATAGCCAAAGGGCAAAAAGAATTCCAATCGCGGCTCCGTGGCTGGCCAGCCCCTGCAAACCCGTAAAGCGAAATTCGGGTGTAAATTCAAAGGGAAGGAGAATACCCAGCGGATCTTCCCATAATAATTCAGGTTGATAAAAGAATATGTGCCCAAGTCTGGCGCCTAGTATAGTTGCTATCACCATGTAAATAGTAAGCGTATCAACATCCGCTGTAGGCTTACCTTCCTTACGGTAGATAAAGTATAGTATCTGCTGGCTGATTAGAAAACCCAATGCAAAAAGTAAACCGTACCAACGAAGCGAAAAGGAGCCAATGGACAAGATTTCCGGATTGGCGTTCCAAATAATATAGCTGATCATCTAGAGAAATTTGTAAAAAATGAAATTAAAAGTCTGGCAAAGATATTAGTTTAAGGCAATGGCCAAAACACTAAAGTGCATCCAATTGGTCCAGTTCCCTTTCAAATCCGCCGGAAAGTATGGGAAACCTGCACCAACTGCGAGGGTCAACGTTTATATCATCAAGATGAAACGATGGGGCAATGCGTTCTCTTTTCCACTGATTGCGGGCCCAAAGTTTAAAAAATTTAATTATTGAGGATTTGGTCAACGTTTTGTCAAATCGGGGAGATAAAACATGATATACTTGCATGGGTGACTTACGATCTCGTATTGCCAGTTTTTCGATAAGAACGAGGAGATCATAAGGCATTAAATCTTTTTCATCGGTTTGTTTCTTATCCAAAGGTCTCAGTTCAGCTGTCGGATCCTGACTATTGACAAGACCTAGACTTGGGTATCCAAGGTTTTGTTCAGCCCATTTGAGCCATTGTATGATAAAGGGTTTATCTACACCCGCGATGGGAGCCAGGCTACCACTGGTATCACCATCCATTGTGGTGTACCCAACATCTCCCTCGCTTCTGTTTGACGTAGTTAAAAGTAGGGCATTTCTGATATTGGCCAGCATCCAAATGATGGGTGACCTTGATCGAGCCTGGATATTTTGTAAAGCAATATCATCGGTTTTCCATGATAAAGGCCGGCCAATTACTTTTTCTATTTTGGTTTTGTATGACTCAACCTCATTGTCCACGGTCCATGAATAGAAGATTGATCCCAATGAATCAGCGAGTGTACGGGCAGCTTGCCATGTTTCTTCAGACGAATTTCTTGTTCCCTGGTATGCACAGGCGAGGAGTTGATTAGCCGCCTCTTTTTCATTTTTGGAATTGATTCCGAGTACCTGATTAAAAGTTGACCAACCCAATTCCTTTGTTGCCCGCTTAATCATTTCTGCTACGATTATGGCGCAGCAGGAAGAGTCCGCCCCGCCACTCAGACTTAGCACAAAACCGCTTGATTTACTTTTTCGCAAATAATCGTAAAGCGCTAAGGCTGTTGCCTGAGCAAACTCCTCATTTTTTTCAGTAATATCAGTGAGGGGGTGGTAAGCCATGGCTTCTTTATTATCAAAATCAATTTCGCAGGCTTGAATTACAAAAGGCTGTATGGAAAGTCTTCGATTACGAACGATGATTTCTCCATTTAGCGCAAAAAGAATATCCCCATCATAAATCATTCTGCCGGCTTCATTTCCCAAAAGGTTTACATAGCCATAAACACAATTGTATCTTAATGAACTTGCCTTGACTAAGTCTTCCCTGGATTGACTTTTACCCATAGCAAAGTGACTTGCACTGGGATTTAGGATTAATTCAGTTTTTCTTTTTACAAGATTATCAGCAGGTCTGACCGATCGCCAGGCATCTTCACATATTTCAAATCCAAACGCCACACCTTTACATTCATACGTCAGATCACCAACTTGAATTCTGTCATTTCCTCTTTGAATTTCCTGTGTGACATTGGGTTTCCAGGCTTCAAACCAACGAGGTTCATAGTGAACACCGTCCTTTGCCAGATTTTGTTTCAGGGTAATGCCTTGAATTTTTTGCTGACTCACAACGCAAACTCCATTGTAGGTGTGTCCATCAATTCGCAAGGTCATACCAATGCATACCACGAGGCCTCCTGTTTCAGGGAGGATTTTTAGCAGTTGTTCCCAGGCAACTTCCGACACCCAATCGGAGAGGAATAAATCTTCACACCCATAACCGGTCAGACACAACTCCGGTAGGCACAATAGATCAACTTCCTGCGCCCGGGCCGCTTGAATTGCGTTAATAATATTCTGCGTATTGTGTTTCCAGTCAATAGGTGTCTGGTTAAGGGTAGCGCCTGCGATTTTCAATTTCCTGTTCATCTCTGTTTCCTACCCTTTTTTATTTTACTTCAACGCTAATAGTAAGCTGGTTTTTTGAGCAGCATCCTGTTCGGCTTTTTTCTTAGTATAACCAAATCCCTGACCATAAGGTTGATCATCAAGAAAGATTTGTGCATGGAATTCTTTTCCAATCTTTCCTTTCTTGGTGCTGGTCACTTCAAAGCGTATACTTTTGTTATTTCGCTGGCACCATTCGATGATCTTACTTTTGAAATTGAAATTTGAATTAACAATTTCATTCAAATCGAAGTAGGGTTGAATGAGTTTGTCAATGACAAATTTTTTGCATCGCAGATAGCCCTTGTCCAGGTACACAGCTCCCACGATAGCCTCCAATGTGTTGCCAAGGATTACCTGTTGAAGCTGGTTGTTTTTGTTATCAGACTGCACGATCGCGTGTATTCCTACTTTGCGTGCCAGTTGATTCAATGTTTCCCGATTCACAATTCTGGATCTTATCTCGGTGAGAAATCCCTCATCTTTAAATGGATATTTTTTGAACAGGTAGTCGGCTACGGCTGCACCAAGTATGGCATCACCAAGGTATTCCAATCGCTCATTGGATTCTCTATAGCCGTCGATTGCTTTTGCCTTGGAGCTATGGAGGGTAGCGAGACGGTATAGTTCAATATTTGATGGTGTCAACCCTGCTATTGTGCGAATGGCGACAATAAGCTTTTGATTTTCCCTTTTACTACCCTTTGTTAATTTCAGTAAGGTCCACACAAATTTGTGACTTACTCTAGTTTTCTGAAGATAATTGAAAAATTATGACCCCCAAATCCAAATGTGTTGCTTAAGGCCACTTTCACATCGCGCTTTTGTGCTTGGTTGAAGGTAAGATTTAGTTTTGGATCCAAGCCTTCATCATCATTGAAGTGATTTATGGTCGGAGGGATTACACCTTCCTGAATAGCCAATAAACAGGCAATTGATTCGATAGCACCGGCTGCACCTAGCAAATGCCCGGTCATTGATTTGGTAGAACTTATATTCAGTTTGTATGAATGATCGCCAAATACTTTTTGAATAGCCTTAATTTCACCTAAATCTCCCAAAGGGGTGGACGTGCCATGGGTATTAATATAGTCGATATCAGATGGCTTAAGTCCTGCCTCATCCAGGGCATGCTCCATAACTTTTACAATGCCTGCGCCTTCAGGATGGGGAGCTGTAATGTGGTAAGCATCGGCCGACATTCCTCCGCCCAGAACTTCGGCATATATTTTTGCACCCCTTTTTTTTGCATGCTCGTATTCTTCAAGTACAAGTGCACCCGCTCCTTCACCCAATACAAACCCATCCCTGTCCTTATCGTATGGTCTGGAGGCTGTTTCTGGCGAATCGTTTCGTTCCGACAATGCTTTCATGGCATTAAATCCACCCACACCCGCTTCGCATACAGCCATTTCCGAACCACCGGTCACGATCACATCTGATTTTCCAAGACGGATGTAAGTGAATGCGTCATAAATTGAATTGGTGGAAGAAGCACAAGCTGAAACAGTGGTAAAGTTGGGTCCTCTGAATCCATACTTGATGGAGATATGACCTGCGCTTAGGTCGGCAATCATTTTTGGAATAAAGAAAGGATTAAATCGTGGCGTTCCATCACCGTGGGCAAACGATTTAACCTCTTCCTGAAATGTTAATAATCCTCCGATTCCTGATCCCCAGATCACCCCAACACGATCAGGGTCAAGCGAATCTAGCGGAAGATTGGCATCTTGTATTGCTTCATCAGCCACCACCAGGGCGTATTGAGCATAAGGGTCCATTTTGCGAGCTTCTTTTCTATCGATAAAATTGCTCACATCGAATCCTTTTAACTCACATGCGAATTTTGTTTTGAATTTGGAAGCGTCAAATTTAGTAATCGGTGCCGCACCGCTCTTGCCGTTTCGCAGGCCATCCCAAAATTCCACACGCGTGTTTCCTATTGGGGTTAAAGCACCTATACCCGTGATTACTACTCGCTTAAAATTCATCAAACAAAAATTTGTGGAGGGAGATATTCCCGGGTTACTTCTTCACGTTCTCCTCAAGATAAGAAATAGCCTGTCCTACCGTGGCTATGTTCTCAGCTTGATCGTCTGGGATAGAAATATTGAATTCTTTCTCAAATTCCATAATAAGCTCAACGGTATCCAAAGAGTCGGCACCGAGGTCATTGGTAAATGATGCCTCAGGGGTAACTTCAGATTCTTCTACGCCCAGTTTGTCAATAATGATCTGTTTTACTTTTTGTGCGATTTCAGACATGTTTTTTAAGTTTAGAGTATTCAAAAATCTGTGCAAAGAAAGAGATTTAGTGCAATATTGTCAAACTTTTTGGCGGCCTTGAGTGGTGGCCCAAATTGTTTAAAATGAAGAAAAAAAGACTTGAAATTGACTATAGCTATGATTTTGAGTTAATAGGAGTCATTTCTTCGGCCAAAGGGTACAAGTTGGCCTGGGATATAAATAAATGCCTTGGTGTTCGACTTATTAAGCAACCCGACCTCAGTATTCAGTTCTCCAATCAAATCACAGCGACTTTTCCCTACTTTTCATACGAAAGTCAACTTAACTGGATAAAGTTATTCAGGAATAAGCCCAATGAGCAGGAGGCAGCCAAAATCATTTTAGTTCAAGAATTTCCACATTTCGACTACGTCATCATGTCGCAGGGTGCCGATAAAATAGAAAGCAAACGATTGCAAGAATACTTGCGAAGTATTCCTTCAGTAGAAATGGTCGCTTTCATACCTTTAGAAGCTTTAAAGGCAAAAGATTACTTTATTTTTTAAATAATGGAAAGAGTAGCTTATAACAGAACCAAGATAGTAGCCACGATTGGACCAGCTTCCAGTTCGAAAGAAATGCAAAGGGCCTTGATAAAAGAGGGTGTTGATGTTTTTAGACTTAACTTTTCTCACGGCAAATATGAAGATCATCAACGAGTGATCGATCAAGTACGTGAGATTAATTTGGAAATGGGAACTCATGTGGCTTTGCTTATCGATTTGCAAGGCCCCAAAATCAGGATCAACGAGGTTCAGAAAGATGTCACGCTAATACAAGGACAAGAGTTGGTCATCACGACAAGGGAAATGGTGGGCAATCAGGAAATTGTGAGTACGTC
The DNA here is from genome assembly GCA_964436055.1 of uncultured Ohtaekwangia sp. Lineage (GTDB taxonomy): Bacteria > Bacteroidota > Bacteroidia > Cytophagales > Cyclobacteriaceae > ELB16-189. The sequence continues at coordinate 17,630 of CAYTBO010000011.1, forward strand.
CTACAAAGAGTTGCCCAACGATGTGAAAGAAGGGGAGATGATACTCATTGATGATGGGAAAATCGAATTGAAAGTATTGGAGGTAAGAGATATTGACGTGGTCACCAAGGTGATTTACGGGGGCCCGCTTACATCCAGAAAAGGAATAAACCTGCCCAATACGAGGGTTTCAGCGCCATCGCTTACCGAGAAAGATCGAAAGGATTTGGAATTTGGATTGAAGAATGACGTGAATTGGGTTGCACTCTCTTTTGTGAGGAAGGCCAAGGATATTTTGGAATTGCGTGAAATTTTAACACGCAATAATTCTCACGCACGCATCGTGGCAAAAATTGAAAAGCCGGAAGCATTAGAAAACATTGATGACATCATTCTGGCCACGGATGCTATCATGGTTGCCCGGGGAGATCTTGGGGTGGAAACAATGATGGAGGAAGTGCCTATTATTCAGAAGAAACTAATTGAAAAATGCAATAGAGCTTCTAAACCAGTTATCGTAGCCACACAAATGATGGAGAGTATGATCGAAAATGCTCGCCCTACGCGTGCTGAAGCCAGTGATGTGGCCAACGCCGTTATGGATGGAGCGGATGCGTTAATGCTTTCAGCCGAAACAGCCGCAGGCAAATATCCATTGGAAGTAATCCGAAGCATGGTTCGTACCATTACCTCAATCGAAAAGCAACCTGGGATTTATTTTAAGTTTAGAGACGTTGACCCAAACTCACCCATTTTTATTCACGACAGTTTGATTCTGGCCGCCTGCAAGTTGGCTAAAGACGTTGGAGCTAAAGTCATTGTTGGTATGACAGTTTCAGGGTATACAGCTTTTCAGTCTTCCTCCCATCGACCGGATACAGATATATTTGTATTCACGGGCAACAAATCAATTCTAAATACAATGAACCTGGTTTGGGGTACGCGAGCTTATTTTTATGACAAGCAAACTTCTACCGATGAGACTATCAAAGACATTGGCGAGATCCTAAAGGCTGATGGCCATGTAAAAAAAGGCGACATATTTATCAGCCTGGCAAGTATGCCAATACATGAGCGTCATCGCACGAATATGCTTAAGATCAACGTGGTGGAATAGGTCAAGTTTTAAATTATCACAACCTTGGCGACACCATAATGACTATTTCCTTTTCAACAACAACGGATCCCGGCAGGTCCCCTTTTCTTTTCCGTACAAACTTTTTCGGGGTGTAGACCACCGCGCATAGTGTTTCCGTTTTCCTTTTGGAGTTGTAAGCTGCTAATTCAGCGGCTCGTTCAATGACTTCTTTTGGAAAAGGTTTATTTGATTGATGTTTAATCACAACATGAGATCCGGCAACGTCCTTCACATGAAGCCAGAGATCATCTTTATGGGCATACTTTTGTGTTAATTCATCATTGTTATCCGCACTTTTTCCAATCCAGATTTTAAAACCCTTGAACTCAACCTCATAAAATGGAACCTTCTCACCTTGTTTCTGGCGCGAAACGGTAGCCTCTTTTGAGGGAAAATGTGTTCTCAATTCTTTTAAGTTATTCACCCCCTCGGCCAGCCGTAGTTTAACCTTGATTTCTTTCAACGCTGCTTTTTTTTGTTCAATTGACTCAAAGAGCTTGTTAATTTCGATATCCTGATTTTTACTTTTGCGATAATAGATTTCGGCATTTTTTTGAATTGACAAATTTGGTTTGAGTGGAATAGTAATGGGTTGATTAGTAAAGTCCTCAAGTTTCGCTTCCCTACTTCCCTTGGGAATTTGATAAATATTGGCCATCAATAAATCGGCCCAGCTTTTGTATCGGCTGTCGTACTCAATCTCTTTTAATTTCCCGACATTCTTTTCAATGTAAGCTTCGCAAGCTTGCGCATTTTGAGTAAGTTTTTTTATTATCACCTGACGCTCGCTTTCCAAAGCTCCGGAGCTGATGTAGAGATGGAAGAATTCGTTTATTGCATGTACTGGATTTTGGAACGTTTGAAGGGTAGAGCCTGTCGGAAAAAGGGTAAGTATAATTTTATCTTCCTGCTGTACAATAAAATACTCAGGGTCTTCGAATTTTTTTATTGTTTCCAGAATCAACCCGAATTTTTTTTCGACTGGCAGGGAAGAGAAATTTTTTGACTCCAGGTAATTCCATATTGGCTTGCCAAATGTAAAATAGTGCTTTGAGACGGAATGCTCATTTAATAGAAAAGCAGACTCACTCCAGTCGATGCGTTTGTGAAGCAAGGAAGGAATTATAGATAAATCCTCCAAAAATTGATTGCGGAAAATTTTCACCACCTTGTCTTGGTGAGACAATAGCACATTGGATCGGTTGCCATGCATTTTAAAAATGAGTGAATAACCGTTACTAAAATCAATGGAAAAGCTTCTTTCATTTTCGTACTGAGTGGTACCAATGCATTTCTTCAAAACCAACTCGTCAAATAAGTCAACACTGTTTTTTTTGGCCCGATGAAATGAAGCTGGAAAAGAAAGGCAACTAAAAGTCGGTTGTAAATATGCTTTGATAAAAAATGATTCCTTTTCGTTGTTTAGTTCCAGCACCAACTCGTCCTTATTCTGGCTGAAGCACGAAACAATTGAATAACCTTTTAATAAAGCCCCAAGGGTATCACTTAATTTCCTGAGGAAATAGTAATTGTTGTGCATGGTTAGGCCTGTATGATTAGGCCATCGTAGGCAAGCTCAATATGAGCTGGAAGTTCTTTAGCTACTTGTTTATGCAGTCCTAGTTTATGGCTAATGTGGGTGAAGTAAGTTTTTTGTGCTCCAATTTTAGTAGCCATTGCTATAGCTTCTTCCAAATTGAAATGTGAAATGTGTGGTTCTCTTTGTAAGGCATTCAAAACCAAAGTACGCGTTCCTTTTAACCGCGCCATCGTACCATCGGGTATTGTATTCGCATCGGTGATATAGCTAAAGTCGTTCATTCGGAAACCAAACACAGGCATATAAAGGTGAGTAACGGGCAGGGGAGTAATTTCGAGCCCATTGACACGAAAGGGGTTTTCATTGATCTCGTTAAGTTGGAGCTGTGGTGTGCCCGGATATTTTTTCTCAACAAAGGCGTAATAATATTCTGTTTTGAGTTGACTGAGAACGGCCGCTGTACCATAAAGAGGCATGTCCATCTTTTGCTTGAAATTGTAAGCTCTTACATCATCAAGTCCTGCTGTATGGTCTTTGTGGCTGTGTGTAAAAAGCACGTAATCTAGTTTTTGAATTCGTTCGCGCAACATTTGTTGGCGGAAGTCCGGTCCGGTGTCAATGACGATACGCTGATCATCAATTTCAATATGAATCGAACTTCTTAATCGCTTGTCCCGATAGTCGAGCGATTGGCATACCGGACAGTCGCAACCTATTACGGGCACACCCTGTGAGGTTCCTGTACCAAGAAATGTGACTTTCATCTTTTAATCTTGTCTTACTTGTAAGATGGAATCTCAAAGTCAGGATCTGATTTAATCAGTTCCTCGAAAGATTTTAAATATTGATTTCTGTTTGAGATAGCTCTTCGTACAATTTTTTGCTTTTCTCAGAGAATCGGGTTGTTTCCAGGGTCACTAACTTTAGTATATCCAGCAAGGTGTTGATCTTACCTTCCGTGGTATAAAATTTATTAATGATCATGATTTTTTGCTCACGCAGCAGGCAATACCCCGATTTAAAATTGCCTTTCTCGTATCGAAGTATATAATCTGATTCTGCGATGAGATCTTCCAGCTTGGCCAGGAACTGATTGGTGTACTTAATCATCTTCTATCTCCTTGTAGTGGTTTTAAAGTTCGCAAGGTAATTTGAAATTGTAAGATGGGAAAATTAGAAACAGAAAGATTGTAATTTTGATGGTTATGTCGGGTTCAAAGCGTAAAAGGTTGATGGTTATCGCAGGTCCAACGGCTGTGGGTAAAACCAGGGTAGCCATTGAATTGGCAAAACATTTCAAAACCGAAATTATTTCAGCAGACTCCAGACAGGTTTTTAAAGAAATGAACATTGGTACAGCCAAGCCTTCAACCGCGGAGTTGAAGGAAGTAAGGCATCATTTCATTGACTATAAGTCCGTTACTGAAGATTTTGATGCGGGGCAGTTTGAGAGAGAAGCAATTGGGGTGCTGGAAAGGCTTTTTGATCAGTACGATAATGTAATAATGTGTGGAGGTTCCGGAATGTATATTAGGGCGGTTTGCGAAGGTTTTGATGATATGCCAACCGTGGCTGCGGAAATACGACAACAGATTGTGTCAGACTATAATCAATTTGGGTTGGGCTGGCTCCAGGAGAGGGTGCAGGCCAATGATCCGGACTATTACGATGAAATGGATAAAAAAAACCCCCAACGCTTGATGCGGGCCTTAGAACTGATACAGGCTACCGGCAGACCTGCAAGTGATTTCAGGAAAAGGAATCGAAAGGCAAGAGATTTTCAGATTGTAAAAATTGGATTGGAAATTAGCCGGGAAGAACTTTACAGACGAATTGACGATAGGGTTGATCGTATGGTTACCATGGGATTGGTAGAGGAAGTAAAAAGTCTTCAGCACTACAAGGCGCTTAATGCACTGCAAACGGTAGGCTATCAGGAACTTTTCGATTTCCTGGATGAAGCTTATGATTTGCCTGAGGCAATCAGGTTGATAAAGAGAAACACCCGGCATTATGCAAAAAGGCAATTGACCTGGTTTAAGCGGGATGAAGAAATGAAATGGGTTGATCCTGATGGCATTAAAAAGATATTAAGTCATTTGGGTAATTAAAAATATGATTAAGAAATAGTTAATTTTATTCTCAAAGACACATTACAATGGATATAAAAGCCGATAAACTTCAACTCATTGAGTGGTTAACTCAACTCAACGACTCATCGATTATCGATAAAATTAAAGCAATTAAGTCTCAGGAGGAGTCTGATTGGTGGAATTCTCTTACCCCTACTCAAAAACAAGATATTGAAGCCGGACTGTTAGATCTTGAATCTGACCGCAAATATCCGTTTGATGAAGTTATGGCAAAGTATAAATAATGGCTCTTGCTGTAACGATCTCCGAAAGGGCATCGAAAAATCTTGATGAGATTTTAAAATATTTAGAGGTAAAGTGGTCGTTACGTGTTAGGGACAAATTTCTAGACATCTTAATGGCTAAAGTCCAGTTAATTTCTGAAAACCCATACATATATCCTTCCTCAGTTATCAAAAAATCTATTTACAGGTGTGTACTCACCAGGCAAACAATTTTGTATTACAGGGTAAAGTCGGATGAGGTTGAGATTATCACCATCCAGGATGCAAGGAAGGATTTGAGAAATTTAAAACTTTAGGTATTAACTTTAAATGTTTAATAAGAAAATACTTATTATTACGTACTACTGGCCACCCAGTGGGGGCAGTGGTGTTCAGCGTTGGTTAAAGTTTGTTAAATATCTTACCAGGCAAGGCTGGGAGCCCTATGTGTACACACCAGAAAACCCTTCCTTCACCATACAAGATGAATCTCTGTTAAAGGACATACCTGCTTCAGTTGAAGTAATCAAGCTTCCCATCTGGGAGCCTTACCGGATTTTCTTCGGACTTCAACGTTTCATGGGCAAAAAAAGCATCCAACAAAGTGATCTTATTGTGTCGGGCAAAAAAAGTTTTTATCAGAAGGTTATTTCATTGCTACGTGGAAATTTCTTTATACCGGATGCCCGAATATTTTGGGTGAAACCATCTGTCAGATTCCTTATTGATTTTATTCAAGCCAACGAAATCAACCGGATTATCACTACAGGCCCTCCGCATAGCATTCATCTGATTGGTCTCAGCCTGAAAAAAAAATTGCCGTCAGTTCAATGGATTGCCGACTTTCGTGATCCATGGAGTGAATGGGATTTGTTGGATACGCTTTCCCTTACAACATGGGCCAGAAATCGACATAAAAAGCTAGAGCGTGATGTCCTTTGCAATGCAGACAAAGTTGTAACCATTGCCCCTTACCATGTCACACGATTGGAATCATTAAGCAATCGAAAGGTTGACCTGATAACCAATGGATTTGATACGGAGGATTTTGAAAAGATAGAACGCATTCGAAATGAAAAGTTTGTTATCAGACACATTGGAGTTGTAGATGAGTTAAGAGATCCTCGTCCTGTACTTGAAGCATTGAAAAGTTTGGTATCAGAAAAAAATCTTATCGAAAAGGTGACCATTGAGTTTATTGGCAATGTCAATTCTGCATTTAAGGAATATATCCTGTCAGATCAATTATTGAAGCAGGTAGTTTTCTTTAGGGACAATGTGCCACACAACGAACTTCTTAACATTTACGGACAGACTGATCTTCAATTATTGGTTTTGGCTCATACATCCATTGCGCCTGGCAATTTACCGGGAAAATTTTTCGAATACCTTGCTTCGGGTAATCCTATTCTGGCCATTGGACCGATAGCAGGCGATGCCGCCCAGGTGTTGAGGGAAACTAATGCTGGAATCATACATGATCGAAATGATCGTGATGGGATCAAATCTTCAATCTTCAAATTTTTTACAGACTGGCAGAATAGGACCCAGCATCAAAATCATGACGTAAGCAGATATACAAGGGAAAATCTTACAAATCAATTGATTAAATTGCTCTGATCCATTAGCGACTGATATTACGCAGAAGATTTTAACCGCAGAGATTACACGGAGGAACTCACACAGAGAACACAGAAAAATGATCTTAGCGCATCTCCGTGTTGTATTTTTACTCTGTGCGTTCTGTGGTAAAAGCAAGCTTTGCATAACATCAGTCAGTGGATATTTTCCTTTTCCCAATTGGCAATGATGGTAGCTGCAAAGCCAATGATGAGCAACACACTGTACTCCATGCCATTTCTTCCTGCGCCCACCACAAACCAACCGGATGGGAAATGAACAAGTGCAATACCAACCAGGAGTTCGAGGATGAAGATCATGCTGAGAGGTGCTATCCACTTACCCCCGATAATTGCAATAGTCGCTAATATTTCGAAAATGGTAATGAACCAGGCTATATAAGGCGGAAAACCAATGGAACTTAGAAATCCATCAAATGGAATCACACCACCAATGCTTATACGTGCGATCCCATGAATCAGCATATTACCTGCTACGGCTGTGCGGATTATGGTTAATGCAAGTTGAATATTTTTGGTTTGCATAGAATAATTATTTGATGCCAACTAATAATAATACTTTTTGAAATACTTTATTTCCATCTGGTGAAGCCTTTGATAAAAATATCAAAGAACCATAGGTTAAGGTAATTGCCGCAGACCGAATAACTATGTCGAGCAGTACCAAGTTTAATTTTGGGATCAAGTAGTTGATACCCAGGGCAACAATACTAATGCCAATCACCTTTAGTGTTGCATTGTTGAATGGTTGCATGCCTAATGTAAAATAAATAAAAATGTATTTGATAATATTAAAAGAAATCAAGGCCATGGCCGATCCGTATGCAGCTCCTTCAATTCCATATTTTGGAATCAGCAGGTTGTTGGCGGTGATAATGGTGACAGCCAGCAGAATAATTAATAGGATATTAAAGCTATAATATTTAGATAAGACGATGATCTCACTACTGGGGCCAAACATCATGTCAATTAATTTGCCTACCCCGATGATAAGCACAACATATTTTCCGGCTTCATAGATTTCTCCTTTAGGCATCAATGCAAAAATATTGTGGAGGTTGGCCCAAATGCCAATTAAAATCAACCCTCCAACAATAAGCTGGTTAATGGATGTCTTCTGATAAATTCTCTTAATATCAGCCAGGTCATTTTTTTCAAAGGCTCTTGATATCAGTGGCATGGAGATTTGCATAAGCGCTCGCTTGGGAATTTCTATTACCGTAGCCATGTAAAACGCAGTAGTATAAACAGCGTTGGCCGTAAGGCCCAAAAGGCCGGAAACCATAATACTATCCACCTTTCCTATGATGATTAATCCGGCCATCCCTGCAAAACTTAATAAGCTATATTTAAGAAGGCCTGGAATTTCAGTTTTATCAATATGTTGAGGAGTGGAAATCACTTTTAACGCACCGTGGTAATTCAGATAGAGAATAAGTATAATCAAACAAGTCAGATAAGCGAGCGCAGTGCAGACAATAAACTGATTGAAATCCAGATAGCCTAAAAAATATAACGTAACGAGAATGGCGAGTAGCATACGAGCAACAATTTCTCTAAGGAAGTTGGGTACCACCGTCTTCAGCAGTGACCTAGAATATGCTTCCAGAATAGCCAGGATAAGTAAAATGAGTGTAAGCCAAAGCACCAGCGAGGAATATCCGATGATCTCGCTTGCGTTGGTCTCAAAATACGATAAGATAGGAGTCTCAAATATTTTAAACGCGAGTAGAAAAATACCAAATCCAATCAGCGCCAACAGGAGTATTAAGCGAATGAAACTACCAGAAGCTTCCGGGTTGGATACCATTCTTGGATAAAACTTTAGAATGCTTTGTGCCAAACCAAACTGTGCAAAAGGAGTAAACAAAATAGCGGCATCCTGAATGGTCCTCATCAAGCCGATTTGATCCGGATCAAGAAATTTCGGATAGAGATAAAGCAGATTCACATAGCCAATGGCTACACCACAGTAAGAGATGGCGGCAGTGATGATACTTTGGCGAATGACAATGCCCATAGATCAAAGATGGGCGTTTTTTCGAATTGCTTCAACTATATAATACCGATTGGTAAATAAGCGAAGAAAAGGTCTGAATCCAATTTTATTAATTGGACTTGTCCATTTCTCATATCTTATTATTTTCCATCCGGCCTTTTCAAGTAGCCAATTAAATTGCCAATCTTCAAATTCGTGAAAATGTTTATCCCATGAATTAGTAGGATGTCGGTAAGCTTTAGCAAACCATAATGATAGTGGAACGCTTGTAACTAACCTATTGGAGGGTAATGATCGCAGAACAGATAAAGGATTGATTAGATGTTCAAAAATTTCAAATGCAGTAACCAGATCGGCCTTATAATTCTTAACACTTTCAGGGAATTCATCCAAATCTTCTCCGCTCGTATTTATCACTTCAAACCCATCCTGAATAAGAAGCTCAGAGAGTGGGTTTTTTATGCCTAAATCTAAAATCGTTAAAGGAGGTTTTTGCGATTCTTTTAAAAATTTAATTGTCTTTTGATACCTTCTTTGCAAAGTTGAATTATTAACAGTGTCATATTTTTCGGTGCTATCCATTTGGTTAGCTTATATTTTTATAAAGGCGAATCAATTCTTTTTGTGTGGTTTCCCAGTTTAACTCACCCGCCATACTGGCGGCATATCCGTTTCTACCAAGTTCCGTTTGTAATGCATTGTTGTGATAAAGTAATTCCACTTTCGATGCAAAATCTTTTTCATCATCCGCATTAAATACTACCCCGCATTTATATTTTTCCACAAATCGTTTTAACGGAGCACAAGTGCTTACAATGAGCGGCTTGGCAGCCATCATGCCCTGAAATAGTTTGTGCGGAACGGTATTATCCGTGTGTCCATTCGATTGATGTGGAATTACGTTGGCATTGGCAAGATGCATGTAAGAATAAAATTTTGAAAATGGTTGATATCCTTTAAAATGAACATTGTTGATTTTTAATTGGGCAACGAATGCATACAGGCTGTTCATGACGGATGGACTTCCTGTACCAACAATGACGAGGTGAATTGGTAAATGAGAAAGTAAACTCATTCCTTTAATGGCTGTATCTACGCCCCGATGTGGACCAATACCTCCAGCATAAGTTATAATAAAACCTTTTGGGATGGTTTCATACACTGTGGTATCGATAAGTTGGCTAACAAAAGATTTATCTTCGGTATTCGTTACTACTGAAATTTTTTCTTCAGCAATTTGGTACATCTCGATTAACCGCGCTTTCATCTCCTCCACAACAGCAATGATATGGTCTGCTTCCAGGCAAGCCTTCTTTTCATACCTAAACCATCGCTCAGGATTAAGGAAGAAATAATTCTTTATTCTCACAATTGGATTTTTCTTCCACTTGAACCATGTTTTTAACGCTTCCGGGTAATTCTCGTGCAAGTCTATAACTACTTTGGGTTTAAATTTAGCCCTCAGTGATAGCGCAGTGCCTGCCAAAGGCAGGTCATGAATATGAATGACTCCAATATTTTCTTCTTCAATCAGCTTTTTGGCAGCTTTTCTAAATTTAGGATGGACAAAGGAAATGGACATGATGACATCCCAAAACGCAAGGATGTAATTATTCTTACCAGCATCAATTCTATTTACATTTATGCCTTCTACTTTTTCCGAATAACTTTGATTTTGCTGCCTCAGACAAATGAGAAATATTTCAAAACCATTACTAATCAATGCATCTGTCTCCTTTTTTACCCGAATGTCAGCTGGGTAGGGTGCATTTAGGAGCATTAAAATCTTAGTTCTCACCTTATCATTTTGAATTTACCCAAAGAAAGGGAATTTTGCAGCGCTGATAAAATCGACCAGTATAATAAATGAACATAATATTAATTGCCGGTGCCCGGCCTAATTTCATGAAAATTGCCCCAATTATTCGGGCAATCAAGGCGGCTAAAAATGAAGGCAAATCTTTAGATTACAAATTGGTTCATACGGGACAGCACTATGACGATAAGCTGAGCAAAGTCTTCTTCGAGGAACTTCAGATACCAGCGCCTGATGTAAATCTGGGGGCTGGCTCAGGATCGCAAGCTGAGCAAACCGCTAAGATCATGGTGGAGTTTGAAAGGTACCTTATTCAAAACCCGACCGATCTTGTCGTTGTGGTGGGGGACGTAAACTCTACGATGGCATGTACCATTGTTGCCAAAAAACTCAATACGAGGGTGGCCCATGTGGAGGGAGGAATCAGGTCCTGGGACATGACCATGCCAGAGGAAATAAATAGAATCGCCACAGATGCATTGGCCGATTATTTCTTTACCACATCAAAAGTTGCCAATACAAATCTGAAAAATACAGGCGTGCGGGAAGATCAAATATTTTTTGTGGGAAATACCATGATCGATTCGCTATTAACAAATTTGACCAAAATCAAAAAGCCGAAAATTTGGGATGATGTGAATTTGCGATCTGAAAATTATTATGTTTTGACGCTTCATCGCCCGTCAAATGTTGATGACCTGCAGAAATTTGAAAAACTTGTAAATGCGATTGACAAGGGTACAGGTATGCCTGTGATATTCCCGGTTCATCCACGCACAAAGAAAAACTTTGATTTGTTGTCGGAGAAGCCGCAATTCGTAATTCCTACCGAGCCCCTCAGTTATCTTGAGTTTATTTATCTTATCAAGAACACAAAATGCGTAATTACAGATTCAGGAGGAGTTCAGGAAGAAACTACTGTGCTTGGGATTCCTTGCATGACTTTGCGTCACAATACGGAAAGACCAGAGACAGTAACTGTAGGGACCAATGAAATGGTTGGAGATGACCTGGAAACTTTGAAAAAAGCGCTTGAGAAACTGAAAGGGGGCAGATGGAAAAAGGGTGAGATCCCGGAGTTGTGGGATGGAAGAGCTGCTGAGCGAATTGTTAACGTATTGGTCTCAATGTAAATTTATTTTACACGCTTCGGATTATCTTTTACATACGTTTCCCAGCTTTTTTTCTTCACCTTATCAGTCCCATTCTGATAATGATGGCATACAGCCACAGCCAATGCATCAGTTGCGTCCATCAGTTTCGGAGCTTCCTTAAATTTAAATAATGTCATCAACATCTTGGCCACTTGCTCCTTGCTGGCATTACCATTTCCGGTTACGGATTGCTTTACCTTTTTAGGCGCATACTCTACAATGGGTATTTCGCGATACAGCGCTGCTGACATAGCCACGCCTTGAGCACGTCCGAGCTTTAACATGGATTGAACGTTTTTTCCGTAGAATGGGGCTTCCAGCGCAACTTCATCCGGATTAAATTCATCGAGTATGGTCAAGACCCGATCAAATATTTTCTTCAACCTGAGTTCATGACTATCAATTTTTCCAAGATGAATCACCCCAAATTGCAAGAGCTTAAGTGCGGATCCCTTCGCTAAAATGATACCATAACCCATTATATTAGTTCCTGGGTCAAGGCCCAGGATAATTTTCTCTTTAATAACTTTTTTCTCCATTTTGCTGCTAACTGCAATTTAACCACATTGATGTAATGACCGCATTCTTTGTGCTTGTGCTTGGAAGTTATTTTATTTTCATGCTGGCATTGCTGGTAGGATGGAAAAGGAGTTTGGCCGGACCATTACCAGAATCAGAAGTTGATAAATTTATTTCTGTGCTTGTTCCATTTCGCAACGAGGAAAAGAATTTGGAAAGGCTGGTTCATTCACTTTTGTCAATAAGTTACCCAAAAGAATATTATGAAATCATCCTGATTGATGATCACTCCTCTGACAATTCTCTGCCCGTAGCCCGTTCATTAATCTCGGGCTTCAATCATATATCTTTAGTCAATTCAGCAGGTGCAGGGAAGAAGAAAGCACTTGCCGCAGGAGTCGCTGTAGCATCAGGAGAAATAATCCTGACCACGGATGCGGATTGTGAGGTGCCAATGGAATGGCTGGCAATCGTAAACAAAATTTTTCAGGATGATAAAGTTCAGATGGCCTTTGGAGGCGTTAGTATGGAATCAAATAATTCTTTTTTTTCCAAACTGCAATCATTGGAATTTTTAAGCCTGATTGGATCTGGTGTAGCTACGTTGGGATTGGGCTTTTTTTCAATGTGCAATGGCGCTAATCTGGCTTTCAGAAAGTCTGCCTTCCTTGCCGTGGACGGATATAAAGGAAATGAAACATTACCATCGGGTGATGACGAGTTCCTGGCCCGGAAGGTTATCAATAAATTTCCGGGGTCTTTGCGTTTTATGAACAGCAAAAATGCTGTTGTCACGACTTCGCCTATGTCCTCACCCGCTGGATTCGTCTCCCAAAGAATCCGCTGGGCGGGCAAATGGAGATATAATGATTCTTTTGTCACCAAAGGTCTGGCCGTTTTTATCGCGGTTGTCCAGTTGGCATTTCTTTATCTTGTGGTAGGTTTGTTGTTAAAGTCACTGAGCCTGTGGCCCAACTTTTTAGTGGTTGGTCTAAAATTTTTGATGGAAGCGATTTTTCTGTCGCTTGTTTCTGCATTTTTAGGAACCTCCCCGAACTGGTTTGCTTTCGTCTGTATGCAATTTGTTTATCCTTTTTACGTTTTGGGTATCGGAATGACCTCACTGCGTAGTGGTTATGAATGGAAGGGAAGAAGTTTGTCGCATAAAATGTGATGACAGAAGTGGAATTCCTATTTTTGCTACCATTCGACCATGTCCGACCAGATTTTACAGAAAAAAATTGAAAAGAAGGAGTTAGAACTTAATGCACTCCTGGAGATCACACAGGCTATTAACAATAATGTGCCTGAAGAATCACTCTATAAAATTTTCAACTTTACATTGCGATCCAATTTGCAAATAAACAAGTTAGCGCTTTTTGTATTGGATGAAATCTGGAATTGCAAAGTAAACTTCGGAACCAAAAAAAATTTCCTGAAAAGCCGGATTGAAGATCACTTTAAAATGATCAAAAAAATCCACCGCATGAGCGAGTTCGAGGAATGCGATTTTCATGAATTTGACATGGTGATTCCTGTTGCGCACAAAGACAATACGCTTGCTTTAGTTTTTGTAGGGGGCAACGAAAACCATCAATCCAATCACGACCGAGACGAAGGCATTAAATTTATTCAGGCCTTAAGCAATATTATTATTGTGGCCATTGAAAATAAGAAGTTGGCCAGGAGGCAACTGGAACAGGAGGCTTTCAGGAAAGAACTGGAGATCGCCAGCGACGTGCAACAGTTTCTTTTTCCGGAAAGACTACCCAATACCGATAGACTAAAGATGGAAGCAAGTTATCTGCCCCATGATCTTGTGGGAGGTGATTACTACGACTATATTCCCATTAATAAGAACCAATTCTTGATCTGTGTTGCTGATGTGAGTGGAAAGGGAATTCCAGCCGCGCTTATGATGTCAAATTTTCAGGCCTCGCTACGAACACTATTGAGGCAAACACCCAACCTGAAGGAAATACTGGAAGCGTTAAACTATCAGGTGTTGGAAAATACTAAGGGAGAAAAATTTATTACATTCTTTGGCGCAATCTATGACATCAGCCTCAAAACAATGTTGTATGTAAATGCAGGTCATAATCCTCCCATTTTGTATACTCGCAAAAATGGTATCCAACTGTTAGAGGAAGGGTCTACCGTAATTGGTGCAATGCATCCACTTCCATTCATCAACGAAGGCTTTATTACCGATCTGGACGAGTTTTTTCTCTTTGCCTACACGGATGGGTTGACTGAAACAACAAATGAGAAGGATGAAGAATTCGGTCAGGAAGCACTTATTGAATACCTCTCAGCCAATACAAACAAAGATCTTAAGATGATGCATCAGGATATCATTGTTACCCTTGATGGGTTCAAGGGAAATAGAGGATATAAGGACGACATCACTATGCTTTCCTGCCGGGTTTCATAATTGAATAAGCGATAACGTGTTTTTCAGGACACCATTTATTCTGCCTCTTTTATATCCAGGATTGATATGGAAAGTACCAACTACTGAAAATAAAATCTACCTCACTTTTGATGACGGCCCCGTTCCCGGACCTACCAATTTTGTTTTGGATCAATTGAAAGCATTTGATGCAAAAGCAACATTTTTTTGCATTGGAAAAAACGTGAATGGAAATGTAGATTTATTCAATCGCATTAAAGGAGAAGGTCACAGAATAGGGAATCACACGTTTCAGCATTTGAAGGGTTGGAGCGTACCGGATGACACCTATATCGGTGACGTTGAAAAGTGTCAGCAGGTCATCGGCAAAACCAATTTGTTCAGGCCACCCTATGGCAGAGTCAGCAGAAGCCAGCTACGAAAGCTAAACGATTATAAGATTGTAATGTGGGATGTACTGTCGTACGATTATGCCAAATCGATTAGTCAGGAAAGATGCTTGAAGGGAGTTATTAAGGCTGTGCGACTTGGCTCTATCGTAGTATTTCATGACAGCTATAAAGCAGAGCGTAATATGCAATATGCGTTGCCCAGAGTTTTGGATCATTTTGCAAATAGGAATTTTGTTTTCGAATCTCTTTCCGAACTTGATGATAGCGTGCAGATATGAAAACTAAACACGTGCTGGTTGCGCCACTGGATTGGGGGCTTGGTCATGCCACACGCTGTATACCCATTATAAAAAACCTACTTCAACGGGGTTGTGTTGTGTATATAGGCACAGATGGTAATGCGCTCTCTGTTTTGAAAATAGAATTTCCTGAACTGCAATACCTTCAACTGCCTGCTTATCAGGCAAGGTATAGTCGAAGATTGCCTTTTATGATTAACATCTTTCTTCAAATTCCAAAATTTCTTTTAGCCATTGTAAGAGAGAAGCATGTATTAAAATCATTTCAAAAAAAGCATTCCCTGGATCTGATTATTTCCGACAATAGATATGGATGCCGCCTGAAAGATGTGCCATCTGTTTTTATCGGGCATCAAATTAATATTATAATGCCACCTTCATTACTATTTATAGAACCCGTTATTAATTTTTTTAATCGAAAACTTATCAAGGCGTTTGATGCTTGCTGGATACCTGATGACTCTAATAATACTTTATCAGGAACGCTATCAAAGCCGGCTAATAGCCACACAAAGCATATTGGTTGCCTTTCCAGATTCACTTATGATGCTGAGGGAAAAGAAGATGGCCCTGTTTCATTTATTCTATCCGGGCCTGAGCCTCAACGGACAATCTTTGAGAAGATCATTCTAAAACAGTTGCAGGACCTCCAAATAAAATCAATTATTGTCCGGGGCCTCCCAAATGAAATGAAATCACTTGCCGCACCTGATCATGTGAAAGTTTATAATTATCTTAATTCAGCTGAACTTCAGCAGATTATTCAAAATGCTAAACTTATTGTGTCCAGATCCGGATATAGTTCAGTGATGGATATGGTGGCATTGCGCAAGAAGGTGATCTTTGTGCCAACACCAGGGCAAACCGAACAGGAATATCTGGCTGAAATGCTGGCTGAAAAAAAAATAGCTTACTTTCAACACCAGAAACATTTTGATTTGAAAAGTGCGTTGATCGAAGCGGATTCCTATTCAGGTTTTGATAAATATAGTGGCCAAACTCAGCTGCTGGATAATGCAATTGAAGAAATATTGTTATGAATTATTGGATTGATAGTCATGCGCATATCTATCTGAAGGAATTTGATCCTGACAGAGAAGAGATGATGAGACGATGTACCGAAAAGCAGGTTCAAAAAATTTACATGCCTAACATCGATCATACATCCATTGATGCCATGCTGGAGATGGAAGAAAAATATTCCAATCATTGTATTTCTATGATGGGTTTACATCCCTGTTCGGTAAATAAAAAATTTGAAAAAGAACTTTACCTGGTTGAGCAATGGCTGGCAAAAAGAAAATTTGCAGCAATCGGAGAAATCGGAACAGATCTTTACTGGGACAAAACACACTGGGATGAGCAGCAGGAAGTTTTTGATATTCAGGTGCAGTGGGCATTGAAGTATGATATGCCTGTAGTAATACATTGTCGGGAATCCATCGAAGAAACAATTACTCTTGTTGAAAAAAATCAAAACGGGAAATTGAGGGGTGTATTTCACTGTTTTACGGGCACGGTAGAGCAGGCAACACGTATTAATAAATTGGATTTCTTCCTTGGATTAGGTGGAGTGAGTACGTTTAAAAACGGAGGTCTTGAAAAAGTTATACCAGAATTGAATATGGATTTTGTGGTGTTGGAAACGGATAGCCCTTATCTCAGTCCCGTACCACACCGTGGCAAAAGAAATGAACCGGCATATATTCCACTGATTGCTGATCATATTGCAAAATTGAAAGGAATTTCCGTTGAACAATTGCAAACAATAACCACAACAAATGCCAACCGCTTATTCAGGCAATGAAATACAGCAAAATAACCATTAATACCGCTTTGCCGGCCAAAGCAAGATCCAGGGTAATGATCATTTACACCGGAGGTACTTTGGGAATGACTCAGGATAAGAATGGGGTGTTAACGCCGTTTGATTTTCAACACATTCTTCAGCACTTGCCAACGCTGCGGAGTTTGCTTCTCGACATTACGGTTG
The DNA here is from genome assembly GCA_964436055.1 of uncultured Ohtaekwangia sp. Taxonomy (GTDB): domain Bacteria; phylum Bacteroidota; class Bacteroidia; order Cytophagales; family Cyclobacteriaceae; genus ELB16-189. The sequence goes on from CAYTBO010000011.1 coordinate 34,868, forward strand.
TTTCGTTCGATAAGCCCATCGATTCTTCCAACATTGAGCCTTCTCATTGGCAAACAATTGGAAAAATTATTTTTGAAAATTATAGTGATCATGAAGGTTTTGTGGTGTTGCATGGCACCGATACCATGGCTTATACGTCCTCTGCGTTGAGTTTTATGTTACAGGATTTGTCCAAGCCGGTCATATTTACAGGGGCACAACTTCCCATTCAGGAACCCAGGTCAGATGCCAGGGAGAATTTGATCACAGCGCTTGAAATAGCATCCGCAAATCAAAATGGAAGACCAATTGTGCCGGAGGTAAGCATATATTTTGATTACCAATTGATCAGAGGCTCAAGGGCAAAAAAAGTTGAGAGTATGCACTTTGATGCCTTCCAATCTGAAAATTATCCCTCACTTGCCAAAGCAGGTGTAAAAATCGACTATAACCATGATGCTATTTCAGTACCTTCTGGTAGCCCGTTGAAACTTTTAACAAATTTTGATACCCATATAGCATTGCTGAAACTATTTCCTGGGATTAGTTCCGATACCATACGTTCAGTATCTGAAACGCCCGGACTTAAGGCGCTGGTAGTGGAGACATACGGTTCAGGAAATGCGCCTAATGCAGGCTGGTTTTTACAATTGCTTGATAAGGCCATCAAAAGTGGGATATTGATACTGAATATTTCCCAATGCCCTGGAGGAATGGTTACACAGGGAAGATATGAGACCAGCAGAAACCTCCAGGATTTGGGAGTGATTGGAGGAGCCGATATGACTACCGAAGCGGCTGTGACAAAGCTCATGCTCCTGATCGGAGAATATGGCATTGAACAGACAAAAGAATTGATCGGAAAACCAATGGCCGGTGAGCTAACTGAATTACCTTCTTAATTTCCGCCTACCTAACATGGAGTAGAATCCTCTTTCGAAAAGCTTGGGTTGAGCCTTACAAGTGTTTGGGAAGCCAGTGTTTGGACCAGCCAAACGAAGCTATAGAAGGCCTGTGTGCTGTAAGCGCAGTTTGGCGGAGAGGGAGGGATTCGAACCCTCGATACCCTTTTGGGGTATACCCGCTTTCCAGGCGAGCCAATTCAGCCACTCTTGCACCTCTCCAAAAAATTAGGGCACAAAGAAATGGATAATATTGCCGTTGAACAAGTTGGATTTAAGCCATGAGTAGTATTAACAAATTATTTTCAGCAATTAAATTCGGTGTGACTATCCCATGGATTGGGCATTCTATTGTCAAGGTTAAGACTGACTTGCAGAGAATTTTGTATTTTTTTTTGGAAATTTTGCTAAGAAATGAACAAAACGTTTAATTTTGGCCACTTCAAGTTATATCCTAAACCTTAAACCATGAAAAAACAATTTGCAATTCTCGCTCTATTTGGGGTCTTGACTTTCGGGTCTTATACCTTTGCATTGGCTCAGGATGGAGACTCTATTTCAGCTGAGAGCACGCAGACAGAAGAAGCAGTATCAACGCCACAGGAAGAACCTGTGATTGATGATATCGCAGCAGTAGTTCCTGCCGATGATGCCAGCTTCCATCAAAGAATCAAAGAAAAATTTATCGAGGGTGGTGCCAGCTTTATGTGGCCTATTCTCATCTGTCTAATATTTGGATTGGCAGTATCCATTGAAAGGATTATCACTTTGAATCTGGCCACTACAAATACCAAAAAACTTTTGGCGCAAATCGAGGATGCGTTATCCAAAGGCGGAATTGAAGCTGCAAAAGATGTAACAAAAAATACAAAGGGCCCTGTTGCTTCAATCTTTACACAAGGTCTTATGAGATCTTCTGAAGGAATGGAAATGGTAGAGAAATCTATTGTGTCTTATGGTGGTGTTGAGATGGGTCGACTTGAAAAAGGATTGATCTGGATTTCACTATTCATTTCACTGGGACCCATGCTTGGATTCTTTGGAACTGTAATCGGGATGGTGGGCGCATTTGATGCGATCGAAGCTGCTGGTGATATTTCTCCTCAGGTGGTAGCGGGTGGTATGAAAACAGCCTTGTTAACAACTGTTGGAGGCCTAATCGTAGGTATGGTGCTGCAAGTGTTTTATAACTATTTGGTATCTAAAATTGATAACCTGGTTAATGATATGGAAGACGCCTCCATCTCTTTGGTTGATATTTTAGTGAAACACAAAATCGTAAAATAACATGGAAGACTTTGGATTATATGTAGGCTATGCGCTGTTTCTTATAGCGTTAGCTGCCGCAGTTGTACTTCCCCTGATAACTGCACTAAAATCACCTAAGGATCTGCTGAAGTCGCTTATGGGGTTGGGTGCATTGGTTGTGATTTTCCTCATTTCATTTGGATTATCCGGTTCTGAGGTTACCGCCAAGTACATTGCGCAAGGTGTGGGTGAAGGAAGTTCGAAATTAATAGGTGCAGGGTTGACAATGTTTTACATTGTTTTCTTCATTGCCGTATTAGGAATCGTGTTTTCAGAAATCAACAAAGCTTTAAAATAATGGCTAAGCCGCTACCGGAAATACCCAACGCCTCCATGGCAGACATCGCATTCTTGTTGTTAACCTTCTTTTTGGTTACAACCACAATGCCTAATGACAAAGGGTTGAGTATGCAACTTCCTCCGCCTCCTGAAGCACAACCACCGGAGGATGTGAAGATACAGGAACGAAATCTCTTTAAAATTCAGGTAAATTCGTCAGATGCACTTCTTGTGGAAGGAGAGCCAATGTCGGATATCACCGGATTGAAGGAGATGATTAAAAAGTTTATTCTAAACAACGGAGTCGACCCCAACAGTTCGGATAGCCCGGAGAAAGCTATTGTATCTTTCAAAACGGATAGAGGAACTACCCATAAGCGTTTTGTCGAAATACTGGATTTAATTCAAGCGTCATACTATGACATTTATGCCGATCAGGCTGGTGTTACGAATGAGGAGTTCAGAAAAATTGCTTCTGACTTGAATAATCCTGACAACAAAAGACTATATGATAAAGGGCGTGAAGGTATCCCTATGGGTATCTCCATTGCGGAACCGACAAAGGTTGGAAACTGATAAGAAAGAACTATGTCAAAATTTAGAAAGAAAACGAAAGTAAAGCAGGATATTCCAACAGCATCAATGCCAGACGTTGTATTCATGTTGCTGTTTTTCTTCATGGTGACAACTGAATTGCGTAAGACTGCAATTGATGTAATGCAGAGAATACCTCAGGCTACCCAGCTTAGGAAATTGCAACGCAAATCACTGGTAACCAACTTGTATATCGGAGAACCAAAGAAAGCCGAACAGTTTGGTGCAGAGCCAAAAATTCAGGCTGAGGATGTGTTTATTGAGCCTCGAGATATAATCCTTTGGGTAAACCGTGAGAAGGACAAGTTGCCTGAAAACGAACGTGAGCAGTTAACGGTAGCCCTTAAAGTGGATGCGGAAGCAAAGCGGGGAATTATCGCGGATGTGGAAACGGAACTCCGAAAAGCCAACGCGAGAAAAATACTATACTCCACCCTGCAAAAAGCAGAAAAATAGTAATTTTTTTTTCACTTGAATAAATGAGCCCCTTCGCAAATTTTTGAGAAGGGGCTCATTCATTATTATGGCCACTGCTATACTTCCTCAACTTAATAACGCCAAAACGGTAAGAGCCTGGTGCATGTACGATTGGGCCAACTCTGTCTACTCGTTGGTGATCACATCAGCAATTTTTCCTATTTACTATAAGTCTGTTGCTGTGTCTGGTAATGGTGACTTGGTGCAGTTTATGGGGTTCACATTAAAAAATTCTGTTCTTTATACGTATGCGCTTTCTTTCTCTTTTCTCATAGTAGCCCTTATTCTTCCGCTGCTATCCGGCATGGCCGATTATGCAGGCAAGAAGAAAGCATTCATGAGGGGTTTCGTCATTATGGGCAGCCTTGCTTGTATGGGGTTATTTTTCTTTCGCGATGTCAGCAACCTGGAATGGGGGATATTTTGTTCTATCATGGCAAGTATAGGCTATTCAGGCAGTCTTGTCTTCTATGACGCCTTTCTGCCTGAAATCGTTACCATCGACCGGTATGATGCTACCAGTGCTAGAGGGTATTCCCTGGGGTATTACGGTAGCGTTATCCTAATGGTTATATGCCTTCTTTTCATCACGTATTATTCATCTTTTGGTTTTGCTAATGAAGGAGCTGCTGTCCGGTTTACTTTCCTGCTGGTTGGCCTTTGGTGGATTGGATTCTCTACCATTTCCTTTCGTTACCTTCCGGAAAACCCCTTTGGAAAAAGACCAACCGGAAATATCTGGATCAAGGGGTATGCGGAGTTGCTCAACGTTTGGGATAGCTTGAAATCATCCCCTGATCTCAAGAAGTATCTGTTTGCCTTTTTCTTTTTTAATATGGGCGTTCAGACGGTTATGTATCTGGCCACTTTATTTGGGACGGATGTATTGCAGTTGGATAGCAGCAAGTTAATACTCACGATATTGTTGATTCAACTGGTGGCATCAGTAGGTGCGTGGTTGTCAGCTCGTTTTTCGGCCAACCATGGCAATAAAATTACCCTAATTCTTATGATAGGAGTATGGATAGTGGTTTGCATCTCAGCCTACTTCGTTTACACCGAGTTTCAGTTTTATGCATTGGCATTTGTAGTTGGGATGATAATGGGAGGCGTACAATCCTTGGCGAGAGCTACTTATACCAAACTTATCCCCGAAAACACGACAGATCATGCTTCGTATTTTAGCTTTTTCGATGTGACTTACAACCTGTCTATCGTGATGGGAACCTTTTCGTTTGGATTGATTAACCAGATCACAGGAAGTATGAGAAACAGTGCCCTTGCGTTGGCTATCTTTTTCGTAACAGGAATGGTGTTACTCACTTTTGTGAGGTCAGCGAAGCTGCAAAAGGCCTAATAGCGAAGGTGCTTTACGGTGATACCTTTGTTGATGAGCTGTCTTAGAGATTCTATGCCAATTCTCAGATGAAGATCTAGATAACTGGTTGTGACTTCTTTGTCGCTTGCATTGGTTTTTACACCCTCGGCAATCATTGGCTGATCGGATACAAGCAAAAGAGCCCCGGCAGGAATTTTATTAAAGAAAGCGGTAGAAAAAATTGTAGCAGTTTCCATGTCGATGGCCATTACCCTGATCTTTCTTAAATATTCCTTAAAAGGCTCATCCCATTCCCAAACCCTCCGGTTAGTGGTGTAAACCGTACCTGTCCAATAATCCTGATCCAAATCCCTGATTGTAGTAGAAATAGCCTTCTGGAGGGCAAAGGCGGGTAACGCAGGCACTTCAGGTGGCAAATAGTCATTGGATGTCCCTTCTCCACGAATGGCCGCAATGGGTAGTATAAAGTCTCCGATTACGTTCTTCTTTTTCAACCCCCCACACTTTCCCAGAAAAAGTACCGCGGACGGTTTTATGGCCGACAGACAATCAATGATGGTAGCTGCATTCGGGCTACCCATACCAAAATTTATAATGGTTATTCCGTTTGCTGTCGCGGAGAGCATCGCTTTATCCACTCCCATCACGTTTACCCCGTGCAACTCAGCGAATTTGTATACATAGTTGTCAAAATTGGTTAATAGTATGTCTTTCCCAAAGGCACTCAATTCAACACCGGTATATCTGGGCAACCAGTTTTCAACAATTTCCCGCTTCGTTTTCATTTCTAAAATCGTTTCTGCAAAGTTATGAATTGACTTTCAACGCTTTTCATTGAGTGTCTACTTTCAAAACATGTTCATAATTTAATAATTTATAATTTGGAACGTGAATTCGTTGAATCTTCCTGCCATCAATGCTAACCTTAAAAAGGAACAAGGTAAAGTTTGGATATTTGACATAATCCGGAAGAAATACGTTGTATTAACGCCTGAGGAGTGGGTAAGACAGCACTTCATCCAACACCTGATTGCCAATCACCATTACCCAAGGTCACTTTTCAGAATTGAAAGCAGTCTTACGTACAATAAAGTTCAAAAGCGATCGGACATTTTGGTGCATCACCGAGATGGAAAACCCTGGATGCTCATCGAGTGTAAGTCATCTTCTATTAAGCTCACGCAAAGGGCTTTTAATCAAATAGCCGTTTATAACATGACCATTGGTGCTCAGTATTTGGCTGTGACCAATGGTATGATTCATTATTGCTGGAAAGCACCACGACCTGGCGAAGAAGCCGTATTTCTCGATAAATTCCCTGAGTTTAAATAAGAAAAGCTGACTTCGGAGGTCAGCTTTTCTTATTTAAACTCTTAAAAAATAATCAATTCAAGAATTCAGAAACATCGGTAAAGGGTAAATTGAATGCATCCGCTACGGCTTTGTAAACAACTTTTCCATTAATAACATTAAGCCCCATCTTTAGGTCTTCATTTGCTTTACAGGCTTTTTTCCAGCCATGATCGGCCAACTTCATTGCATAGGGTAGTGTTGCGTTAGTCAGCGCCAGCGTTGAAGTGTAAGGTACGGCACCGGGCATGTTGGCAACGCAATAATGTACAACATCATCGATGATGTAAGTAGGGTCCTCATGAGTAGTTGGTTTGCAAGTTTCAATACATCCACCCTGATCGACAGCTACATCTACCAGTACAGTACCAGGCCTCATGGTTTTCAGCATGTCTTTTGTTATAAGCTTGGGTGCCTTTGCTCCTGGTATGAGCACTGCCCCTACGATTAGGTCATGTGTTTGTACCAGTTCTCTAATGGTGTATTCATTGGATGCCATGGTGCTTACATTCTTGGGCATTACATCATCCAGATAACGAAGCCGGTTTAGATTTACATCCGTGATAATAACATCTGCTCCCATACCGGCAGCGATTTTTGCTGCGTTGGTGCCGACAACACCTCCGCCCAAAATCAAAACTTTGCCTGGCATAACTCCAGGAACACCACCTAAAAGTACTCCGCGTCCCTTAAGTGGCTTTTCAAGATATTTGGCGCCTTCCTGAATAGCCATTCTTCCAGCTACCTCAGACATGGGCACAAGCAATGGAAGACCACCATCTTTTTCAACCGTTTCATAAGCCAGACACACTGCACCTGTTTCGATCATGGCTTTGGTGAGTGGCTCGTACGAGGCAAAATGGAAGTAGGTAAATACCAACTGATCTTTTTTGATGAGTTTATACTCCACTTCAATAGGCTCTTTTACTTTTATAATCATCTCCGCAATGCTATACACATCCTTTGCATCAGGCAACATATTTGCTCCTGCTCCCGAGTACATTTCATCGCTGAAGCCGCTGCCAATTCCAGCGGTGGATTGAACGTAAACCATGTGGCCTCGTTTGGTTAATTCTTTCGTGCCCGCCGGGGTGAGCGCAACCCGGTTTTCATTATTCTTTATCTCCTTTGGAACCCCGACTATCATTTATTTTGAAGTTTTTTGTGACTGTAAAAATTTCGTAAATATAGCATTCGGTTACGATTGCAACGGTCATTTTAACCAATTTTGCACTAAGGTGATTGAATCTGATGTATTCGCTTTTTATGGCTCGCTCAGGAAAGGCATGGAAAATCATTCTCATTTTGCCAGTTCATTGCAATATATCTGTACCTGCCGGCTGGCAGGGTATGAACTTTACTCACTGGATGATTATCCGTATGCGGTTAGAACAGATGATCCAGGCGAATCAATTTTGGTTGAGCTATTCCGAATAAGGGATGATCAGACCAGAAGGGCTATTCATGAAATGGAAATTGAGGCCGGTTATTTCCTTGACCAAATAAGGGTAGCCGACCATTTGGTTTCAATTTATTCGTATAAAATCAAGGGAAGCGATCCTAAAGTAAATAGTGGCGATTGGGTTGAATTCTTTGGCAAACAAGGTGAATGAAAGCATAATATTTTGGCCACAAAGTAAATTTTGACCCCCTGCGTGATTTTGGTTATTTTTGACATCAATCACTTTCAGTTTTGACTCAGGCAAAAACAATAAAATCAGGAATATCAACTCAACGGGTAGCTTCCATTTTAGAAGACTACCAACTTGCCTGCGAGAGCAGAGAGGCAAGTTTACTGGGTAGAAAAGAAGTGTTTATGGGCAAGGCCAAATTTGGAATATTTGGCGATGGCAAGGAAGTAGCCCAACTGGCGATGGCTAAAGTTTTCAGAAGCGGTGATTTCCGGTCAGGGTATTATCGCGATCAAACATTTATGATGGCTATAGGTGAGCTGTCGTTGCAGGAGTATTTTGCACAATTATATGCCCATACTGACGTAAAGGCCGATCCTGCTTCTGCAGGGAGGTTGATGAATGGCCACTTCGCCACACGTACCCTTGATGAAGAAGGCAATTTCAAAGTTCTTTCAGAACTAAAAAACAGCAGTTCTGACATTTCGCCAACGGCGGGTCAAATGCCGAGATTAGTAGGACTTGCCTATGCTTCCAGGTTGTTTAGGGAAAACCCAAAGTTGGCTGAATTTAAAAAATTCTCTATCAATGGAAATGAAATAGCTTTTGGCACGATAGGAAATGCATCGACCTCCGAAGGTGTTTTTTTTGAAGCCATTAATGCAGCTGGCGTACTTCAGGTGCCTATGCTAATGTCTATTTGGGATGATGAATACGGCATATCAGTTCCTGCTGAATACCAAACCACCAAAGGGAATATTTCAAAAATTCTCGAAGGATTTCAGCGGACTAAAGAGGAAAATGGCTTTGAAATTATTGTTGCCAAAGGCTGGGATTATGAGGGGTTGTGCGAAGCGTATGAAAAGGCAGAAAAAATTTGCAGAAAAGAACACGTGCCCGTTCTGTTGCATGTCATTGAAGTAACTCAGCCACAGGGTCACAGTACGTCGGGATCACATGAACGGTATAAATCAAAAGAGAGGCTGGAATGGGAAAAAAATCACGACTGTATCAGTATGATGCGAAAGTGGATTATTTCGCAGGAAATGGCGTCTTCTGACGAATTAGATAAAATAGAGAAAGAAGCCAAGTCAACGGCAAAGACGGCAAAGGAAAATGCATGGAAGGAATTCAATGCGGATATACAGGTAGCTCAGCATTCACTTATGATGATTCTGGAAAAGCTCAGCCCGATGAAGCAGGAAATAGCAGAGATTAAAAATGAGCTGGCCAATACGATAAACCCGTTGAGATTGGATTCCATGAAAGCGGCCAGGCGAACCGCAAGGACATTGCTTGGAGAAGAGTCTGAGGCCAGGAATGAACTCATCTCGTGGATTAGAAAAAACGAAGAGGATAATTACGAGCGGTATAGTTCACATTTGTTCAGTCAATCTGATTTATCCGCATTCCGGGTAGAAGCTGTTCCTGCTGAATATACTGATTCGTCTCCTTTGCTGGATGGTCGCGAAATTCTTCAGGCTTGTTTTGATCATATGCTAAGCCGGGATCAAAGGGTTTTTGCCATAGGGGAAGATGTGGGAAAGATTGGAGACGTGAATCAGGCTTTTGCCGGACTGCAAAAAAAATATGGCGAGAATCGTGTCACCGATACGGGCATACGGGAGGCTACAATAATAGGTCAGGGAATTGGTGCCGCACTACGGGGCTTGAGGCCTATTGCTGAGATTCAATATTTAGATTACTTGCTGTATGCTATTCAGATTTTAAGCGATGACCTGGCCTGTTTGCAATACCGCACAAAAGGCGGCCAAAAGGCTCCCCTCATTATCCGAACACGAGGCCATCGATTGGAAGGTGTATGGCATTCAGGTTCGCCTATGGGGATGATTTTAAACAGCCTTCGTGGAATCTTTGTACTGGTGCCGAGAAATATGACTCAAGCCGCCGGATTTTACAATACCATGTTAAAGTCTGATGATCCGGCGTTGATTATTGAATGCCTGAACGGCTATCGGCTCAAAGAAAAATTGCCTTCTAACATTGATGCCTTTTGTTTGCCTTTAGGTATTCCAGAGGTATTAAGGGAGGGTTCAGATATTACTATCGTCACGTACGGCTCCATGTGTCGGGTGGTGATGGAAGCGGCAACTGATTTGGAGAAACTTGGAATTTACTGTGAGGTCATTGACGTACAATCGTTGCTGCCATTTGATAGTGAAGGGAAAATATTGGAATCCATAAAAAAGACGAATCGAATTATTTTTGCAGATGAAGATGTTCCGGGAGGTGCCACCGCTTTTATGATGCAAAAAGTTTTGGAAGAACAAGATGGGTACAAGTACCTGGATTCAAAACCGACTACGATTGCGGCAAAGGAACACAGGCCGGCGTATGGATCAGATGGAGACTACTTTTCTAAACCAAATCCGGAAGATGTGTTCGACACGGTTTATGATATGATGTGCGAAGCTGAACCCCACCGATTTTCACCCTTGTACTAGTGCCCTTCAACTAATTGATAATAAAAATAATGAGCACAGGGCTCGTTACAACTGCTTGCTTCTAATGATTAGTATAATTTAGTCACACCTTAAAAACCTAAAACAGGTCAATGGGATTGTGTAGAAAAAATATGCGAGAAAATAGAACGTTAAATCGAAAACCTTGCAGATTTTAGAAATTCATAGAATGTACAGCTTTCAACTAAATGCTATCGCTGTTGCGCGGCTGAATTCGTTTTGATTGTTATAGAAAGATTTGTTGTGCGACTGCAATTGTAATGCGGAGAGCTAATTGCCTATCGCACCTGTGTGCCGAAGCTTTGCGCAGGCATACATAGGCTACTCTTTCATCCGAAAGAATCCATCGTTTTATACTTTTAGAAAATAAGTTTTTAATGGCCAACTAATTAATTAGTTGGAACGGTCCTAATTGAACTGAAATTCTGGCGTTTCAATAATGTTACTCCTGTTCAATAGTCGGTCCTGAATTTGAACTCGAAGTTTTAATGTTTTGGTACTGAATTGAAATTTAAAGCCTGTGCTAAGCATGGCATAGCGCAAGGTTCCCTCTATTGGCCCGGCTGTACTCAAATCCTTATTCTTGGCAAGAATGGGAAAGCGTCCGTTGAAGGTAGTGCAAAACTCCGTCCGCCAATCAAACTCCTCAAATGTTCCATCGTCTTGTTTGACTAGAAAACCAATAAAGATGTTATGGTGATCTTCATTCAATTCGAAATAGAGAGTATCGGTGGGTAAGCCTGCCTGATCAAAGACCACTTCCCAATTGATGCAATCAAAAGGTTTCACAAAGTCAGGTAAATGAAAAAAGTCAGGATTTGTTCTTTTTTCCGCAAAGTTCAAAAAACGTCCGTCCACTACACTGCGGAAAAAATTTTTTTCGTTGTAGCAAATGGTGTCACTACCCATTAACACACACCCAACTTCATTTGGCTCCAGGCCCAGATTCCCATCACCATCTCTGAAATTGACAAACAGGATCAAGGAATCCGGATCCGAGGGATTGGTAATATCCTTAAAAACAATATTTTCATACTCAATTTCAGGTGTATTGGAGTAATCCGGGGGGTCGAAGCAAGATGTAACCCCTAATGTGAATACCATCACCACACCTAGCCCCAATATGATCTTCATTTCCTATTTTTATGACTGTAAATTACTTAACGCTTGATTACATTTAAAAGTTTTGAAGCGGTTTTATCAAGCATTAACGAATCGAATTTCGATGATATTGCATTGTCATTGTTTCAATTCCAAGCAAAGCAAAACCTGGTCTATCACGATTACCTCACGCATCTGGGGGTAAAAGCTGATAAAATAAGAACGCTGGGGGATGTTCCTTTCTTACCCATTTCTTTTTTTAAAGATCAGGAAGTTGTTACAGGGACCTGGATCACTCAAACTACCTTTCTCAGCAGTTCAACAACGGGTTTAATTCCTAGTAAGCACCGGGTGTTCAGTAGTGAAATGTACCTTAAAAATACCCGGTCGATTTTTGAAGACTTTTATGGCCCTGTTTCAAACTATCACTTTTTTGCTTTGCTGCCATCTTACCTGGAGAGGGAAGGGTCATCCCTGGTGACCATGGTGAATTATTTTATTGATCAAAGTGGATCACCGTATTCTGCATTTTACCTCAACAGTACCGAAGAGCTGATTGAAAACTTGCGCAAAGCTGTTGACACAGAAAGAACAGTTGTTCTATGGGGGGTCACTTTTGCGCTGCTTGACTTGGCGGAAAAGGTTGAATTGAATTTGAGCAAATGCATGGTCATGGAAACCGGCGGGATGAAGGGGAGGAGGGAAGAGATTACACGTGAGGAGGTTCACGAGATTTTATGCGCCAGATTTCACGTTAAGTCCATACATTCGGAATATGGCATGACTGAATTATTTTCGCAGGCGTACTCCCAGGCAAACGGTTACTTCAAGGCACCTTCAGGAATGAAGATATTGGTTCGGGATATAAATGACCCCTTCCAACCGCTTAACCGGGGTAAGGCAGGAGGTTTAAATATTATCGATTTGTCAAATATTTATACCTGTGCTTTCGTTGAAACCCAGGATTTAGGTAAAGTTTTGCAAGATGGTAGTTTTGAGGTACTTGGGCGAATTGATAACTCGGATATGAGGGGATGCAATTTGCTGGTTGGATAGCCAATAGGGTCGTTAAACAGTCATTTTACTTCGATTAAGTTTGCTCAAATTAAAAAGATTGATAATTTTATACTTTCAAATACGACTAAAATGAAGAAAATTTTAGCTTTTATTGCCCTGATCGCTTTCTTGAGTGCATGCAGCCAGTATACATGCCCCACTTACAGCAAGAAAGAGGTGAAGAACAGCAGCAATTCTGAGCGGAGAATTTAGTCCCTTAGAGGTACTTTTTAACCTCTTCCAGGCCTATTTTCTCGCCACTCATTATTACCAGTCTTTCTATTACATTCCTAAGTTCCCGGATATTTCCTGACCAGTTGTGATTCTGAATCTCCTTTAAGACACCTTTATCCATTGTTTTCGGTTTGGTACCATGCTCAACAGCAAGGTCTTTAAGAAATTTTTCTATAAGTAACGGTATATCTTCTTTGCGGTCATTCAAAGCGGGAACCTTGATAATGATTACACCAAGCCGGTGATACAAATCTTCACGAAATTTATGGTCTTTAATTTCTTTTCTCAGGTCTTTATTGGTCGCAGCAAGCACGCGCACATTCACACTAATATCCTTATCTCCACCTACGCGCGTGATTTTATTCTCTTGCAAGGCTCGCAACACTTTGGCCTGCGCGGAAAGACTCATGTCACCAATTTCATCTAAAAAAAGTGTACCGTTATCGGCTTGCTCAAATTTTCCAATTCGCTGCTTAACAGCCGATGTAAAGGATCCTTTTTCGTGTCCAAACAACTCACTTTCGATAAGCTCTGACGGAATGGCGGCACAGTTGACTTCAACAAACGGCTCATTTGCACGATTACTCTTTTCATGAATCCACCGTGCCACCAACTCCTTGCCTGATCCATTCGGACCGGTGATCAATACTCTGGCGTCAGTGGGTGCAACCTTATCGATCATTTCCTTCACCTGGCGGATAGGAACTGATTCTCCAATCATGTCAAACTTGTGGGCGATCTTTCTTTTGAGGGTTTTGGTTTCAGCTACCAGGGTATTTTTATCTAACGCATTTCTGAGGGTGATAAGCAGCCGGTTGAGATCAGGAGGCTTTTGTAAAAAATCAAAAGCTCCCATTTTGGTTGCATCGACTGCCATTTCGGTAGTTCCGTGCGCAGAGATCATAATAAATGTAGTAAGAATCCCTTTTTGCCTGGCCTTTTCCAGCACCTCCATGCCGTCCATTTTTGGCATTTTGATGTCACAAAACGCCAGGTCATAATCTTCATTCTCCAGCATGGACAACCCTTCAACTCCGTTTTTTGCTTCGTCAATGGTAAGTTTCAATTCTTTTTGTTCGATGAGGATGTCTTTCAATACAGCACGAATGCTCGTTTCATCTTCAATCAGGAGTACCTTAGGCATCGTTTGTAATTTTTTTTGGTACAGGTTAGAAAAAATATAAAATGCAAGCCTGTAAGCCGGGTTCTGTTCCTGACGTTGCCGTCAGAATCTTATCATTTATCTGGATCTGATGTCACCATCAGATTCAATCAGCCTACCCGCCCTGATGGAATACCGAAGTAATCCTGATGAGAGCGCACCAATGATCAAGGCTTATTTGGCCTTTCAACTCGTAAGGTTTGCCATGCCCCTGATGTCACCATCAGGGCGGTGAGCTCTTACCTCACCTTTTCACCTTTTCTCCGCCCGACAAAGTCGGTCGAGAGTAGTTTGTTTTCTGTGGCACTATCTGTCCCTGACGACTTTCGGGTCAGGGCCTTCCCGTTAGGAAGTACGATGCTCTATGTTGCCCGGACTTTCCTTATCCCGACTAGTCGGGACACGATAAGACAGCTTGCATTTCGGTGCAAAGTTACGGATAATTAAATAATGAAGGAATGCTTAATGAACGTCTGCTCCCGTGAGTTTCATTTCATATTGATCGGCAAGGTTGGCAACTTCCTGAATCATTTCTTTAATGGAACTTTCCGCAGTACCATCCAAAGCGGCCACCGCCTCAATCTGTAAATATTCATCACTGATAACAAAGCGGCAATAGTTAAAGTGAGCACTTTGTTCGAGTAATTCATTAAATGGAATGCCTGTATCGGCAACGGTTACTTTCGATGAAAAAGCTACCATTTTACGGTTGTACAATTTATTTTCCTTAATGGTACCGATTACCGTTTGAAATCTGCCACCCGACAAGGGTACGATAATAATTGAATGACTGCTGTCGTATCCGGTGAACTGACCGTCTATTTCGTCAGCGTACTTTTTCATTGTAGAGACCAGGTCCATAGGTATTGGGGTTGAATGGAAAAATGAAGATACTAAATGAAATTGAAATGCTCCCAATCCTAAAAGTAGAATGCATGGACTTTTACTCCCTTATTTGAAAATTCGAGCGTTGGAGCAGGTAATTTTATCATGTTTACCACATACAATAAAGTTTTAATGGTTTTGCTTTTGGTTTTGATGGCCGTAAGGTCGAAGTCCAGACCCAAGTAGTATTGCCTGAATGGAAAGTGACCATCCAGGTTGTTCGATTCTTTACGGGCATGAATCATGTCATGTGCCCCATATCCGGCAGCCAAATTTAGCCACCGGGGAAAGGATGTGAATTTGTCCACATCAACGGAAAGCCAGTAGGTTTGCCCATTATAATCTTTGACCAACTCTTCGATGAAATTTTTTCCTAACAATTCCGGTCTTTGCTTGGCTAGATAGGTTTGATGAAAAGAAAACTTGGGTTGAATCCTGGTCTGTTTCCATATTGCTTGCTGACTGAGATAAAATGCAGACCCAATAGCATTAGCCAGTAAGTCGGTAGCGGAAGCGCCATGGCCTGCGGATTTTCCATCAAAAATTTCAATTGAACTTACCATCAGCAAGCTTGCCAACGAGGCAATCTTATCGGATTTTCGTTTACTCATTCCCGACCATTGCAACGCATTTGACCCGGCATTGCTGAGTTGGAATGCTGAATAGAAATGCCCGGCCTTATCAACTTGTAACCATTCCTTTGAGTCATCGAAAAAAGTGAATGGTTGTTTATCAAAATTGCTGTACCAAATTTCACCAAGCCCAATCATCGTACCGGTATAGGCTAAGGATGAGCCAATCACCAAGGCATTAAATCGTTTCTTGTTGAGTGTATCCTTTTTATTTATCTGGCCTGAAACCGAGTATGATAAATAAAAGCTGATTTGTAGTAAGAGGAAAAATATTATCCGTATTTCGTACTTATTGCTGTACATCATCATCCTCTTTGAGTCCCTCATCGTTTGTTGGCAATATCGTGCTTTCCGTTTGATTTTTTTCTCTTGCTGATCGCCAAAGATCTTTTACCTGATCAAAGTTTTGTGTGTGAAGCAAACTGACACCTGTGGTTACCGCATTTTGCGTTCCCAATGAATTATTGAGTTGGTTTAAATTTGAACGACTGTACATTTTTACCTTAAACTTTCCGTCGGGAGTCAACAAGTAATCAACGGTCCAATCACCGGCCAACGAGCTGACATTGTCCGCCGTTTGATATTGGTTGGCAAAAGATCCATCACGGGTTACTCTTAACCGGCCATTCAAAAAGGAATAAGACAATCGTAATTGAAAAGTATTAAAAGCTTCCTGATCCAGCGTGCCGAGGTCAAGATCAACTTCAAGGTTCTGATCCACCTGCGTAAGCCAGTAACTTAGCTGATTTGAAAGCAATTCACTCACGCTGCTGTAAAGTGTGCCGCTTGTACTAAAGGCATCGGGTGGGGAGAAGCGCCTCAGGATAATGAGACTAAACACCTGCCTTTTCAATTCTTGCTCATCGGCCCTGGATTTAAAGGATTCAAATTCAAAATTTAACCTTACCGGAGGTCTGCCCTCGACCAGGATATTATCTGGAAGTTCATTTGCTTCAATGTCGAAACTAATTCTTGGTGATAACATTTGACCATCAAGTTTCAGCTTTACTTCTGAAGGATATTTTCTACGTACCTGCGGATTCGTAATCACCTCTTGTGACTGATCTGTCAATAGGGGAATGAGGGATGCCATCTGCCGGTAGTTGGCTGTAATATCCATTATCCCTTCGTAGGGATTACCATACCAGGAAATTCGACTTCCTGGCTGTACATCAAATTCTTTGTTGATGATGTCATACAGCGTAAAGTTGTATGCGCCTTGGGTAAATTCAACAGATCCAAACATAAAGAAGTCCCCCTTTGTATCCACTTGAAGTTTTATATCACCATTACCTCTCCCCCGGATGATGTCTCCGGACTTGATGTCAAAAATGATTTCTGCATAAGCATCCGGTGTAATGTCCAGATTAATATCCATTGAAATGCCGGACACGGGTGTTTTAATTTGGGTATGCGATTCAAAAACTTTGGTAGTGTGGATGCTATCCGTAAACGGAATGAAATTGATGAAATCTTTGGTCTCCACACCGGATACACTGGTCATCGGAATATAAATTCGCGTATTTTTCTCCGTTCGGGCGGTTGCTGATATTTTTAAATTAGATGCCGGTCCGAATATATTGGCATTTCCGGTGCCATAGCCCTGTCCATAGAATTCTGAATTATCTTTGGGGGTTGTATTGAGTAATTGAAAATTTGCAAAAGTAGCATCCAGGTTCAATCGGAATTCACTAAAACTTTTATGGGCAATATATCCGTCAACGGTTGCCTTATTGTTGAATACATCACTTAATTTAAAATCGTTAAATATCATTTGATTTGAGTTCATTCCAAATTCTCCTGTAAAGGAATAACGTGTTTTGAGGTAGGCGATTATAAATTCGCCATTTTCAACTTTTCCGTTTCCATCTATTTTAGGTTGAGAGAAGTTTCCGGTAATGCTATAAGTCCCGGTAAGTTCTCCGCCTAATTGCAAGAAAATATCCTGAAGAAGAGGCTCAGCGATCTTTAGATTTGCTTTGTTGAATTTCGCATCTAGTTGGAGGGGATTTGCCTCATTTGGATTGTAATATCCGCTAAGATCAACGGTGCGGGTAGTAAGACGATCAATGGAGAAATCAATATCAAATCGTTGATTTTGTTGATTCCACGTATTCACCCCAACCACATCTCCAATCAGAAAATCATTGATGGTAAATGATTCAATAGTTAAATTGTTTTGAATGTAAGGATTGGTGTAAAGATCCCTTGCCTCGGCTGATCCATTCATGAGACCGGTGATCTTTTCTCCGAGTATGGTATTCAGAAAATCCAATTCAAGGTTATTTATCTTGAGCAAAAGTGATTTGCCCGCAATCGGTGATATATATCCATCTACAAAAATGGACTGATCACCATGGGTAATACCTAACTCATGAATCGCCCATTCATCGGCTTTTTTTATTGTGTAATTATGCTGGCTTACCTCCCAGATTTCGTCCAATACCTTGAATTGGGAAGGAAGTACTTTTACGCGTGTACTGTCGTCCAAAAAATCGATGGCTGCCTTTGCCCTTGCATAG
The DNA here is from genome assembly GCA_964436055.1 of uncultured Ohtaekwangia sp. Taxonomy (GTDB): domain Bacteria; phylum Bacteroidota; class Bacteroidia; order Cytophagales; family Cyclobacteriaceae; genus ELB16-189. Next base: position 52,802 of record CAYTBO010000011.1, read on the forward strand.
TTGCCTGTACCCGGTTGATCAAAATCAAGGCCGATTTCAATATGATCCGTGTTCCATATTGCATCGAAAATTAAATTCTGTGTATTGAAGTTTTTTGAAATAAACTGATTCTGAGATGTCACATTGAGCATAGCCAGTAGGGTGGTGCTATCCCTGATCTTGGATCCATTAAATTGAATTGAATTTTCAGTAAAAACTTTGTCGCTATAGACTATTGAATCAATCGTGCTGTAGGCATTGAAGATGGAAGTGAAGCCATTGACAAACGTACCTTCTATTTTAGTATTTTGGGATATTTGCGTTTTTAATCCAGCAACTTCAAAAATGGGATTAATATTCCTTAATATGATATTGAAATTGGCATGGTATTCCTGGGTTTTCTTTTCTTTTATCAGGTAATGTTTTGTAAGCTCCGCTTTATCATTTTTTATGGTAAGGAAAAATTCTTTAAACAGGTAATTTAAATCATTGAATAGGGTTGAGTAATAGTACTCACCGTGCAGATTGATATCGCCAAGTGAGCTCTTTAACAATAAACTGCGGCCATTCTGAAGTTCACTGGATATAACATATATGGAGTCAACTTGTAGTGACTGATCCCTATAGTTTACAATGGTATTGTTAAGAAATGCTTGCCCGAAAATACTGTCTATTTGTAATCCTTTTGAATTGATATCCATATCCGATCGAATGGATAATAATTCATTAGAAAAACCCAATTGCTGAAGCATAACCGTATCCAACCTGGCTTTCACTTTTACCAGATCGTGGTTGTCCCTGAAGTCAATTGATCCCTCTGCATCGAATTTTAAATTGGGATCATCAATTGTCAATTTGCCATTAAAAAACTGAGACCTGAATCGGGCATTTGTTGAAATATTGGCATAATCATAATTTTTAATTTTAAAATGCGAAATCAACCCATTGAGTTGCAAATCGGCGCTTTTCTCCGTGAATCCCTTTCCTTTGATATTTCCTTTCAATGAAATACGCTTGAATGTCGTTGTGTCTTTGAGATAGGTATTGAGCTTGAAATTGATTACCTCAATATTTCCGCTATAGCTGGATAGTTCAGGGTGTTCATTATCAATTTTAAGATTGATATCCGAATTTATTTTTCCAAAAGCTCCGGCAAAAGATCCATTGGCAACAAAATCATTTACAAAGCCCGCGAATTTACCTGACAATTGAAATTCGCCCAGCGGTTTTAGCTGCGTGAATGTATTGGTTGGGATAAAACCGGAAAGGTCGTTGATGTCAACTTTAGAACTCTTTAAATTAAGATTTATAAAGGTCTCCTGGATGGCAGGTAAGCCATCCATAGTAAGCGCTCCGTTCAAGGATGTATTTCCAAAATTTAGGTTTAAGTCGTTTACGGTAAGCTTCTTTACCTTTCCTGAAAATTTGCCCTCCAACCTTATGGGTTCGGTAATCCTTTCAACTCCCCGAGCAAATAAGGCAAGATCTTTTGGTTCCAGGATAGTATTCTTGAACTTCGCATGTATATCTACCGCATTGTTAAAGTCATTTAATGCCAATTGATTTTGAAAAGTGAAGATCACTGAATCTTCAATGTGACTGGCGCCCGCATCCATTTTGATATCAATGAACTCCATCGATCGTTGTGAAATCCGAAAGAAGGTACTCAGCTTTTTAAGTTCAAATTGTGTGGCGTTATCTTTCGCGACAAGTGAATTTACCCTGAATTGAATAGTATCCCCAATGACTTTGAAATTCTGAAACTGACCGTTATCCAGTTGAAGATCCATGTGGTGATAATCAAAAAGAGGTGCCAGCGAATCTTTCTGAGGGTCGTTATAACTAAACCGGGATTGGTTGACTAAAATTTCACCAATATTTACTTTGGCGCTTCCTCCGGATGAAGATTTAGCGGGCGACCCAAGCCTGCTAATAAAAATATTTATATTAAGATCACGAGCTGAGTCCGAGTCAAGGATCTTGACAAGATTTACACTTCCTCCTGTCAGGGTTGCGGCATCGATATTTATATCACTATTATCAAACAGAAAACTTATCCTGAAATTAAGGGACAGTTGTTCAGCTCCGATCATGAGGTTTTGCTCAGGATCTACAATACGAAGCCCACGTAGTTGAAGTCGGTCATACCAAACCAGGTATACGGACTCGAATGTTGTTGTAAAGCCCGAAGCTACCGACAGCCTGTCAGTAAAATGCTTTATAACGGATTTTTGTACCGGAGGTATCTGAAGTATTCCGGCACCCACTACAAAGAGAAGCAAGGCAATATAGAGGCCGTAGAGGATAATTTTCCTTAGCCAAGAAAGAATCCGAATTTTGATAACTTGCAGGTTCATTCAATCTATAATGCATCTCAATATCCTTGCCATAGAATCATCCTGTGACGAAACATCTGCTTCTGTAATAAGAAATGGCAAGGTACTTAATAATGTTATTGCCTCGCAATCGGTGCATTCAAAATATGGTGGTGTTGTCCCTGAGTTAGCTTCCCGGGCTCATCAAAAGAATATTGTCTATGTAGTAAACGAAGCAATTGAATCGTCTGGTATATCATTAGATCAATTGAATGCCATTGCTTTTACCCGGGGTCCCGGGCTGCTGGGCTCGCTGCTGGTTGGGGTTTCTTTTGCCAAATCAATGGCACTTGCGCTAGGCGTTCCGTTGATTGAGGTTAATCACCTTCAGGCTCATATTCTTTCTCATTTTATTGACGAGCCTGTTCCTCCCTTTCCATTTTTATGCCTAACGGTAAGCGGAGGGCATACCCAAATTATACTTGTTAAAGACCACCTTGATCACGAGGTGATCGGAGAGACTCAGGATGATGCAGCGGGTGAAGCTTTTGATAAAGCGGCTAAAATTATGGGACTTCCCTATCCGGGAGGACCCTTGATCGATAAATATGCTCAGCAAGGGAATCCAAATGCATTTGTGTTTCCTCGTACGGAGATGCCATCTCACGACTTTTCTTTTAGCGGAATTAAGACGGCATTTTTGTATTTCATACGAGATGAAATTGCTAAGGATCCTGATTTTATTGAGAAGAGGAAATTTGATATTTGTGCCAGCTTGCAGAAACACCTTATACACATGCTAATAGAAAAAATAGAAAAGGCAAGTATCGAATATGACGTTAAGAATATTGGTATTGCCGGTGGGGTATCGGCAAATTCCGGATTACGCCAAACTTTGGTGGAAAAGGGAAATCAACTTGGATGGAAAACTTTTATTCCGGAATTTCAATATTGTACAGATAACGCGGCAATGATTGCGAAAGCTGCACATTATAAGTATTTGGGTCATGCATTCTGTGGACTGGATGTATCACCTCTGGCCAGGATGCCAATATGAGCAATGAAAAATATTTTTGTAATAGGGGATAGTAAGGTTTATAAAACCGTTGTTAAGCAGGAGGACCTTGCTGTTTTTCATGGTGAGGTACTGCATGCGGTTTGCTCCACCTTTTCGCTGGCTCGCCATATGGAATGGTCTTCCAGGCTTTTTTTTATAGAAATGAAAGAAGCGGATGAAGAAGGCGTGGGTACGCATCTTACCATTGATCACTATAGCCCTGCGTTTGTTGGAGATGAATTGGAAATTATGGCCACTGTTTCAGCATTAACAGGTAATGAATTGATTTGTGATGTTGTGGTGAAGGTTGGGGATAGGTTGATCGCCAAAGGTAAAACAGGTCAGCGAATGCTTAAGCGGGATCGATTAAATAAGTTGTTTGCTACTGATAACTATTGAAACGTGGATAAATCCAGATTCTCAAATAATATAAGTATTAAAAACAGGCAGGCAGGCTTTCAATATGAATTACTGGATACCTACGTGGCTGGTATGGTATTGAAAGGCACGGAGATTAAATCCATACGGGAAGGAAAAGCCAATTTGCAGGATGGACACTGCTATTTCAATAACGGTGAATTGTTTGTCAAAGGGATCAGCATAACACCATATGATCAGGGAACACACTATAATCACCAAGCAGCCCGCGAGCGCAAATTACTTCTAAAAAAATCAGAGCTAGGCCGGTTGGAGCATAAATCGGAAGAAAAGGGATTGACGATTGTCCCGCTCCGATTGTTCATCAATATAAGGGGTTACGCAAAACTAGAGATCGCTTTGGCTAGGGGAAAAAAAATGCATGACAAGCGCGACAGCATTAAGGAGCGCGATGTAAAAAGAGAACTCAGTAGAATTAAATTGAGGTAGGATGGAAGTTATCGATTATGGAGTCACTCGTCTTTCATTGATTTCGGTAAGAAAGGATCCCGATGACAGGACGGAACAAACCTCTCAATTATTATTTGGTGATCATTACGAAGTGCTATCGTTTTCCAAAGATGAAAAGTGGATTTGGATTCGCATGTTCCTGGATGGGTATGAAGGGTGGATCGACAGGAAACAACATCACAGTATAACAAGGGAGTATTTCGATCAAATCAATCACGCTAATTTTAAAATCACCACCGAACTTTCCAGCGAGATCCTTTATAAAAAAAATCCACTCACTATTTTGATGGGCAGCATTGTGCCTATTTCAAATTCTGAATTGTTTAAGATGGAAGAGCAGTTTGCATTTAATGGTGAATCAAAAAGCCTGGGGCAAAAAAGAGATGTGGAATTTGTGAAAACTATAGCCAGGAAGTATTTGCATGCACCCTACCAATGGGGAGGGAAGAGCCCGTTCGGTATCGACTGTTCAGGGTTTACCCAGATGGTTTTTAAAATCAATGGATATTTCATTTCCAGAGATACCAACCAGCAGTTTCTTTGTGGTCGCGAAGTGGCACACTTGGAGATGTCCCTTCCGGGTGATCTTGCTTTCTTTGGGAATGAGAGCGGTAGAATAAGCCATGTAGGTATCCTGCTCGATGATGATAAAATCATTCACGCATCGGGTAAAGTGAGGGTAGACGTGATAATAGAGGATGGAATTATTAATGTCGAGACCAAGGTAATTACCCATTCCCTATGGGGAATTCGAAGGATATTACCTGATCAATAACTTTTGTTCGCAGGCCAAGCTAAGCTTCCCCTTGTTAAAAACGAGGAATCAGCCTATATTTCCTACTGTGAATAATAGAGTACTTGTACTTAACCAGGATTTTAGCCCGTTGATGGTGTGCTCAGTACAGCGCGCTTTTATTCTGGTATACCTCAATAAAAGCGAATTGATTCGGCCGGCCAACGGACATAAATTGCGCACTGTCACGCACAGTTTTGCCATGCCTTCAGTTATTCGCCTTAACAGGTATGTGAGGGCCCCATACAAGGGCGTAAACCTCACGCGCCAGAACATTTTCAGGCGCGATAACAACCAATGTCAATATTGCGGCACACACAAAGAACTAACGCTGGACCATGTTATACCAAGTTCGAAGGGAGGACCCCATTCTTGGTTGAATCTGGTAACAGCGTGTAAAAGGTGCAACGCAAAAAAAGGAGATTATACGCCCGAGGAGGCAGGTATGGTACTCAAGCGCAAACCCTACAAACCCAACTATGCGCTCTTCCTCAGGGAGAATAGCGGGGTGGAAAATGAATGGGACGAGTACCTGGGTTAGCATTTCTTAGACCTAACTACCTCATGCACTTTGGTGCGTGGAAAATCATCATTCATTTCCTGGAAACAACAGTTCCCCGCTGCTGTAGGTGAAACCGAAAGTGGCCACCCCGGAGTAAACCTGGCTGAAGGCATCTTTTACCTGGTGTGCTGAAAGCTCCTTGAGCGGATGAACAAAAATTGACCACATCCAACCCTCAGAAATAGCATACTTGATGTCCAGTGCGGTATGAAAATTTGCCTCCAAGGATTTGATGTAGTGTTTATCCTCCAGTTCCTCAACCCGGGCAATCGGGGAAATGATCCGCATCCGGTTATGGTTGGCATCCGTAACCACATAAACCCATATTTCCTTGTATTTCAATTGCCAACTTCCCTGATTTTGCTGAATGCTATCACCAACGCTACGAATTATTTTGTCAAGCTCCGTTACGTTCATGTTCTGAGCGGTGGTGTCGCAACTATGAAACAATGCCATGATTGTAATGAGAGGTACGGATGCGCATATCTTCATCGGGAATTAATTTTCTGGGTTTTAATATGTTATCTGGCCTGCCGGCATCCTTTAAACCACCTGTATTTCTTGAGGGGATAAATTAATTGTGCCCGCTACTACGTTAAGGTAATATATTCCCGATGATTTACCATAGGTAGAATGACCCGGATTGGTCAAATTGGCAAAATTACCTGTGCCAGGATTCGATTTGATTAAGGGGTTTCATAGCGCGGGGCAAATTTGGAAATGGGATCCGCCGATGAAAAGTTTAACGTACGCTATTGCCTCTTTATGAAAATAAAATCGCCCCCTTCGTCACCGGTCCCCTGCACCACGCCATATTGTGGAGTGGCCAATGAGTTGTTGGAAATGGGTTCGTACATCCTTGAAAACAGTTTTTGAGAGGACAAAAAATCATCTTCGTTTTCTTCTAGTTTCCGAAGCAGGTATTCCAGAAAAATGCTTTTGTCGGGAACAACTGTCAAACTGCCGCTTGTGATCGCCTTCCGGCTGGGGTCTTTGTACACTTCATGTATCTTCAGGATTGTATTGGCATCCACAGCCCTGGTTTTGAAAATGCTGCCGGCAAAGCAACCATCGGAGATCAGCAACGTATGTTTGGAATTTATGGCGCTAAGGTAATCCTTTATTGTACTATTGGGAATCCAGTCCACCCGGCTTGCAGATTTGGCATCTGATGGAAGCCAATATCCGAAGTCTTTGGATTTATCGTAATACCCATGCCCTGCATAAAAGACAAGAAGGTTGTCTTTCGTTGTAATTTCGCTGGAAACCAACTCCAGGGCATCAATAATTTCCCTGCGGGTGGGATTGGTCAAAAGCCTGATATCTTCCGGGTCGAAGGTGTATTTTTTGACTAAGAGATCATGCAGTTTTTGCGCGTCTTTTGACGGGTTTTCCAATGATGGCAGTCCTGCGCCTGCAAACTGATATTCTGAAACGCCAATAATCAACGCTTTGTATTTTGGTAAATTGGTAGCGAACTCCGATCCTAATAGGACCGATTTAGGAGAAGTTGGATTAACCGTTGCTTCTAGAGTAACGGTGGAAAGGGGAAGAGCCGTTTCAACAGCCCTGTTTTCAGAATGCTGCGCCACTACTTCAGCCAAGGGTTGCTCCATTGATATTAAGGTCTCATTTTGAACCGGAGTTGTCTGTTTGGTTACCTCGGCAACAGCGGTTTCGACTGGCGGCTTTTGTTCGGTTTTTTTTTCCTTTACAACCACTACTGGCTTTGATGGTTGAATGCCATTTTGGTTAGGGTTAAACAAAAGTGACGACTTCCCGCTGGCGGCTTTGGGGTTTGATGCATCAAAATTTAATGGTGTGCTTATGCCTGAAATATTTTGGCTGGAGTTGCCGGCATTAAATTGCAAGTTTTTGCTTACTGAGGATGCCTGACCGTAACAAGTCAAAGCCACACAACCGGACAACAGGACAAAGGCTAAATGCTTTTTCATGATTGGGTTAGTTAGCGGTGCTTAGTATTTGCAGGTTCTTCAACCGAACGGGCGTATTGGATACATTGAAATCAAATTGGGTAAACCCTTTCACTTCAGGGTTTACATTGTTAACAACTACCGATAATACCTTCTTCTGGTTGTAGGGCACAATGGTTAGTTGGTTGGCGGCGCCTGAAAACTCCCTGCATAGCTTGTCCTGGTCATCTACTACGAGAAAATTGGCACAAATGAACTGGTTAGCTTCAGGGTTCTTGTTTTCGAGGGAAAACATTATAATCACGTCATTGTTCGCTGTCCGGGACACATCCAAAAATTGGATCTGGCACACTTTGTTGTCAATCGTAGGAAGGGACCCGTTAGGCCCAATGGAGATGGCATCAACGCGGAAAACGAAATCGTCTTTTGCTTTGTCCCACTCCTTAGCACATCCCATACAGCAATTTTGTTACTGCCAGCCTTTACTATTGTATTGGCATCACCAGACATTTTGCTCAACATAGAACTAAATGTTTTACCACCGTCAGCAGAGGCAAATACTTTCACATAAAACTCTTTAGTAGGGTCGATCGACAATAAATCGTAAACGATCACCGCTTTTTTGTCTTCCTGGAACGACCACACATTGGAGACACCCTGAGAAAATACGGGGCAAGACTGGAGGACAACCAACAAAAGAAAAGTTGATTTTTTCATGATGAGGGGTTTTATCATGGCAAAATGGCCAAAAGCTATTGTTTAGCCGATAAAATTACGAAATGCCAAGGTGAAATCAATGAAATCCAAGCCTTTTAGGAAGCCAGTGCTTGAAGTTGAATTTGAACGGAATTCAGGTAAATCCTTGAATCAAAACCTTAGCGTAAACACAGTCCTTACCTTGGGTTGGGAATCAACCGATAGATTCCCATTGTGCAACTGCATGATTTGCCTGGAAAGACTAAGCCCGATACCAGAGCCGGTTTTTTTGGTGGAATAGAATGGAACAAACACCTTATCAAGGGCTTCGCGAATGATACCGGGCCCGTTGTCTGAAACCTGAATAAATACATGTTCATCA